>JBAUZZ010000134.1:0-2510 GCA_049585495.1 Chthoniobacterales bacterium | reverse complement strand
CCACCTGGCGGCTCGGGCGCAACGATCGACTCGTTCGACGAGACCACGGGCAGTCTTTTCAATGATATTTTCGTATCGGTCGCGCCCGATCCCGAGGGCGTATTGACTACTTCAGGCAATGACCTGGGCTTTGTGGACACGACCAACAGCCAGGAGGCGATCACCGCCATCTCTCCCACGTCGTCAGGCGTGATCTTCGACCAGTGGCGGATCTTACTACCGCCAGGCCCGGTCGCGGGACGTGTTCTCACAGTCGGCAAGGGTGTTTCAGTCATCTCTCTGGCCTTCTACAAAGCCCCGCCGCCACCATCACCTGAGCAACAGACCTGCAACCAGGCTGCGCAGTTTCTCCGGCAGATCATCAACGACCGCGGTCCCCTATTGCTGGTGGCAGAGTTTAACCAACTAAAAGCGACGCTCGAAAGATGTGTGCGGGAGGGCTACCTGACCCAGGCCTTGGTGGACAACCTGCTTGCCGAATACGCGACTATCGGGGAAAGCCGCAATCCCCCTCCTCGCCCCGGGACTTAGGGCCTGAGCCAAAACAATCGAATCACGACATTGGGTTGGAATCGGTCTGCGGGTCGTATCAGCCTAGCTAAAGCCTGTTGCGAAATGGTTTCCGCCGGCTTTAGCTAGAAACTGTGTTTTCAAAATTCTCAGTGAAGGAAGACCCACCCTTCGATGGGCACATCGGTGTTAGGCAGCGGACCTTGAATCCAGAGACTCTAAGCTCGGGTCCGATCACATCGAATGTATGTATTTCATTGTCGTCTCTCCCAGCCGTCCCCACCGGAAACGTTCCCACAATTGCCGTAACTGGTTGGACGTGCCCAGTAACCATCAGATTGTCCCTCGAATTCTTGCTTTGTTTCTTACCTTCGATCGGCCTAGAGGTTTAATGCCGATCTTCAACCCCGTACAACGCGAAAGCGCGTCTGAACTTTCACGAATTCTGCAAAATCTTCGCTATTCGCTAGAAAATGACGCCTATGGAAGTTTTTTTTACAGACCCTGTAATTCTAGAACTGCAATCGCGTAGTAACGGGTAGCTGCGGCAATCCACAGAGCGCGCTGAAAATTCCTCCATGAAATTCGGCTACTTCACCCTGAGCGACAATCACTACGCCAACAACCCGCGGTCGTCCAACCGGTTCATCGCGGACATCATCGATGAGGCCCTGTATGCCGAACAGCTGGGAATGCACTCGGTGTGGATCGGCGAGCATCATTTCAGCACTCTCGGTGTGCTGTCGTGTCCCGACCTGGCACTCGCCTATATTGCTGCGCGCACCCATCGCATTCGCCTGGCGCCGGCGGTGACCGTGCTGCCACTGCATCACCCAATCCAGGCGGCGGAACAATGGGCCAGCCTCGATCTCTTGAGCGGCGGGCGCGTCGATTTCGCCGCCGGGCGCGGCTATGACCGACGCGAATATGCGCCGCTGGGCGTGTCTTTCGATGATAACCAGTTGATCTTCGAGGAGAGCATGGAGGTCGTGCGCCGGCTATGGGCGGCGAAGGAGCCGATCTCGCATCGCGGCCGGTACTATTCGTTCGACAACATTGCGATCACACCGCAGCCGGTGCAACGACCGATCCCGACCTATATCGGGTCGTTCTCCAAACCGTCAATCGAGTTGGCGGCGCGGTTGGGCTGTGGCCTGATCGTCGCGCCTTTCGCCGCGGCGGTGACCTATGGCGGGCTGCAGCAGGTGAGCGAGCTGTACCAGGAAACCTGCGCAAAACATGGCATGACATCGGGTCGGCTGATGTGCAGCTATTTCACGCACTTTGCCGACAACGATGTGCAGGAGCAGACGGCGCGAGCACGGCAGGTCCGCTACTTCAAGGAGTGCGCCATTCCGGCCTTGCCAGGGGATCCAGGGACCGCTCCGCTGAGCTATCGCTATTTCATCGACATGGTGGAGCGGCTGCGCAACGTGCGGCCGGAGGATCTGACGGAGAATGCGGTGCTGCTGGGCTCGCCCGCACACATTACCGACGTGCTGAAGAAAGTTGAGGCAGCCGGCTTCGATGAGGTGATCCTGTATTTCAACGTGGGCTAAAACCGCATGCGCAGGTTAAGGACGAGATGGCGCGCTTCATGGAACAGGTGGCACCTTCATTCCGATGAGCATGTTAGCAAGAGCGCTTGATTCCAATCCAGAGAATGACCGCCGCTCGAAGAGCACGAATCGAGTGTGTACCTATGCGCTCGGTTACTCGGAAAGCGAATTTAAGCGATTGGAATCGCAGGGCAGATTCTTCCGTGATCTCACGGAGGATGTGCTGCGGCGAGCGGGAGTCGCCCCTGGAATGCGCGTGCTCGATATCGGCTGCGGAGTTGGCGACGTGTCATTGTTAGCGGCGGAGCTGGTCGGCCCCTCCGGAGCGGTTCTGGGGGTTGACAGCTCAGCAGAAGCCATCAGCACGGCACAGAGTCGCGCTGCCGCCGCCGCGCTAAATCGGGTGCGCTTTTACGTCGCTGAGCTCGATGCGTTCGATCT
>JBAUZZ010000133.1:0-1578 GCA_049585495.1 Chthoniobacterales bacterium | reverse complement strand
TTTTAGAAGGAAAGTTCAGCGTAGGCGATGCCATCGAGGCTGATATCGCCGGCGAATCCCTCACTTTTCGAAAGATATGAAATCGGCTTATGAACTTGCGATGGAGCGTTTGCAAAAGACCGCTCCGTCTGTCCCTCTGACCGAAGCGCAGCGTGCAGCTCTGGCGGACGTCGATGCGCTTTACAAATCGAAACTCGCGGAGAAAGAGCTCATGTTAAAAGACCAAATTCGGAAGGAAGAAGCCGCGGGTAATGTTTCCGAATTGGAAAAGCTACGGCACCAACTCAGTTCCGAATTACGCCGCCTGAACGAGGAGTGCGAGGCGAAGAAGGAGAAGATCCGGCAGAGTCAGTAGAGTGGGAGGGGCGTCTTGCCCGTCCCACTCTGGGAGGCCCCCTCAATCCCTCAAATTCAATTGACCTGCTACCAATTCGTGATTAGCTCATCGCTCCGGACTATTCGGGGGTATAGCTCAGCTGGTAGAGCGTCTCGTTCGCAATGAGAAGGCCAGGGGTTCGAATCCCCTTACCTCCAGAGACGATGACATAACCTACTGATTGCCAGTATCTTGCGCGTGGAGTAATCTATCCACTCCTAGATGGTGCTGGTAGCAGATCCCTAGGAAAGCTGGTAACACGTTCATAATTGTCCGCCTTAATCCGTAAACGAACGGCGCTGAGTATCAAGGTCACGATTTGGCAGAGGCAGAGGCAGAAGTTGGAAGGGGGCTTAGTATGGTTCTTTGGTTTTTGTGTCGCTCAGTCCCCTGGGAAATACTAAACTAAAGATCGGAGGTGACTATTTTGTGGCCGAATCCAGTCCGTACCTCACGATTCGCTTTGAAGGTCCGGAAGTAAGACCGGGCCGGATGCGCCTGGATGACTTCATCCAGGCCACGCGGGAGTTTTCCGCCTGTGCCAAGCGGGTGGCGATGGTCCTGCAGCAGAGCGCGAGCACGGCCAAAGGCCGACGACCTGAGGAACTTGTAGAGGCAGTTTCGTTGGACATCATCGGCTTCACGCGCGGAAGCCCCGCAGCGGTTGCCCAGTTTGAACGCTCGCAAAACCAATTGGGGCTGGGGGGGCTTGATTTCGGCGAACAAACGTACCGGGCGCTGCTTGAAGGCATGGAGATCGCGACGGGCTCAGGCGATTCGTTGCCGCCCGGCTTTGACTTGGGAGTTTTAATGAAGCTGCGCGATATCGGAAAGTTGTTCAACAGGGGCGTCAACCGCATGGAGTTTACACTGAACCACCAAGATTTGCCCGTGAAGGCGTCTTTCGACGATGAAAAATGCGACCGAATTCGTCAGCGGATTGAGCAACCCCATCTCGTTCATGACGGTGGGAGAGCTTTACAAATGGCCGTTTGAACGGAACTGGAGCGAGCAGAAGAAAGAGGGATTGGTTCAGTTCTTGAAGAACTACACGGTGCTGCCGTACGACGACGCGCTAGTGTAGTGTCTCTTAAATAATAGTGACATTCTGATAGAACCTGCTTGGATGTTTGGATGTCCAAGCAGCGTGGAAAGCTCGTGTTAAGTTCCGCTGAAAAAGAGCAATTGCAGCAGTTGATACG
>JBAUZZ010000132.1:0-7756 GCA_049585495.1 Chthoniobacterales bacterium | reverse complement strand
GTGAGAGATTCTTCGATTCGGGCCGCAGTAATGGTGCTGGTAATTTCGGATCCAAGTGTAGGCCGAAGCTTCCTGAAGACGCCAGCAAGCTCCTGCTGGTAGGTCGCTGATGCGGCGGTCTTGGATTCCAGGAACCGATCGCATAACGTTGAAACGGTGACGCTCGAGTTTCTCCGATGATGCATTGCAAGGAAATTCGTAATAGCGTGGGAGAGACTCACTCCCGGCGCACCTTTTTCCAATCGTTCGTAGCAAGTAACGGCTTCGGCGATTCGTGTCGGTGAAAGCGAACTCAAGGAATGACCGAAGTTGAACTTTCGGGTTTTAAGCAGTTCACATTCAACTTCGGCCTGTTGCCTGGTGGCAAAGAAGCGTCGTTGCCGTTTTCCAGTCGGGGAGAGAGAAGCCGGGACGTTGACAACCCATTGCAAGGCCTCGTTGCCGAGACTGGGAAGCCGCCGCGGGCGAAGAGATGAATTCTTAGGCATCGGGCCGCGCCTCAGCTCGAACCTTTTCTCTTATCTTATTATAGTGTTCAGGCTCCCTCACTTTAACCTCGCTCACTTTAAGCGTAGGTTCACGAGACATGATCACATCAATTTGACTTAGTGAGCTCCCGCGCGTCGTACAGGAGGAATAGGGGCTTAAATCGAGGTACCCATAGTCCCCTACACCGGTTTTGAAATCACCTCTGTTGATCTCCTTATCGGCGAGTTTAAAAACCCGGCTGATTGACCTAATTTCGCCCGTTTTCGGGTTGCGATCGTATTTGATTTCGAAGGCTGTCTTTTCAAATACGCTTTTTGCCGCACCGACTTTTAGTTCCGTTCGAATCTCTTCGAGCGCACTGTAAATCCGATCAAACACGAGGTTATAGTCCGAAGCTTCGACACCCAGTAGCAGTGCTTGTAATCTCCGGCACAGCATGTGGGTTTCGATATCGACCTGCAACTCATGAGACGTCCAAAGCGTCCGGTAACGTTCGAACCATGTGTAGTTGAAGGGTTCATCCGGGATGCCGTTGACCATCCACTCCTTGCGTTTGCGATCCCACACTGCTCCGATTGAATATCGGATCTTATCTAGTTGAGCGTGGTTCAACGGGCGCCTGGAGTTTTCCAGGCTACGGATATAATCGGGGGCGATACCCGTAATCTGGGCTAACCGGATCTGAGTCAGTGGCGCATTTTCTCCGTACTCGGAACAAAGCGAGCGCAGGATTCGAAGCGGATTTTTGAGGTTCTTTGGTGACGGCTTGCGTGGCATCGACGCTGATTCCTTCTATTTCGCTGTAGTGTACAGAAAATAATGAGAAATCAGGTTTTGCAAGCTATTTCTGTTGTCTTTTTTTCTCTTTTATACGTAGTGTTCTTGAAACGCTTCATTAACGCTATGTCAAAGACGACGACCCGGGTCATCCCCTACGCGAACAAAAAGAACGTGCACCCCGCACAAATCCGTCACTGGATCCGCAAGGGACTCCTCCCGGCAATCGTCATCGGCCGAACAATCCTGTTGGACGAAGATGAGTGCGACCGCGTACTCGAGATGTTCAAGCGCCCTGGCATCAGCGGTATTAAAGCTCTTCGCCCTAAGTAGCGCCCCCCCGCTCCCGGAACCGACCGCCAACTAAAGACTGATTTCAGGAATCAGATGAGCAACTCCTAAAACCCGCGAAGCCGGCCCTGATTTTCGAGTCCAGGCCGGCTCCGCTTCAAAACATGAACAAAGAGTATTTCGCGCAAAATAACGGTTATCGCCGTTTTTGGCAACAGGCCACTCAAAACCGTCTGGGAGCACCTTGGCCGCTCCTGGATTTTTCCAGCCCTCAGTCCCCAAGAGTGGGACTGGCTGCGCTGGCGTGCACTCATTGTTCCCTTACCCCGAAAATCCTCACGCGCATGAAATCTACGAAACATGTTTTTTGGGAAGCTTATTCGCCTGCCGGCAACATCGAACCTCTACCGCGGTGTAAAACGTGCGACTTCACCATCATGGTGGGCAGAGCTCCGGCTGGAGCTGCCGTAATCTCCTGCTGGTGCGGTGATACTGAGGTTTTCGAAAACTTCGAAGATCTGGACGAGATCCTCGCCCCGAAAAGTCGGCCTCCAACCGAAGAGGAACGTGAACGAATGGGTGTGTCCGCCAAGGGATGGAACTCAACAGGACCGAGCAATGTTACAACTTGAGCAACTTGTTACTTCGGGACACTGCGCCCGGCCCACCGGCCAGCTCTGGTACGGACCTGAAGGCACCCGTAAAACCGGATCTGCCGTCTCGCCAAAGACACTCTTCCTTGACCTGGAAAGGGGTTCTGATCAATACGACTGCGATCGAATCCACATCGAGACCTACCGCGATTTGATTCAGTCGCTCGATCTGATCGTTCGCGAGAAGAGCCGACACGAAATCATCGTGGTGGACCCGATCGAAATCGCGGAAAAGCTACTCATTGGCGAGACCTGTCGCCAGGTCAAGATCGATGGACTGCAAGGCCTTCCTCACGGCGCGGCTTGGCAGTATCTCCGTGAGAATTTCGACACTCAGCTGATGGCCAGATTCAGCGAGATCCGGCGCACTGGTCGTCACATGGTCGTGATCGGTCACACTCAGGTCCGAACTGTCACATTGCCGGGACTAGCAGAGCCGTTTGATCGATACGAGCCGCGGATCGACAAACGCAACGCTGACACTTTGGTGGAATGGGCGGACCACGTGGTTTTTTTCGACTGGGATATACGCACGGCGAAGAATCGCGAGGGCATTGTCCGAGCGCTCAGCAGCAACGAGCCTATCGTTCGCGTGGTACACGGTCCGGGCTGGACCGCAAAGAATCGCTGCGGATTAGTCGAGCCGCTGAAACCGAATTTCGACGCACTGGCACCATTGTTCGGGACGCTCACCACTTTAGATCGTCCTGAAGCGACCCCCGCTGCTCCAGGCGCGATACCCGCCACCGCACCGCAACCGGACTCCAGGACGAAGCAGGCGCCGCCGAGCCCGGACGAGGCTATCACCGACCCGTTTCTCTCCGACCAGGAGTCGCGTACTATCGAGGCTCTACTTTCCGATCTGCCGCAGGAACGGCTGCTTGCGTTTTTGCGCGAGCGCGGCCTGATCAAGACGGACGAGGACTATCACATGCTGGGACCGCACTATAAGCGCCGGATCCTGGCTGATCCCGAGGGATTCAAGGAGGCTGTCGGTGCTTAAACAAGGCATACTTCGTCCCAGCAATCTGCCCAAGCTTGCGCTCTGCGCCTGGTACCGCCCGCAGGAGGAGCAAAGCGAAGCCGCGGCTCGTGGCACATCCGTCGATACGATTTACCGTCGGATCCTTGGAGGGTTAAAGGATTTTCCGGACGGCAGTGCTGCAGAGATCCAGGCGGCCGACTGGGCTGCTGGTCAGACCGACGTAGTTGTCGGGAACAACCTGGTGCTCGCACGCAAGGAAGATTGCCAAGTCCAGATCCCGGGATTCCCGGCGCCTGGCGAGGTCGATGCGCTTTGCCCGAAGCTGTTCTGCAGTTTCGATCTCAAGACCGGGCAGTATTACGACTACTCGCTCCAGATGACCGCTTACGCCTGGGGCCTGATGGAGAAGTTTTTCGCAGAGACTTGGACCACTTGGCTGCTCTTCTGCGATCTCCGCCGCGTCTACCGGTACGCCTTCAGTTATCAACGGGCGCGACAGCTAGTTCTGGAGGTCCGAGGACGCTACGAGGCTGCAGCCGCTCCGGTGTTCAATCCTTATTGCAGCTGGTGCGCAAATGCCGGCGAATGTCCGGTGCTCATTAATCGCGCGGACCAAGCGCTGGCGCTTACCGAAAAGCCAAGGTTCGATTTTCAGGCGGTGCTGGCTAGTCCGCAACGGCTCGGTGCGTTTCTCACGGCCTGTCGTGGAGTTGAACCCTACCAGCAGCAGGCGAGCGATCGCGCCAAACAGTATTTGCAGCAAAAGGTGGAAGTGCCCGGTTGGTCGTTGGTAACGCGTTCGCCTGGCAAATACGTCGAGGCGCCGGCGTGCAACCGCTCGTGGACAGGCTCGGAGCTGCTCGGGTGCTCGAGGAATATGGCCACTTGTCGGAGGCCAAATATCAAAAGCTTTGCGCGGAGGCGGGAATCAATCCCGATTCCGCACCAATGAAACAGGGTGCCGGCGCAATATATCTGCGATCGACACCTGAACTAACAACGGAAGGGAAGTGAGAACTTATGAAATTCGTTCCTAGCATGAGTCCTGGTGAAGGGTCTGCGGTACTACCGGATGGTGAGCATCCGTTCGAAGTCAGTAACGCCGAAGAAAAGGAATCTAAAAGCAGCGGTAACGACATGATTGAAGTTGCGCTGAAATTCAAGGACGGTCCGACCGTCTACGATTACCTGATTCCAGGTGTCGCTGAGTCGGAGTGGAAAATAGTCAATTTTCTCTCTTCGATCGGCGAAGACGTTAAACCAGGTGTCCCTGTGGACCTTGTGCCGGACCGGCTCATCGGTCGTCGCGGCATTGCTATCCTGTACACCGACACCTATCAGGGCAAGAAGAAGAATAAAGTTGCGGATTACGTGATCCCAATCTCGGGACCAGACGCAAAACCGCCAGCGTCACCGCCAAAGGATAAGTGGCGCTGAAGTTCCTAATGTTATGAAGCCGCAGCCTGTAACTGCGGCTTCTAATTTAACACAGATTTGTTATGTGGCGGCGTTTCTTTCCGTTTCCACAGTGGCGGCCGGCACAGGCTCAAGGACTCGATTTCATCTGCCGGGAACTCGCTCAGGCCGACGATATCTTTCTCGAGGCACCTCCCGGTATCGGGAAAAGTGCGATGGCCATTGCACTGGCGCGCTGTCGAGCTGAGTTAGGTGCTGCCACTTACATTTCAACCACAACTATTACTCTCGAGGACCAGTATATGCGCGATTTCGCGAATCTGGGACTTCGGCAACTCCACGCGAAGAGCCACTACCCGTGCCCTATCTGCCAAAGCTGCGATGTTGGGTCACGTGGAGTCAAATCGACTAACGGAAGCAAATCTCGCTGTCAGGAAGATGATGCTTGTCCTTACAAGATTGCTAAAGCTAAATTTAACGCAGCGGATTTCTCGATCGCTAACGCCGCTTATATTTGCACCTGTGCCCGATTCGCGCCTGACTGGGCACGGCGAGAAATCGGCATCTTCGACGAGGCGCACCTGCTGCACGATACGATTGCAAGCGGTTACTCCTTCGATATTCACGACGATGAAGTCGAATTCTTTCCAGCGGAAGGCGCTGAATTGTCGTGGCTGGAGACGTTTTATTCGTTCTGGCTCGCCACCCAGATTCGCGAGCTCGAGGAGGAGCTCGATCACACGGATGAAGACGATCCGGAAATTCGGAAAATCTGTCGGAAACTCGAGCGTGCGGAACAGAAACAGGAGAATCTCGGAAAAATTCTCGCAGACGTTCCCGAACACTGGGTTTTCGATCAGCAACCGGATCGACTAAGCATTTCGCCGTTGTGGGCAACTGATCTTGCGGCTCACCTTTTACCGCAGATCGGTGCGAAGCGGATCTATTTGAGCGCAACCTTGCCGGGGTTCAAACATCAGGCGCGTTTTCTCGGGATCGATGCGAACAAAGCCAAGTTCTTGGCACTCGATTCGCCGTTCCCGCTCGAGAATCGCCTAATTCATGTCTGTCCGATCGTAAAGTGGGACCATCGCAACCCTGGGCCGGCCATCGCAAAGACCTGCCGAGCACTTGAAAAAATCCTGAATCTTCATCCGGCTGACCGCGGCTTGGTCCACGTTAGCAGCTATTGGCAGGCTCGAGAAATTGTTCAGCAATGCCGGAGTAAGCGCCTCATTACCCACGGTAACGCGCGCGAAAAAGATGTCCGGCTCGAGGAAATGTTCGCACGATCGGGCACCGTGCTGGTGAGTCCGAGCTCGCACGAAGGACTCGACCTGTACGGTGATCGCAGCCGGTTCCAGGTGATCGCCAAGCTCCCGTTTGCCAGTCTCGGCGATAAACGGGTCAAGCGGCGAATGGAGGTTGATCCGGATTGGTATAACCTGCACACGGCACAGAAGTTCACCCAGGCCTGCGGCCGTTCCATCCGCAGTGATTTGGATTTCGCAGTCACCTACATCCTCGACCAGGCATTCGACGGTTTCTACAATCGTGCTTCCCAGTTCTTCCCGCAGTACATCGTCGACGCGCTCAGAACCCAGGAGGCCCCAGTATGAACAACGGCGATCATCCGACACTGGCCGATGTACAGGCGCTGCTCCCGGACGCTGTCCTGCTAGCCATCGATACCGGAACCAAGAAACCGCTCCGATCGAGATGGCAGAAAACCACCTTCGCAGAAACTCAGAAACCTGGCTATCAGCGTCTCCTATCCAATGCCGGCACAATCGGGGCGCTACTCGGTGCGCCGAGCAATTGGCTGGCTGTTCTGGATTGCGATACCGATCCGTTCCTGCAATTCATGCTCGCCCAAAACGAAGCGTTGCGGCACACCCTGCGCACCCACGGGGCGCGTGCCGGCGGTCTCTGGTTCAGGAACCTGGAGCAATCGTTCGATCGCGTCTACGCGTTAAGCATTGACGCGGAATCGCCGCTGACGGTGGGCGCCAACGTCGACGAAAAAACTGGGTTGGCAAAAATCGGCGAACTACGTTGCGGCCGCGGCCAATGCATTATCTGCGGCCTCCATCCAACGAACGTTTATTATCAGTGGCTGGAGATTCAGCCGCCGGTCGAACTCAGACCACGATCGCTCAAGTGGCCGGAAGAACTTGCGCTTCCGTGGCTGCAGAACCAGCGAAAACAACACCGTCGCTCACCTCGGGAAACTACCACTACAGGGCAGGAAGACGCCACGCTATTGGAGCGCGCCAAAGTGGCGCTGCCTCTCCCTCTCTTGATTAAACATTTCGGTTTTCCGGAGATCGTCCTCGACGCGAACGGCTGCTGTCTAACAAATTCTCCTTTCCGCAAAGACGAGAATCCTTCCTTTTCCATCTATGAAAACGGTACCAAGTGGAAGGATCACGCAACATGCGAGCAGGGCGACGGGTTCGATTTCTATCAGCAGGCGACCGGCAAAAACGCCAGCAAAGCTTTCAAGGATTTCGTTATCCTCGCCGGATTAGGCGATGAACTGCGCGGCACTAGAAAAGCAGTCGCTGCTGAGCATGATGCGCGACCCCTGATCGTTCATCCTGGGACCGACCGCTACATCAGCGAGTTCGCCGCCGATCTCGGCCGTATCCTCAAGGACAAGGAATTTTTCCGGTTCCGCGGCCGGGCCGTTCATATCCGTAGTGTCACTGAAAAGGCGCATAGCGGGCAAGAGTACGAAACGAAAAAGTTGGTGGAAATTCCACCTCTCTTATTCGCCGGATTGATTGAACAGTATTGCCGCCCGGTTCGCGACGGCGATTATAAATCGATCTCGGTAGAAACCGCCGCCCGGGCTTTGCCGCTACCTGTTTTTCTCGACCACCTTCCGATTGTCACCTTGTGGACCGATAGCCGGATCCCGTGTGTGCCGTACCTCCCACAGATGCCGATTACCCTTTCTAAACTGGGTTATGATCCGCGTACCGGAATCTACACTTCGCCGGACGCACCGGAAATCGACGAGACCTTGAGCGCCGCTGAAGCTGCGGCGGCCTGGCGGGCCTTAATGGCCGAGTTCTGTTTTCCAAAAGACGATATCGAACGTTCCATCGCCGTCGCATTGGCGGCCGCCTTGACTCCGTTC
>JBAUZZ010000131.1:0-4899 GCA_049585495.1 Chthoniobacterales bacterium | reverse complement strand
GCGACGGAGCACTGCTTCCGCATCGGAGCCATGGAGAATCCGGTCCGGCCAGCCGTAGCTATGACAAGACATCACAATTAGATTCGCACCGATGTTTTCGGCTTCCCGCACGATCTGCTCGAAGGGAGTTCCAACTCTGAAGCAGCTTCGGCATTTTGGGTGTTGGGCGCGTAGATGCTCCTCGACGAGAGCAAGCTCGCGCTCGGCGTTGCTTTTCTTAACGCCAAGTAACTCAATGGCTCCCAGCCCTATTTCCTTGTCAAAGGAATACGATTCCTCGAAAACGTGCAGGAGCGTGAGATTGGCATCGAAAAGCTTTGCTAAAGTAAGAGCGTACTGAAATGCCACCATTGATTCTAAATGGAGGTCGGTCGGAACAAGAATTGTTTGGATCTGTACCGGACGCCATTGGTTATTCTCTGGCTTGTTTTCTTCCATAGTTTGGATGGTTCCCTCAGTTGCCTGAAAAACGAGCCGTAGCTCGAGTTTTCACCATGGTTGAAGAAGCTATTTTCGCGGCCTCATCAGGCTTGCAGACCAAGCCCCGAACTCAACAACGCTGTCACCAGCCGCAGAGTAAATAGCTTTTCGCTGTCTCAGAAACGAGATTTTTTAAAGCTTGTTCCAGCAATGACGAAGAAGATTAGCCGGTATCAAATTCAACTGACTAGACCCGCCCAGTTTCTTACTAGTCCAGGTTTTGGGCAAATTGCGTTTCTTTTGTCTGGCTTCGCTTCTAAATATTCAAGCATCTCGGAAATCTCGTGTTCCACAATCTTGTGGCCAATGCTCCGACAGTGAAGATGGAGCCTCCTGAGATTGGCCACATCACCAGACATACGGAACCAGAACGCATCTAGTAGATGCGCACCTTCTCCTCTCTGCTTCGTTATCATATCATTATCGCCTCCTTCGCGGCTTTTGGCCGTTCTGTACCCGGGACTTCGATCGGCGTGGATTTACGCTAGGCTACTTGAGCAGCTTTTGAGAGAACCGCGTAGAATCGAGATTCTAGGTTAATGCAAAGATAGCCCATTTTTACCCACAAGTCGCCTACTATCGACTTCAGGCATAAACCAACAGGTGAATTTTCTCAGGCAAAAATCTGGAAACTCGACGGACCATGTTTCCGCGGATGAGCTTTACGAGCATATTCCTCCGCGGCGCTCCAAGTACCAGGAGGGTGGCGCCAATCTTTACCGCCAGATCGACGACCGTGTGGGCTGGAACATCGCTGACTGCGTAACAAGGTAAGATCGGTTGTCCAGCAGCCTTCTTCGTCGCGTAGGCAAAGAGCGCACGAGCCTCCTGGTCGTCCTTCCAAGTTCGGTTCCGATCTTCCAGGGTGAGAATCGCTTGCTCGCGAACGAACATAATATACAGGGGCCGGTTCATATCCTTCGCGACTTCCATCGCAAAGTCGAGCGTTCCACCGACGCCCCGCACGGCGCAAAGGATCGGAGCCCCGACGCCTTCCGGAAATTCAAACCGTGGCTCGGCGCCTTCGGTTTCAGCCTGCTCGGCCTCAGGCGTTGACACGGCAGGTTGGCTTCGCTTTCTGGCGACTGAAATCCCGTGCAGGACCAGACCGACAGCCACCACGCTTCCCGCAAACATTCGTGCCCCCGGTTTGTCGATCAAAAGAGAAATCTCTATCGCCGCCATGACCAGAAAAGTGCAAAACATCAGAGCACGCTCCCATTGGGCGAGGATAAGTTTTCTGTCGGTCGAAGTAGCGCCGAGATTGGTAGCGATCGCACCGACGACTCCAACCGCGTAGAGCTCTGCAAGGCCAGCAATGTCTTTGACGGCGACAACCAGAATCGCGGGTATGATGGCTGCGACAATCAGGCCAAGGTTCGGAACGCCAAAGCTATTGAGTTTCTCGAAACGGGACGGCAATTCTCCGTCCCGTGACATCAAGAACGAAATAGCGATCAAATCGACGATCGCCGTATTGACGGCGGACAGTAACAGGAACCCAAAGACTCCGGTAACGATCCAGCCGGCGACTTGGCCGAAGCTGGGGCCAAACTGGCCACCGACAAAGATCTCCGCCATGTAACGAAGCATGTAGTCTCGCACGCCCGGATGCCCCGGTGCGTTGACGTCGCCATTGTCAATCTGGAGCCCGCCCAGTGCATGCATACCCAAGCCGAGAAACGCCGTGAGGATGCTGACTTCGAGCACCACCAAGAAGATCGCTGGTGTTGAGGTTTTTTTGACCGAGGGATACTCGTCCGAGCTGCCAGGGTCGAGCTTCATGACGCTGGTAGCATTCGCAATTGCCTCGACGCCGGACACCGCCAGAACGATTCCGACGAAGCCGTTCCAGTTTTGCCAGAAGCCACCTGTGAGCGGCCTCACATTATGCCAAGCCTCGCCGAGGTGCGGCACGGTAAAAAGCCCGAGCATTACAACGACGATTGCTGTCGGGACAGAGACCGCAACAGCCAGCTCACCGGTGCGCTTCGGACCAAAAAAATTCAGCGCACCGATCCCGAGAATCGAACATCCTGCAAAGATTTCGGGATGCGGTACTCCCAAGTACTGAAACGCGGACAAGGCACTGATCGCGGCGGTCACGATGTAGTCTGCTATCAACAGAAAAGCTCCGATAATCGCGATGATTTTTGAACGATGATAGACGCTGGCGTACACGCCGCCGCCGTCCGGATAATGGCGGCAGATGGCCATGTAGTTGATGCCGACCAGGGCCAAGAGCACAGACATGGCCGCTAAGAGCCAGAACGAGCTGTAGCCGGCGACCGCAAAGGCCAGGCCGATCACATAAGCCTTACTGGTGCCCCAGTCACCGTATAGAATGGCAGCGGCACGGGGCGAATCGACGTTACGGGGCCTCTTCGTCTTACCGAAAATCATCCTCGATCTCTATTACCCCTGTTGCTCTTTAAAGGACAGCTTCGAACAACTCGGCGTTATGGCTAACGCCGACGAACGGCTTCTGAATTCTGGCGGTAACTGCCCACTCTGTCCTAACAAAAAAGCAACGGCAACCGTTCGAGAAAAGTATAGGAGAATAGGGCGAAGGCGGGCGAGACTGTTGCCAGGTAAGCAAACGCGTTCCGGGCGCTGTCGGTGAGTGAATTTCACCGACACCGTTGGGCGCAGGAGGTAGCACGTCGCCGGTGTCCAATACGGAACTCTCAACCTTCTTCGATCTGGGGCGAGGAGAAATGAGATTAAGGATTTAGTATGAGAAAAACGACTAAGAATTTCGAACCAAAATTGGCACCAGACAAAGCGCAAGCAAATCCTCTGAGCCAAAGGCAAGAAAATATCATCCCGCGCCGCTCGGTACAGCGATAGTCAAAGCAGTCGAGTCCATGGAAATCGCCGCGACCATCAAACAAGTAGCCTTTCTGGGGGATCATCTTCCGCGCCAGTGCGGCATCGCAACCTTCACTTCCGATATTTGTGAGGCCGTTGCAACGGAATTCCCCCAATGTCAGTGCATCGTGGGCGCGGTCAATGATCGAGTCGAAGGTTATGACTATCCAGCTCGGATACGCTTCGAAATCGACGAGAAGGAGCTCGATTCCTATCGCCGCGCGGCCGATTTCCTCAACATCAACAACGTCGAAATCGTCTTGGTCCAGCACGAGTATGGCATCTACGGTGGGCCTGCCGGCAGCCATCTTCTGGCTCTTTTGCGCGACGTAAACATGCCAGTGGTGACGACGTTGCACACCGTGCTGCGCGAGCCAAATACGGATCAGCGTGCATTGATGAGGCAACTCGATGAACTTTCCAACCGCTTCATTGTGATGGCCGACCGCGGTAAAGGTTTCCTGGAGGAAATCTATGGCGTAGCGCCCGAGAAGATTGACGTAATTCCGCATGGCATACCGGACATGCCCTTCATCGATCCTAGCTTTAACAAAGATCAGTTTGGCGTAGAGGGCAAAACGGTTTTGCTAACGTTCGGCTTGTTGTCACCCAACAAAGGAATCGAGCACGTCATCGAAGCTCTCCCGGCGATTCTCGAACAATATCCTAACGTGGTATATATCATTCTCGGTGCAACACACCCCAATGTCATCGCGCGCGAAGGTGAGTCGTATCGGCTTAAGCTCGAGCGCCTCGCGGAGGATCGCTGTGTCACGCGGAACGTCATCTTTTATAATCGATTCGTGACGCTAGAGGAATTGAAGGAGTTCATCGGCGCCGCCGACATCTATATCACGCCTTATCTCAGCGAATCGCAGATTACTTCCGGCACGCTGGCTTACACATTCGGCGCCGGCAAAGCAGTCATCTCCACCCCCTATTGGCACGCGAAGGAGCTGCTTGCTAACGATCGTGGCATCCTGGTGCCATTCGCGAATCCCAAGGCAATTGCTCAGGGGGTGAATCGATTTCTTTCCGATCCGGTCCTCATGACCGCAACGCGCAAAAGAGCATGGAAACTGGGTCGAGGGATGATCTGGTCGGTCGTAGCCAAGCGGCACATGGAAAGCTTCGAACGCGCCCGGGCAAGCTTGAGCGGGCCTCCACGAAAGGCGTTCGCAGCTCGGACCCTGGACAATCGCCCCTATGAATTGCCGCCACTGAAGCTAGACCACCTGCTCAGAATGACTGATAACACTGGAATTTTCCAGCATGCCATCTTCAACGTACCGAACTTCGCCGAAGGCTACTGTACAGACGATAACGCCCGTGCTTTCATCCTCACCTTGCTCCTGGAGGAGACAACGAGTCTGGTGACTCAGCAGCAATTCGAACACCTGGCCAGCATTTACCTCGCGTTCTTGTGGCACGCTTTTGATCAAGAAACCTGTCGCTTTCGAAATTTCATGAGTCATCAGCGACATTGGCTGGAACGAGAGGGCTCGGAAGACAGCCACGCGCGGGCCCTGTGGGCCGCTGGCACGGCAT
>JBAUZZ010000130.1:0-9631 GCA_049585495.1 Chthoniobacterales bacterium | reverse complement strand
CATCAGAGCCGGTTTGCTGTGCTTGCAAGGACGCCGCGAAGAGGAACAGCGCCAATAAGTATATCGGTTTCATTTGCCGGACTTAAGGTAGCATAGGCATCTTGCCTGTATGAATCGCTAAGCGGGCGGGGCTAAGCTTTTTCCAGGGAACCGACCAGGCTGGAAGCCTATGCTACTATCCTTGAGATCAGCCGAATCAAGCTTCATTCGGCTCGTACTTTGGATAGTTCGCCATGAAGTGGCTACGGAACTGTGCAAAGGTTCCATGGTCCAGGGCGTCACGAATTTGTTGCATAAGGTTCAGATAGAAATAGAGGTTGTGAATCGTGATCAGGCGCAGGCCGAGGATTTCTTCGGCTTTGATCAGATGGCGGATGTAGCCGCGGGAAAACTGGCGACAGGTTGAGCAATCGCAACCTTCTTGGATCGGGCGCTGATCCGTTCGGAAAGGATTGTTCTTCAGATTGATCGTGCCGAGAGCGGTGAAAGCGGTGCCGTTGCGCGCGAGCCGTGTCGGCAAGACACAATCGAACATATCGATCCCGCTAGCGACCATCTCGACCATCTGTGCCGGAGTTCCGAGGCCCATGGCGTACCGCGGCTTATCAGCCGGCAGGAGCGGCTCACAACTCTCCACTGCTCGGATCATCTCCGGCTCAGGCTCTCCAACGCTTACGCCGCCGATGGCATATCCGTCAAAGTTCATGTCTCGAAGCGCCAGAGCCCCGCGTTCGCGCAGATCGCCGTAGACAGAACCTTGGACGATGCCGAACATCTGGGGCCGAGAGTTGCTCATCTGTCTTTCGGCCCAGGTGCTGGAGCGTTCTGCCCAGCGCAACGTCCGATCAAGGCTTGCCCTTGCGTAATCGTACTCGCACGGATAGGGGGTACACTCATCGAATACCATGGCAATATCTGAGCCGAGCATCGCCTGAGCCTCCAGGACTATCTCCGGGCTTAGGAAGCAGGGCGCTCCGTCAATGTGGCTGTTAAAATTCACGCCCTCCTGGGTGATCTGGCGAAGCTTTGCCAGAGAGAAGACCTGAAACCCGCCGCTATCGGTCAGGATAGGCCGATCCCAGCCCATAAAGCGGTGCAAGCCGCCGAAGTGCCTGATCACATCCAACCCCGGGCGGAGAAAGAGATGGTAGGTGTTACCAAGAACGATTTGTGCGCCCACCTCCTTCAGCTCCGCCGGAGCGGTTGCCTTGACTGTTCCCTGGGTGCCGACCGGCATAAACACAGGAGTTTCGATCGAGCCGTGTTTAGTAGTGAATCGACCTCTTCGCGCGCGGGAGGAGGAGTCTGTCGTTAGTAACTCGAATGACATTTTCGCTGGGGCATGCCAGCATTTTTACCTGGCCTCCGGCGCCGAAGCGAGCGTTTAGCCCTATGACCCCTGTGACTTATCTGACGCCTGTGACTTATACTATTTGAGCGCAAGTCTTAATGTTACGACCTGGAACGGTGTGAACTCAATCTGTACCCGAGAATCAGATGTAAACGGCAGGGGGGCGAGCGTTTCCTCCAGGACGTTAACCAGGGAGGCGGCGCGAAGCGGACGCCCGGCCTTCAACGTGGCTACACCACGGTTCCCGTGCGGCTCATAGAGACGGAGAATCAAGTCGCTGGAGTCTTCCGCCTGTTTCAGACAGGCCAGCTCGAGGGTTCCACCAGAGAGTCGCCACTCCGCGTTTGCTGGACTGACTGGAATTGAATTCGTGAACATTGCCTGCAGCGGGGCGGTGAGAGCTTGTGCCGCTTGAATAGTGCCGCGGCGCCAATCTCCCGGGTGTGGATAAAGAGAATAAGCAAATTCGTGTTCACCCTCATCGGCATAGGGATCTGGATAGATTGAAGATCGGAGCAAAGTAACGGCGAGCACATTCTGTTGCGCGCTGTACCCGTATTTGCTGTCCGTGAGCACGCTTACCCCGTAATCAGGTTCGCTGAGATCGGCCCAGCGGTGACCAGGGACTTCAAATTTGGCCTGGTCCCAAGTGGTGTTTCGATGGGTCGGCCGAGGTACTGCGCCAAAAGCTGTTTCCGTCCAGAATTCGTGCGAACGAATCCGAAGCGGGAAAAGCGCGCGCAACAGGCGACGGCGGCCGTGCCAACGCGCTTTGGTCCGAATCAACAGCTGCCGGCTGCCGTGGGTGAGCGAGTAATTCTGGACGATTTTCGAGCTCCCAAATTTGCGGATGACGCGAAGAGTCGCCCGCAAGGGGCCGGACTCAACTAATTGATGGGCTTGGTCAGCCAATAATTCAAAGCCCTCTTGGGTGTAGGATGCATCAATATCCCACGCGTCAAATTGACGGGGGATGTCCGTGAAGATCCAGAGCTGATTCCCGCGGTCCGAGAGAACTTCGCGTCCGGTCTCTTTGTCGTAAAGGGAGCTCAAAGAACCATCTGGATTGACTGACACCTTAATCAAGTCGTTCTCTAGTTCCGAGGGCGAGCCGCGGACGGCCGGAGATATTCCGGATGGAGCTCCCAATTCGATCGCCAGCGAGACAGACCCGAGGGGCGGAACTGAGACCGCTGGGGAGACGACAAGAATTTTTCCGTCGCCGGCTGTCTGGTAAGGAACTTCAGAACCTTCCGCCGTGATGAGCTTGAAATCGTTCTCGATCGGCCTAGGCAGCTCGAGCGCCAGCGGGCGATCGTGGAGTTGAAAATTCCAAATTGTCAGTCCTAGAGGATCGCTAGGCCGAAAATTCATTTGAACCGGCCTGCCCGATAAAGTGCCAAGAGCTTCATCGCGCAGTTTTTCGGCCCGGCTCAAAGCCTCTCCGAGCTGTTGCTGGGCGGTCTCGTAGACGGTGTGAATGCTCGAACCGGGCAGGATATCGTGAAACTCGTTGAGAAGGAGCGTCCGCCAGATTTGCTCAAGATCAGCTTTCGGATAGGGCAGAGCTCGGTGGATCAAGGCGAGGGTTGCGGCCACTTCGCATTCCGCGACCGCGCACTCGAGCCGACGGTGGAGAGACTTCACCTTGGCTTGAGTCGTGAACGTCGCCCGGTGGTACTCAAAATACTGTTCGCCTGTCCAAACCGGGAGCGAATTCCCGTCGATGCGCTCGTAGAAATCCTCGACTCTTCCCATCGCGAGACGCGGCATACCCGGAAACTTTTTCAAGCGATCAAAACGTTCAAGCATTTCAGTCGTGGGTCCGCCTCCACCGTCGCCATATCCGAAGGCGAGCAAGGTGACATCGTGATGACGTTTCCCTTTGAAGTTGCGCCAGGTTTCTCCAAGATCGCGAGCGACGATCTGGCCGTTATAGCCATGATCGGGGTTGTTAAAGCTATGCGCCAGGACGCGTGTTCCATCGATCCCTTCCCACCAGTAAAGGTCGTAAGGAAATTCGTTGCGCTCGTTCCAGGTGAGCTTGTGGGTAAAGAAAAATGGCAGCCCGGCCGAACGCAAGAGCTGGGGGAGGTTGCCGGTGAATCCAAACGAGTCTGGCAGCCAGGCCACGCGCGGGCGCTTGCCGAACTTTGTTTGAAAGAAGCGTTGACCGAACAGCAGTTGACGCACCCAGGATTCGCCGGCCGGGAGGTTGCCGTCAGGTTCGACCCACATACCCCCGATTATTTCCCAGCGGCCTTCCGCAACTCGGTTACGAATTTTTTCGAAGAGCGCTTGATCGTCCTCTTCGATCCAGGCGTAGGCTTGTGCGCTGGACTGGTTGAAGCTGAAGTTGGGGTATCGGTCCATGAGGCCGGCTACAGTATGAAAAGTGCGTCGAGCCTTGCGTCGGGTCTCTTCCAGGGGCCAGAGCCAGGCGAGATCGATGTGGGCATGGCCAGTTAGCCAAATGGTTCCAATGGACGGATAAAGCTCGCGGATCTGTTCAAGTTCGACGCCGAAGCTTTTTCGGATTGCCGCGAGGGCGTCCCGGGCCTCAGCCGAAAGCTGGGGTCCGGGCAAATCAAACGTGTAGTCTTCCCAAAGCGAGGCGAGACTTTCCTTGTTACCGTAAAAATCTTGGAGCGAGCGGTCTCGCGAGGTACTCGCGAGGCGGGCGAGATAGTCCGCGGTTCTATCTCGTGGCAAAGGCAGGCGCATGAATGCGCGCTGCAGAGCATCCGATAGCCGCTGGGACACGTCGTCGCGCCCAACCGACCGAAGATAGTTTGCCGCATCAAGCGCCGCCGCGAGATCTTCATAAAGCGCGCGAACTACGAGATCGGGGATAAGCAAGCACGCTTCTTCAAGTCGCGGGTCGGGAGAAGGGGTGCCAAACAATCCGTGGGGAACAACTTCGGCTTCGAAGACAAGCTTTTCACCTCCTCGGGCAGCGGTGGAGACAGTATGCTCCCGATGGAACAAGTTCAGTCCACCGAGCACCTGCCCATTGACGCTGAGCAGAGCTTCACCGCCCACAGCAAAGCGAGAGTAGACCGGCGCCCCATTCCAATTGCTCGGGATCGAGGTATCGAACTTCAGCCAAACCGGAGTGGCCTTTTGCGGCCAGGAATCTCCGGGGCGTATCTGCTTCCAAATCGAGCCTTTATCTGCCCTGAACTGCACTTCGGCGATCGGGCAGATCTCACTATCCCGCCATGCCCCGAGTTCCAGGAGGCGGACAGCAACGCGCGCGAGAGTCTGCCCAAGTTCGGAGGTAGGAGTCGCCATCGACGTCTTGACTGATTAATTCAGTTTGATTTTACTGGAAAGGATTCCCCAACTTGTCAAACGGTCAAAGCTACCGCTCGTCAATTGTCTGAATTTCGGAAGACGGTATTTGCCGATAAACTGCCATAAACTCAATCGATAGCATGAACAAAACCCTCCTATTCTTCCTGCCTTTCCTGGCGTGGTCTGGAAGTGCGGTTGGCCAGACTCAACTCAAATTCTGGATCAATTCCTCGCTCGGCGCCCATGAAAAGATTGCGTACCAAAAAGCGGCGGATGAATTCAGTCAGAAAAATCCAAACGTAAAAGTTAGCGTCGAAGTTGTCCCCGGTTCGGAAACGGACGTCGCCAAGCTTATGACAGCAGTGCGAAGCGGAGCCGGTCCAGATATCGCAGTCGTCGATCGCTTTACGGTCGCCCAGCGCGCGGCGACCGGCTTATTAGTCGATCTAACCCCGCTGATAGCCAAGGAAGGGAAAGATCTCAGTCAGGAATATTCTGAGGCGCCGTGGCAGGAAGTGCTCTATCAAAAGAAGGTTTACGCGCTGCCGACGAACACTGACGCGCGGGTGTTATTTTATAACAAGCAATTGCTGAAAGAGGCTGGAATTGACTTGAGCGAATTCGATCCGGCAAAAGGCCCGATCGATCCTCAACGTTTCAAAGAGATTGCGTTTAAGCTCAACCAAACCGATTCGTCGGGCGCTTACACTCGGATTGGATTTGTCCCCTGGCTCGAGCAAGGCTGGGGCTATACTTGGGGCTACGCATTCGGCGGCAGTTTCTTCGATTTCGCCAACTGCAAAGTAACAGCAACCGATCCCGGCGTGGTGAAGGGTTACCAGTTTTTGTATGACTGGGCTAAGGCACTAGACCCGCAAAAGGCGCGAACCTTTGTCGACACTTACTGGCAATGGCCCTCCGTGGGTACGCTACCGGACTCGCAGATGCCTTTCTTCACCGGCAAGGTGGCGTTCGTCATTACCGGTAATTGGATATTCGCTACCATGAAAGATGTTGCTCCAAATCTCGATTATGGCGTGACCTACATTCCCGCACCTAACGGGCAGAAAACGAGCTGGTCCGGCGGCTGGTCAGTCGGGATTCTGCAGGGAGCCAAGAACGTCGAAGCCGCGTACCAACTCCTCCGTTTCGTTACCGGGGAAGAAGGGCAGACGCTCCTGGCAAAGGAGGCGTCCTCGCTCCCGACGCTGAAGGCACTGGTCCAGCGGAAGGATCTGTTTGCGCCCGAATACGAGTTTTTCCTGAACCTATTACCCGTCTCGAAATCGCGGCCACCGATTCCCGTCGGCGCCCTGTATTGGGACAAGTTGAAGGAAGCTGAGGAAGCAGTTATCACAAACAGTCAAACGCCGGAGCCGGCGCTCAAGATGGTCGTAGACGCGGTTCAACCGCAAATGGACCGCTTCTGTAAATAGCGAGCATAAGGTAGCCGCACCTTCCAGGTGCGATTTACGGATCGCAGCAGGATGCTGCGGCTACTATGCCGCCGCTAGCACGAGGACGAAAAATGGGAATCCGCGTCGGGAAGGATTTTCGAACTTTGTTGCTCGGGCTCCTATTTATCAGTCCCTGGATCGTCGGTTTTTTTCTTTTCCTCGTTTACCCGGTATTCTCCAACTTCCATCTGGGTATGACGGAATATTCCGGGTTCGGCGAACCGGAATGGATCGGATTCCGGAACTACCAGGAACTTGTTCACGATTCGCTGTTCTGGAGCTCAATCTACAACACTTTTTACTATGTAGTCCTGGCTGTTCCTTTAGGTGTCGTTGTGGCGATTGCTCTGGCCCTGGCTATGAACCAAAAGGTCCGGGAAGTTAACTTATACCGAGCGTTGTTATACATCCCGAGCATCGCGCCCGCGTTCGCGCTGTCGATGATGCTGATCTGGATCCTGAACCCGCGCTACGGCTTATTTAACTATCTCCTTAGCTTTCTGCACATTGGGGCAATCGACTGGCTGGGCGACCCTCGTTGGTCGAAACCGGCGATTGTGCTCGTCGCGCAGTTTGGTGCCGGCCAAATCGCGTTAATCTTCCTGACGGCTTTACGGGCCATTCCATCGCACTTGTACGATGCTGCTGCTTTAGACGGAGCGGGCGCGTGGAGAAAGTTCTGGTACATCACTTTGCCGTTGCTGACTCCGACGATTTTGTATGATCTTATCATCGGGATCGGGCTGGGTTTACAGGTATTTGTTCCGGCCTACATCATGACGGGCGGTGGCCCACTGAATTCTACTATGTTCACCGCACTCTACATCTACAAAAACGCGTTCGAATATAGCCGGGTCGGCTTTGCTGCCGCGGTTTCAGGAATTCTATTCCTAATCAACGCCGCACTCGCCGTCATTACCTTCTGGTCCTCTAAGTACTGGGTAAACTACCACCTGGAATAGGTAATATGGAGGATTCTATCCAATCGGCGTCGTCCCATCCGGCATCGTTTCGACGAGAAGTGTCTCGTCAGATCATGTCGCGAATCTTCCTTGTCGCGATGAGCCTGTTTTACATTTCACCAATGTATTGGATGCTGGTGACGGCGTTCAAATCGGATCAGGAACTATCGCAATTTCCACCGACTCTTTTACCCAATACCTTGATTTGGCGAAACTTTGATCAGGCGACGAGGACATTTCCTTTTCTTCCCTACTTAGGGAACACCATCTTCTACGCAGCATTGGTCATGGTCGGAAGTGTTTCGTCGAATTTCGTTATCGCCTATGGATTCTCCCGGATCAAATGGCCCGGACGCGACTTATTGTTTTACCCGGTAATCGCCTCCATCTTCATCTTCATTCAGTTCCCGGTAAATCCGATTACGATGGTGCCGATGTTTTCGTTTTTCGCGAAGCTTGGGTTGGTTAACTCCTATGTTCCACTAATCGTACCGACTTTCTTTGGGAATCCATTCTTCATCTTCCTGCTCCGTCAATTTATGTTGCAGATTCCGGGGGACCTATCGGAGGCGGCGAGGATCGATGGCGCGAATGAATTTCAAATCATGTATCGCATCATCCTGCCGCTGGCCTATCCTGCGCTAGTCGTCGTTGCATTATTAGCCGGAGTCGGTGCGTGGAACGATTTCCTTGGCCCGCTGATTTATCTGCACAGTGATAAATTGTACACTTTGTCCCTTGGGCTCACTTTTTTCAAAACGATGCACGGAATCCAGTTTAACCTGTTGATGGCGGCTTCCTGTCTGGTGGTGCTGCCCGTGGTGGTTGTGTTCCTTTTCTTTCAGCGCTTTTTCATCGAAGGGGTTACGCTTGGCAGCGGAAAATGAGGGCAGCATTTTGATGACGATTCCGACGCGACAACGTCTCCCGCTTGACGGGTCGTGGGAATTTCGCGCACCGCGCCGCTTTTCTGAATGGTTGCCCGCGACCGTACCCGGGTGCGTGCATGTCGATCTGAGGTGCAACGGGTGCATTGATGATCCGTTCTGGGGTTGCAATGAGCTGAAACTGGACTGGATCGAGCGGACAGATTTTGTCTATCGGAAATCGTTTCAGGTCGATTCTGAACTACTCAGTTTCGAGCACGTGGAACTGGTTGCCGAAGGGCTCGATACCGTCACGGAAATCCGCCTTAACGAGTCGTTAGTAGGACGGACTGAGAATATGTTTGTTGAATTCCGCTTCGACGCAAAACCTTGGTTGCTGCCGGGCGGAAATTTGCTCGAGATCCTGTTTCTGAACGCTCATGATTACATTGCCGGCCGACTGCGAAAGAACCATTTCCGCGAATGGAATGATCCGGTTGGGGGATGTTCATTGATGCGGAAACAGCAATCTTCTTTCGGTTGGGATTGGGGTCCACGTTTGCCAACCTGCGGGATTTATCGATCGATTTATCTGGAGGGTTGGGGCCGCGCAAGATTAGCCGGGCTCACGGTCAGCCAGGATCAGGCTGATGAGCTGCTGATGAAGCCGTGGATTGAGGGCGGCGTTCACTTCCGCGACAAGGTCTTGTTTACTCTGCTCTTCGATGGCCAGGTCGTGGCGCAGACTCGTTCCCGTGCGATGCGGCTCAAAGATCCAGAGGTCTGGTGGCCCAACGGTCTCGGCGCGCAGCCTCTCTACACCCTTGTCGCAGAGTTGCTGGACGGTCAGCGCCCAGTCGACCGGATCGAGAAGCGAGTCGGCTTCCGAACCGTGAGGCTTGAATGCCGGAGAGATCAATGGGGTCAGAGTTTCTGTTTCGTCGTGAACGGGAGACGGGTTTTCGCGAAAGGAGCGAATTGGATTCCGGCACATAGTTTTCCAACCGAAGCAACCCCCGCGACCTATCGGTTCCTGCTACTCTCGGCGAAACGGGCGAATATGAATATGATTCGCGTGTGGGGTGGAGGGATTTACGAGACGGACCTGTTTTACGATCTCTGCGACGAGCTGGGCTTGCTTGTCTGGCAGGATTTCATGTTTGCCTGCAGCCTCTATCCGGGTCGGGAGTACAGCAGCCTGTACGCGCCAGAGTTCACCCACCAGCAGCGGCGATTGGAGCATCATCCGGCGCTCTCGCTCTGGTGTGGGAATAATGAAATCGAAATGATTCCGGAACTGAATCTGAGTCCAATGCGCCATGCGAAATATAGTTTTGTCTTCCGGAAACTAATTCCCGATATTCTCCGGCGCGGAGGAAGCCGTTTGCCGTACTGGCCCTCGTCGCCCCACAAGCCGATCAGGTACGCTCGAGGCTCCGGCAAAGATTCTGGAGATACGCATGATTGGTCGGTCTGGCATGAAATGAGACCGCCAGAATACTTTCGCACGACGAATCATCGGTTCGTCAGCGAGTTTGGAATGCAAAGCTACCCGCACCCGGAAGTAGCCTTGTCTTTTTGCGATCCGGAGGACCTAAATGTGTTTTCCCGGTCGATGGAGAATCATCAGAAGCACCTTGGGGGAAATACGAAAATTCTGGAGTACCTGGCGCAACGGTATCCCTTTCCGAGAAATTA
>JBAUZZ010000129.1:0-8434 GCA_049585495.1 Chthoniobacterales bacterium | reverse complement strand
CCTTGGCCTGACCAGTTTCCATTCCGTAAAACCACTTCGCCATTTTGGCTGGATCAGTCAGGGCGGAGAAAACCTGCGCCCGATCATGTTTGAGTAGTCGTCTGATTACGAGCTTGTTAGGGCTTATATTCATTCGTTTTTCTTTGGTTGGGAGTTAGCTCATGGTCGAGATAATTCTCCAGTTGATCGATTCGCTGTTGCCAAAAGGTCGTCAGTTCATCCATCACCTGCTGGGCTTTCGTGAATGACCCGGTGTCCAGCCTGAAGCGATGGAACTTGCCGGTTTTAACCCGACGGAGTATCCCAGCACGTTCCAGGACCTTGAGATGTTTGGAAATGGCTGCCGGAGAAAGCGTGAAGGGCCGCGACAGCTCAGAGACCGTGCAATGCGATTTCGCGACTTGAAACAGGATTCTTCGACGGGTTCCATCAGCCAACGCATGGAATACGCGATCTAACTTCGGCGAACCACGATCAACCATTCGGTAAAGTAAAAGGCGATCCGCACGGCATGTCAATGGACATTTTACCTTTGGGTGAACTGAGAATCCTTTTTCGCGTATCGGACTAGTACGCGGCGAGGGATGGGCAGCCGGAGGTCACGCGAATTCATCCAAAGCGTCCTTACGCAAAACGACCCACGCCCTTAGCGTTTTATTTCCCCTTTCGTCAAACGACCCCAAGAAGATTTAAGACACCGGGTCCAGCTGCTGTTGAATCGGGGTGAGCATCGGCACAGTCTGGCACGCTGGATCTTCTTCGCCGACCAGGGAGAATTCCGCGCCGCGGATTACCAGCAGATCATGAATAAGGCGAGCTGCTTGAGCTTGGTATCCAACGCCATCTTGGTATGGAACACGCCCCAGATTTCCAGAATCGTCGCCACTCTCCGGCAGACGGGCACCCCCGTTGCCGTCGAAGACCTGGCCCATGTCTCCCCACTGCTCCATCGCCAAGTGATTCCGAACGGGACCTACCACTTCACCCGAGCTATTGATGGGGACAACTTGTCGTAGAATACGCTACCGTACGTTTTCGCAGCTATGAGGATTTTGGGCCCTCTTCGGGAATTACATCTCTGTCGATGAGGACGGAGGCTGGTACGAGCCAGATCAGCACCCACAGGTTACTCAGCACCACACCGAGTCCAATGAAGCGGGGAACAAGGGCAACGTACGAAGGGTTCCGGGAGAATCTGTACAACCCATCTGCGATGAAGGCGGAAGGCGATTTCCGGACATCGAAGGTCGTATTCATGCGTCGAAATTTCGTAAGGATGCTGGGCATTGCGAGAAGGGAACCAAAGATCAACTCGCCCCCAGATTCAAATCGGTCAATAATTGATCGATCTGCCGCTTCACCGCGCGCTTGTCGTGAAGCGAGCCGTACATTCGAAAGAACCCCTGCAGGAACGTGATCAGAATCCCCGCGGTTGACTGAATCGGGAAACCCTTCGGCAGCTCGCCTGCTTTCACCGCGCGCTTCAAGCGGCCGGCCAGATACTGTTCAAACGCCCGGAACTCGCGTTCCACCGTGGCGCGAAGATCGGGATCCACCAGGACATCGGCAAACAGGCTGTTGGCCAGCAGGCATGCGGGTGGATTCCCGGGATCGCTGGACTCCTCGATCACCACGTCGAAAAACTTCCGTATCGCGACCTTGACCGACGGTGTCGAATCCAAAATCGCCAGCCGTGGCTTCGTGACCGAGTCATTATAACGGTCCAGGCAGCGCAGGTACAACTCTTTCTTTCCGCGATAGAGGTTGTAAAAGGAGCTTTCGCCAATCTTCATCGCCTTGAGCAGATCGCGCAAGCCGGTGTTGTTGTAGCCCTTCGTCCAGAACAGGCGCATCGCCTGTTCGATGGCCGCATCGCTGTCGAATTCACGGGGCCGCGCCATATCGCTAATTCAATTGTAGCATGCGTTACAGAATCGCTTGACGCAAATGGGAATCGTGATATAACTGCTTCTGTAGCAGGTGCTACAGAATGGAAAAACGAAAATGAAAGCATGGGTACGAGAAAACTATGGCGGTCCCGAGCAATTGAAGCTGCGTTGTGATCCGCGGCGCGACTTCGGCACTCGGTCTCGCTGCCATTAATCTCGCCGTGGGAGCCGGAGCCGAAGTGCTCGCCGCAGCGCGCAGCGAACAGCAAAAAGATCGGTTGTTGGGCTTAGGCGCGAAGCACGTCGTCCTGGAATCGGCGAATCTTAGCCAAGAGATCCGCAAGATTCACCCCCAGGGAGTCAACGTCGTGCTCGATCTGCTCGGAAACTCAACCTTTCTCGATTCGATGAAGATGCCGCATCGCGGCGGCCGCGTCTGTGTTGCGGGATTTCTCGGCGGCGGCGAACCCGTACCGGTATCTTTCATCCGCGACGTGGCGCCCGGAGTTCATCTCTCGTTTCTGGTCAGTATTTTGTTCGGCGAAGCGGAGTATCCGATGTCTGCCATCCCGCTCCAATCAATCGTGAAAGATGTCGAGGCCGGGCGCTTCGATGCCGCTCCGGCTCGCATCATCCCGTTCGACGAACTGCCCGAAGCACACGTGCTAATGGAATCAAACGCCGCCAAGGGCAAAATCGTCGTGACGATTTAGACCCGCAATTGTCGCGTCGATTCAAACGCCAAACGCCAATCGCCGCGACCCGCTACACAATCGACGATCGAGTAATCTGCGCGATCGTCGGCGTCCCGCACTGCCGCATCGCGAGCGTAAACTCGCGCCGCAGGATATCGATCACCGCCTCGACTCCTGGCTGACCGAACGCGCCCAAGCCCCACAAATATGGGCGTCTGATCCCCACCGCCCGCGCGCCCAGCGCCAGCGCCTTAAACACGTCCGTGCCGCGGCGAATCCCGCAATCGATCGTCACCGGAATTCGCCCGCGCACGGCGTCGACAACTTCCGGCAGGCATTCGATGGTCGCGTGATCGGCATCCTCCGCCGTCCGCCGTGGTTCGAAACGATAATCCCATCCGTGCCATGCTCCACAGCCAGCAGCGCGTCCTCGCGCGTCTCCAGGCGTGACGCGCCGGAACGTAGCCCGCCGCAAGCGCGACCGCCGAGATAAGCGCCGACACAAGCGCCCAGTGGCGAAATCGGCAGGACGGACTTCATACAGCAGGCTCCTTAGAAATCGCGTCAGCGCGAGCGAAGCTATGAATCCCGTAATCAGACCCGCCGATTAGAATTAAGCCCTGGCGCAAAATGAGGTCAACCCGGACGACATCCTCTAAAACTGACCCTTACAGGATATTTTTACACCAATCTGGGCGGGACCCTCACCAGGCAATGCGCTCACCGAGGCGCGATATTGATCCAGAGCTGGCCATCCAGAAGTTGGCATATGGGTGAGAAGTCGGCATCTCGGACAAATGGAACGGTCAACTTAACCTCGAAAGCGTTAGCGTACGATTTTTGACGTTTGGTGTGGTGACCCGTTATTCGCAAAGGCCAAGCGTGCGAAAGTGCGCCGGGTGGAATGGCCATTCTGCTGCACCGCTTCATTCTCGGCCTTTTTCGCGGCGACGAGCTAAATTACCGATCATCTACCCCGACATTCGGCTCGACTACAGACTTGGCAACACTTCCGCACCTTGAGCCATCGTGGATTGGCCTGCCCCAGCAACTGTCCGCCGTATCGCGCAAGCACTCTGCCCAAAGTTGTTCGCGACCGATCCCGTCAAAGCCGCGTGTCTGGTATTGGATTTGTTGCGCTATCTCTAAGTGAGACGCAACGGAGAGCCATAATGGACTCCGTTGCTGACGAGTCCACAATTCTAGCGTCAATCCACAAAATCGTCGTTATACTTGTTGGTTATCTCTTGAAGAGAACTGCGCAGGTATTCGCGTGCGTCCTCTTGTTCTTGACCGTAAAGGGGAATATGAGAGATGCACACCATGCCTCTCTTTCACGGGAGGAAGCTCGAACGATTCTTCTTTTATCGTTCAAGACGGCTCGCGACTGCGGATTGAAACTTGGCCTGTCGCGAGATGAGGAGGAACTAATGGGTCGCAAGTTCGTTTCAGGTTCGCATTGAGTTCGAAAACCGGATGAAAACGGCGCACGACCGGTCCGCGAAAAATGAAGGAATCAGAGCCCACCTCTTAAAATCACCTTGCTCGGGGGCCCGCGGCACCCTTCAAATACCCTGCAGCTTCCAAACGCGCCGGCGGCTCCCCAACCCTATCAAACATTTCTTATACTAAATTTCCTTTTGCGTCACAAAATGCGAGTTCGATCCTCGCTTCCCGATCCAAGCGGCTGCTGCTGAATAACTTGTGATTGTATAACGATGGCTCTAAAAGCCGAGTCAGAACAGGTTTTCAGAACAAGTGCGCAATTGTTCATCAGCGTTTATTATCGTATGGTAGCAGTTAACCAATTTTGATAACTCTCGCGTCATGGCAGAGATCATTATGTTAGTCACCTCGATTGATCCGCTCGCTCCGTACAAAGCCTCGGACGACCTGATGCTCGAGCTCGTGAACGTCACCGCCACCGTTGAGAACGATCCGGAAGGTGCTGCATCCGGCACCTGCACGGTTGAGATTATCGAGCCTCATAATTTGATCACACACCAACCCCGCGGCGGCTATATGCTCGACAATCGCCAGGTCCAAATGACCTGCTCCAAAAGCGCGGGAGTTCGGCTTGGGCACCAAATGAAATTTAGGGTGGTTCCCTAACGGACCTGAATCCGTTTGTGGAATTGCTTGCGCGGCTCTAGCATACGGGAAGGCTCTGGCCGAAACACGCCGACAGTTGCCACCACGCTGTCACACACATCAGGAAAGCGGCCGGGCTGGCAAATTGGCCGAATAACGGTCTGCGACATAGCTTCGCGTCCTATTACCTTGCCAAACACCAGGACGCGCCGCGGCTGGCCCTCGACATGGGACACGTCAGCCCTCACATAATCTTTGGCCACTATCTCGAGATCGTGACGCCCGACGAGGCCGAGCGGTACTGGGGTCCCGTCAGGGCGACACGCGATCCTACCGGTAAGGGCCTTTGTCTTTCCTGCTGTCTGCGGAGTCATGCTTGGCAGCCTTGCGACCACGTGGCTGTATGAGCCGATAAATCGGTGCGCCCGCAGGACTGATACTTCTCCAGTCCAACGTCGCCGTGAAGCATCTGTTGAAGCTGCGGTGGCGGTCATTGTTCTTGGGGCGTAAAATCCGCCGCCGGCGCGCTGTCGCCTCTGGCTACCCTGGTGCTCGTGCTGCTGACGCTCTTTGGTGCGCTGCCCATCTACAGCTTCGGCCGTGTCAGCGCGGTACTGAAACTCAAAGTCGATGATTACTATTATAATGGCGCGCGCCGGAGGCTGAGACTCCATCCTCTCCGGTGCGATGGAATGTGCCATTCTTCCCACGGCCGGCTTTTCAGATATGATGTGGAGTGGCATTGATTCGCTTTTGTTGGATGTTCGGGCGCGGAGAACGCACCTTGCTCGAAACCGATTATGTTTGTCCGCGGACCAATGCAGCAATCGCTAGAATAAGTTCTGCCGGCTCGACTGGTTTTGAAACATGCATCTGAAAGCCCGCTTGACGGATGCGAACGATGTCACTTCCGCTAGCAAACGCCGTCAGCGCAATGACAGGAACCTGTCCGCCGTGCTCGGCTCCAAGAGCTCGTAGCGCGTTTAAGAATTCGTACCCATCCATGTCTGGCATCAGGATATCTGAAAGCACGACGTCTGAGTAAACGCTTCTGATGGTCTCAAGCGCATGTTTGCCTGATTCGCATGTGATTACGCTCGCTCCCGATCGCTTCAGAATAATTTCGAGTAACAAACGCGCGTCGGCATTGTCGTCTACCGCAACGATTGCTACCCCCGTTAACCGGTTGTCTGCCACTATTCCCTCGATGACACCAGAAAAGACGGGTGATCCAGGCTGGACGCTGGAACTCCGTACGCTCGCATCGACAAACAGCGGCAATTTGACGGTGAAGCAAGCACCTCTGCCTAACCCTTCGCTCGCGGCGTAGATTTCTCCGCCATGTAGACCGACAAGATGCCTGCAGATCGCTAGACCAAGCCCAAGACCTCGCTGCGAATGAGCATCGGGATCGGCCTGGCTATAGCTCTCAAATAGGTGAGGAAGAAAGTCCGAAGCGATTCCCTGGCCAGTATCCGAAACGATGACGGAGACCGAGGGGTAGTCTTTCTCAATCTGGACATCGATCCGACCTGCAGCGGGCGTAAACTTGATTGCATTGTTCAGCAGGTTTGAAAAGATTTGTGCTAATCGCGCTTTATCCCCAAGAATGTGAACGTCGCCGTCGTCTTCTTTTACAAAGCTCTTTAGATCAAATTGCCGCTCTAGCGCGGCAGGTCGAACGCTTTGGATCACCTGGCTCAAGACAACCACCAAATTTACTGGAGCCATGTCGACCCGCGCATTTCCGGAAACAATTCTGGAAAGATCAAGTAAGTCAGCGATCAACTCGGTCTGAATTCGGGGATTCCGTTCGATGATCTCCAGTCCTTGGGCCACAAGCTCGCTTTCTGTCAGCGAATGGCGAACAAGGCTTGTCCAACCAACGATCGCATTTAGCGGTGTTCGGAGCTCATGGCTAAGAGTAGCAATGAATTGATCTTTCGATCTGCTACCCTCCTCCGCTATGGCGCGAGCTTGTTGCTCTAACAAAAATAGCCGGTCTCGTTCGGCTTCTGCATTTTCGCGCTCTGTTACATCTACGGCGGAAAGCAGGATTGATGTTTTCTCATTTTGCGGATTGCCAAGGACAGCAGCATAGAGAAGCCAAGACCGAATATCGCCGTTTTTGACCCGCGTAAGCATCTTCAGCGGAAATTTGGACTCGTTACCTTTTCGAAGTTTGTCGGTTTCGCTCTCAAGCCGCATTCCGTCTTGTTCGCTCCAAGCAAGCTGAGACCACGACTCCACCGTCGGAATCTCTGTCATGCTGTATCCGGTAACCTCTTGCCAAGCTCGATTGAGTTCCACCACTTTCCCGTTATCCCCACTAACCAGGATAGGAATGGGAACCTCATGAATCGCTCGATGAAATCGTTCCTCGCCTTCTGTAATCGCCTTTTTTTGCAACTGATGGAAAACCGGGGTTGACTTCGATTGCTTCTGGTTCGGTGTCCACGCAGGGATGCCAGCCTAACAGCGTCTGGCGGTAACACAGTCAGTACTTTTGGCTTTAACTGTATCTACGGTCGCCCAAGGAATGAGCCCACCCCGCTTAGCGATTCAATTCGATCGCAGAATATTTTGAAGGTCGCAAGGAGGGGAACAGCGAGCCGGCCACAACCCAGAGGTAAGACCAAAGAAGAAAAGTCAGCAGGATGGCGATTGGGTTCAGGGTTAACCAGCGCCCAAGAAACAGCGGCGTCGCTAAGTTCATCACCATGCACCACTGCATCCAGGGCTGGTCGGGCATCGCGCAGTTGGGCGGCCTGTCGAAGAAGAAGGTCATCGAGCACGTCAAACCCAAGCCGTCTGCCCGGGTCATCGCGTTCTACTCCTTTGGCGGTTCACTCTATGGCGGAGCGTATTACGACACCCAGGACCTGTACAACGTGCTCAAGCCGGAGTGTCTGCTCGCCTACGAGATGAATGGCGAGCCGTTGACGATCGTGTATGGCGCGCCCCAGCGGCTGCGGGTGCAGACCCAGCTCGGCTACAAGATGGTCAAGTGGATCGAGCGCATTGAGTTTGTCGAGTCCGAGAAGGCGCTCGGCAAAGGCGAGGGGGGCAAAAACGAGGATGACGAGTACTTCGATCTGTTGCCAAGCATCTCCCCAGGTATCCAGCACAGCGGTGATTCCGAGATCGCTCCTTGCGAGCGAAATTTGTCTCGGACTCCGCAAGGTAGCGGTGACCACACCGGTGATGTCAGCGACACATCGTACCCTTACTCGATGAGTTCCTGGTTTTTCCTGGATGCCGTTGATGTCGTGGCGCCTCGCCAAGCCCCTTTCCGCGTGTAGGTGCCAGCAATGAGAAGAGAGATCGCCGAGTGATCAGCTGCGCCAGCTAAAGAGTTTGAACGAAAGACGAAAGGTACCCATTTTAGGTTACGAGGCGAATAAGCTTCAAAAGGCTTAAAGACGCTGCTATGTCTCGAGGTTAAATGATCTTCCTGGCCGGAAGGGGTTGGTTGATTCGGTTGGCCTGGCAATGGTGCCTTGGTGCCTGCCTTGCGTGCGCGATCCTTTTTGTAAGCGGATGCGCCAAGGTGACCGTGCCCAACGTGGAAGGGCTGACTCAAGCCGCCGCGACCACAGCCATTACCGGGGCGAAACTCATGGTGGGGACCATCACCCAGCAGACCAGTAATACGGTGGCTACCGGTAAAGTAATTAGCCAGGACCCGGCGAGCGGGAGTTCCGTGGCGCCAGGTTCCCCGGTGAGCCTGGTGATTTCTTCAGGGCCACAGATGGTGAC
>JBAUZZ010000128.1:0-1576 GCA_049585495.1 Chthoniobacterales bacterium | reverse complement strand
TCTTCGCGTTATGCGCAACGTTAAACTGATCTCGGCTTCGGTGTTGGCTGTTTTAGCAGCAATCCTTGTCCTGCAGAACAGGGAACCGGTGGCAACACACTTATTATTTGCAACTGTCGTGATGCCTCAGGCTATCCTGCTTTTCCTGACCACCGCTATTGGGTTCGCTTTTGGAATCCTTCTTACCCTGTCCCTGAGTGCGCAGCGTAGAAGATGACCGCAGCTACCGGCTGGTACACCTAGGTTCGAGCAAGTGCCTTATCCAGAAATCGCCGAAAAGCAGCTGGATCAGGCACCCTGAATTTGGGTTGCGCCCTCACCAACCTTGACAGACCGCAACCCCGGGAGACTCAGCCTGAACATGCTCTCATCGGTTTGGTCATCACCCGCACACAGTATGAACGCGTATGCTTTGCCATCTTCCAGCACCCGGGCGACCGCGGCGCCTTTGTTCACTTGCGCGGCGCTCACTTCCACGATCTTCTTGCCGTGGCGCACCTTGATTTGCTCGTTCGCTGTCAGCGCGGCCAATTCCTCCGCCAATTGATGGGCTTTCCACATTCCGAACCGCTGATCGGCCCTCCGGTAGTGCCATACAATAGAGGAGCGTTTTTCCTCGACCAAGCTGCCGGGCGTCGCCTCTTCATAAAGGCGAAGGATTGTGAGCAATTCCGGCTTCCAATCATAGTTGACGTTGCGGTCCAATTGCTCCCAAGCCTTCTGGCCCGGCCCTCCGGAGGATCTGGCGATCTTTTCCGCTTCCACGGTTACCGGCAAGCGATTCGAGACGTTGATCACACTGGCGGGCATTGGCAAGGAACGCAGGCAAACGTTTCAGGTCTGCCGTGAGGTCTCAAATGCTTGGTAGCACTAAAAATTCCACAACTCAAACGGGCACGTGGCAGCGTCTGGCCGCCCGGAGCCCTCTTCACCAGCCACCCAGCCGAAGGACACCTGGGTAGATTCATCTCTTTGCGGACGAGATCAGCTCCTCAAGCCGCCTGGCCCTTCGCTCCGCGAGTTGTTGATCTATTGCGGCGCGAAGTTCTTCTCTACCGCGAATTTTCCCCACATTGTATCCCAAGAGAAAGAGAACCAGACCAAAGGAGAGACAAACTATTGTGGTAATCATAACAGCTACCCCGTGTGCTCAGAATTTTATTGCCTTCTTGTCCAATCAATATTCGCTCCTTCTCGGTGATTTGGACGTGAGGTATATTTCCATGATATTGAGTTCAGGCAGAACCCGATGAGAGCCAGTGGACAGTTGAAAGCTAATTTTCTTTTGTTCGAATCGTCAGATCAAGGCGCATGGGCCAAAGAGAGAACAGCAGCTACGACGCAGTCGTCGTCGGTGCCGGGACGAATGGATTAGCCGCGGCAGTCCGGCTCGCTCAAACGGGATTTTCAACGCTGGTCGTTGAGCGAAATTCGGAAGTTGGTGGAAGCGCACGGAGCGGGCATCTGACCTTGCCGGGATTCCTCCATGACATCTGTTCCGCGGTTCATCCGCTGGCAGCAGCCTCCCCGTTTCTCGACTCTCTAAGACTACAAAGTTACGGCCTGGAGTTTATTC
>JBAUZZ010000127.1:0-5842 GCA_049585495.1 Chthoniobacterales bacterium | reverse complement strand
AGGGAAATCAACCTCTCGCGGGAAGACGCGATCACGTCTTCGGATACGATCTGCTATCGTCGCAGAGATCACGATATATTTTCGCAGCGTCCTCTTTGCCCACAAATGCCGCGAATATATTTTCGCAGATTTCCGCTTCCTTGCTCACGCCACCCATTTTTTGAAGCTGCGTTCTACACTGTACAGCTTTTAACCAAGTCATGACCGCAGAGTTCTGCTCTTTGGCAGCGAGATATTCTTCGTAAGACACCAAAAAAAGGGTCGTGGCATCGTCTAGGCTGTTCGGCATCTTGAGTCTGACTATCAGGAAGCAGCGGGAAAGGCAGTTCGCTAAATGGAAGCACTCAATTGACGTGCTTGCACTTGAGCCTGAACCTCAGACTGCATCTGCGAAATCAGCACTCTTAGATGAACCTCGTTTCGCAATCTGCTCCATTCCGGCGAACGCTCGATCCAAAGGGTGAGTCCCGCTCCAAGAGTATATCCGGCTGTTCTCAGCGAATCCACATCTAAGCTGACCAGATTTGCGTAGTAACGTAGCCGGTTAATGAATCGCGGATTTAGGCTTGCGTCCCTTTGAATCAGTTTCTCGGCAATAATCCTCGCGGCCATATGAAATTCGACTCCCGTCGAATAGTCGCGCTTCACAGCCGGATCGAAATGGACGTAGAACAGGTACTGATCCGGTCCCGGTTCAGACGGATCGTAAACGTCAACTCGGAAAACAGACAATTCTTTCAAGCAAGCTCCTAAAGTTTTGCCCATGTTGGACACAACATATAGGGGTAGCGTTCAAAACCAGGCACAAAATATTTAAGCCAGCTTGAGTAAAACTGCTCCAACGGCTATGGCTGGTTTTTGGCTGGTGTCTACTTACTACGGTTTTGCTTTGAGAAGTTTTGCCTCGTAACCTACTGGCTTCCACCGCAGCCCATCGCATGCGCCATTCCTCAGCATGCTTGGATGGGTATTGGGGCCGAGGTAACTGGCCTTTTTGGATTTGCTCGCAAAGATCTGCGACCAGCACGGCTTCACCAGGGGGGACTTCCGGCGCAACGGAGATAAGCTGGACAAGGGGCTGCGGATCTATCTCGATAACGATACCCTTCTTAGACTTGATCAGCGTCGGGAGGAGCTGTAGTTGGCAATCGTTTATATAGAAATCAGACCATGAAACTCTATGTTGGAAATCTCTCCTCCGAGACTTCCGAAGCGGATCTTCGGGCCCGCTTCGAGCAATTCGGAACCATCGCCGGAATCAGCGTCATTAAAGATCGAACGACCGGCTACCCGCGAGGCTTCGCGTTCGTGACAATGAGGAACGTCGGAGAAGGCCGAGCAGCCATCAGCGGTTTGCAAGGCAAACAACTCCGCGGTCGGCTGCTTGTGGTCAACGAGGATCGCTCTAAAGAAGAACGCCGTTAGCAGTTATCCCTATGCTACGGGAACAATGGTCTAAGAGGATGTTTGAGAAGTCTCATACAGCGGCGATCCGGTTGAGCAGAAGATTGCGGCAAGGTCGATCATCGTCTCTGAGCTTTGCGCCCGATCTCGAAGTCCTTGCGGCGAGTCGGTCGGAATCGAATCCAAAAGCTTTCTAGCACATTCCGCGCTCAAGATCGGCGTTTTTCCTTCCTTGACCACTTGCGTCGGTCCTTTAACAGGTGCCGCAGGGTTCGTCGGAACGACTTGGCTGACGACCAGGTAATCGAAGAACATCTTGATTGCGGTCAAGTGCTGCTTGATGGTTTATCGGGATCCCGGGTGCCTTTCAGTGTACCCTGCGACCAGCATCGGGGTGATCGACCGCAGACCTATGAGTGAGGATCTTATGTGTCGACGGATTGAGATTTCCGGCCTGGCCGGAACCCTCCCAGAAAGAGTCGGCAGTTTTGTTGTTGGGATTCCTAGAAAAATGATCGAGGACCTCTGGAACAAGAATCCGTCGCATTCAGATGACGCAATTTTCCGAAACTCTCGTTTCGCTATCCGAATACCACAAAATGGGAGACTGGCTCAAAATCCCCCCGAATACTTCAACCGTGGACCAACAGGTTCCGTTCACTGGGACGGCTGAAACATACATTTGAAGGCGATGAAGGAAGGAAGTTCTGGCTTGAAACGTAAGAGGCTGGGGTTCGCGAGTATCTAACCTCAACAAAATTGGCGCATCGGGCTTTTTCACGCTATGTCACGGAATAGACACGCTAGAATTTGAGCAAGCCCTCACGAGCAGTCTCCCGTGCTCTACGCAGCCGCATCCACTGAGCAGATTCTCTTAATCTATGAAGCCCTCCGATTGAAGCCTGCCTACCGATACGGGGCAGAATGATTTAGTTCGCTGTCTGAACCGTTTTTGCAACACATCTGTTCGGCACGCGTTCAATTCCGGCTGCAATCCGCGCCCGCAGAGAATGGGCGCAGGCAAAATTGACATCTAACGACGCGACCGGTTCGGGTCAGGTATGAGCAAAAAAGTGTCCAAGATTTCGATATGCTTGGACACTCTGCAAAACCGATATCGGCTATTGGCGGTCACAATCTTCGGGCAAGTACTACGCGCCGCAGCGAAACCTTGGTGACAAAAAGGCGAATACGATTGCTCACATAAATCGAGCAGATCTCGATAAGTTGTTATGTACAGGGGTCCAGACAACGCGCCAGAGTCGTTCTTACGCTTGCTGGACTCTTACAAGGTCGAGACTCGGAGAACTAACTTTCTTTGCCTCCGATGCTGATTGGCAATTCACTTACTTGCGGGATAGAATCTCTTCGCTATGAACGAGCCACAGGAGCCAACCCTTGCAGAGAGTGAACGCTCGGAGACCTGGACAGAGGAACTTTCCCACCGGAATGAGGATAAGCTTTATCTTGCCCTTAGCTCGGCGCGGATGGGTAGCTGGGATTGGCATCCGCTCGATCACTCCATGCATTAGGACGAGCGGATGCACGCGCTCTTTGGACTGGCGCCCTCAGCGTTCAGCGGGCGCTACGAACAGTTCCTTGAGATGATTCATGCTGAGGACCGGCAGCAAGTATCCAAAGAATTTACCCGAGCACTTGAAACATGTTCGGAATATGACGGAGCGTTCCGCGTGGTCTGGCCAACGGATGGCAGTGTTCACACACTCAGGGCGAGATCAAAAGTGTATTGTGATAGGCAGGGAAAGCCGATGTGCGTGACCGGCGTCTCTTGGGATGTAAGTGAGCACTCCGAAATGGAGAATGCTCTCGCACGAGAGCGCTTTCTCCTAAAGACGCTTATGAACAATCTGCCTGATAACATCTATTTCAAGGACAGGGAGAGCCGCTTTATTGCAGTAAATCGCGCCACGGTAGCTTGGTTCGGCCTCGAAGATCCATCGGACGTCCTCGGCAAGACCGACGCTGATTTGTTTGCCCCCGCGCATGCCCAGGCTGCGCTCCGGGATGAACAGGAGATTCTGCGTACGGGACAGCCTCTGGTGACCAGAGAGGAAAAGGAGACTTGGCCCGATCGGCGTGAGACGTGGGTTTCCACGACAAAGTTGCCGCTGCGAGATCCGAACGGACAGATCATCGGCACCTTTGGGCTCTCGCGCGACATCACGGAGAAAAAGCTAGCCGAAGAAAAACTCGCCGCCCTCGCAAGAGAATTGCGCTCAAAGAATGAAGCCCTTGAACAGGATCTGGAAATGGCCCGGGAACTTCAGCAGGCAATGCTGCCGCACCGTTATCCTCGTTTCCCGCATCATGCTTCCAAGGAACAGAGCGCGGTGCGCTTCTACCACTTTTACCAGCCCTCGATGAGCGTGAGCGGGGACTTTTTCGAAGTCTTAAAGCTCTCCGATACTAATGCAGGACTCTTCATCTGTGACGTGATGGGCCATGGGGTGCGTGCGGCTCTTGTGGCCTCCACCGTTAGTGCTCTGGTGGGTCAACTGCGAGATTACTTGGGAGATCCAGGGGAGTTGCTTTCCCGGCTCAATCGGGCACTGCGCTCAACACTGGAATATAGTGAGATCCCGCTCTTTGCTTCGGCCTTTTACCTGCTCGCGGATTTGGAGAAGGGCGAACTGCGCTACGCGAATGCGGGCCATCCCAATCCTTTGCGCGTTCATTGCGGAAGAGATCGCGCCGACACGTATCCTCTGAACGGCAGCAAGCATGGTCCGGCGCTCGGGCTTTTCGAAGACGCGGTTTATACCAACTGCCGTTGTGAACTCTCGCCGCACGATACGGTGCTTCTGTTTACCGATGGACTATTTGAAGTGGAGGGACCAGGCGGGGACATCTATGACTATCGGCGGCTGCTGGAGGCTGTGAATAGGCGCCGTGAATTGCCCGCTTTTCAACTGTGTCATGAGGTTATCGAAGAAGTGCAGCGATTCTCGGCGGGCAGACACTTTAGCGATGATGTCTGCCTGATTGCAATGGAATGTAATCGGCTCGGCGCCTCCAGCTGGCAGGCGCCAGTTCGCTGACGCGCTTAGTAGGGAACTCGGTCAGACCCAGCACTGCAATTAAATCCCATACCAAGCGTTCGACCTCGGCATGGATTGTCAACGCTTCGAGGGCCTCATTCGCGAAAGGGAAACAGCGTAGAATCCTTAGAATGCTTCGCCTTCTGCGACCTACTTCTGGATAAGTTCAAGACGAAAGGAATTACGTGCGGACGCTTAGCCGTAAGGATGCAGTTGAAAAAGAGCCATATTACTCGGATCCGCTGAAACCGTTGTTAACTTAACCCGCTGAAATCGCTGTCACCTGACTTTTTTCTGCGCATTCGTAGTGCCACGCCTATATGTGAACTCGGAACCTCTGCCCGAACCTTTGCAACAGTCGTCTCTTTGCGATTATTTGACGCTTTCTGAGTACGAATCAGCGGCGCGAGAAATCATGTCGAACTCGGTTTAAGAGTACGTAGTGGGGGTGCTGCCGACGAAACCAGACTGCGGGCGAATCAGACTGCTTTCGACCGAATTTTTCTATTGCCTATGCGCTCAGTGTCGGCGGAGCAGAAGGAGTCGCCCATTGTCTCCGGCTTCTCCGCTCGGATTCGAATACGCGATGGCCTGGTGGGAAAGCGTTCCTCCAGGAGCTTAACCGGAACGTGGAGCGTCCGGTTCCCTTCGGTTTGCCTGAAGGTAGATTTTGATCAACGCATGCCGGCGCTGGTTTCTCCGGAGGCGTGCTCCCTGGAATCGGATGCTTAGCTGAGAGCCACTAACAGTTCGCGATTCATTCGTCCGTCCGAATCGGTTACCACCGATCCACCCGCGATCTCAATCTGTCGCGCTTCTTGGCGGGGGAAAAGCAATATGACCTGCCCGGCGCCTGGACGGACCTCTCTTTCCCGCTTGATATTCACCAGCAAACGGGACGAAGACGTCAGAATCTCTAACCGCCATGTGAAATAATTGCCCTGCCGATAGGTCTCGCTTTCACCATCATCCTCAAAACACTCATATACGAATATCCTGTCGGCCAGTTGAGGGAAAATCTGAAATCCGCGCTGATCGGCCCGCCTCGAGAAGCGTTGCTCGGCAACATTCAACGGAATTACAGAGCTTTCTCTGGCGAGCAACGGCGGACGATCCCAAGGCGCCGGCAGCACGACGTCCCGGGCACCCTGGTAGTAATCCCCGGTCCAGAAATCGTACCAGCCCGAACCGGCCGGAAGATAAACCGAGCGGGCCCGCTGACCCGGCTCAACAACGGCAGCTACCAGCAGGTTTTCCCCGAGCAGCATATCGTCGTTTTCCGCATAGCACCGTTCATCCTCCGGGAAATCATGGAACGTTGGCCGGATAATGGGCGCGTAATCTCGATGCGCACGCCACATCAGGTCGTAAAAATACGG
>JBAUZZ010000126.1:0-2112 GCA_049585495.1 Chthoniobacterales bacterium | reverse complement strand
ACCAAAGCCAGAACCGAAACCGACCACCAAATTCTGCTCGAACAACCCAATCTTTCTCGGCCACCTCAACCTCCGCCACGGCCCCAAGATCTTGCATTTCCGCCAAACGGACAGGGGCAGATGTTTGTGATTTGGCGCGGTGGAAAATGTACGGTCTTGAAGTTTGACGATGTCACGCTTTTGGAGCCGAAATAGGCCACGATCACGACACTTGCGCCATCGCCACGACATTCTCCGCTCGTACCAGCGGAAGATGTTCCATTACCGCGAGGTCGTGATACCGGAAGAAGTTGAGCGGCCGCCGTCTCGCCTTCCGTCAAGTCTTCCCAAGCGAGGCCGGAGTATTGACCGCGCCGGCCGTGGTACATAGTCTGAGAAGCGAGGGGACGACGATGGCATTTGAAAAAGAGCTCCAGGCCCATCAGGGCAATTTGTCAAAGCGGCTCAGCGATGCGCATTACCGGGAGGTAAACCCATTTCGCGGGCTGGAATTCTTTGATTCTGAACATGCTCCGTTTTTTTACGGCAGAACGAAAGCCGTTGCAGAAGTGCTTAATCTTTTGCAGCAGCAGGCTACAGATAAAAAGCCCTTTGTATTGGTGCTGGGACCCCGCGCCTCTGGAAAGACATCGCTGGTTCGGGCTGGTATTTTGCCGGTTTTGACTCAGGCCGGGATAACTGAGGGAGATCGATCCTGGCGGCTTGCCTTCTCTGGGCCCGCTGAAGGAGGCGCTGTGGATCCACTTGACGCACTCGCCATGGCGCTTCTCAAGGAGTCCGCCCTGCCGGAGTTTCCGGATGCGGCAACTCGTAATGGCTGGCAGAATCTTGCGGCAGAATTGCGCGAAGCTCCGGAGGATGCTGCGCTTCGGCTCCGGGAGACCCTGCAGCACCTTGGCGTGCAGGCGTTGGACCATTTCCTCGATGAGCAGGGACTCGAGGTATCTCCCGCTAGGCTCGAGGAAAGCGTCGAGCTTCCCGGCCAAAACAGACTGGGGCGAGTCGAACCGAAGGTACAGCTCGCGCTGGTGGTGGACCAACTGGAAGAGTTATTTGTTGGGGGATTTTCTTCGGAGTTACAGCAGAAATATATCGCCGCATTGGGCGCTTTGGTTAGATGGCGAATCGCTTTTGTCATTGCCACGCTGCGGAGCGATTTTTATGAGCCTTTTCAGAAATGTTGCAGGCCACAGGATCTCGCTCTGCTGACTCGGCCCGAATTCCGCGTCCGAAATATCGATCTAAGCCAAGTCCTGTCGGGGAGATTTGATCTTCAAGCTCCTAGTCCTTGTGAGATTGGGGACATGATCCGCTTACCAGCGGAGGCGACAGGCCTGCGATTCGAACTCGACCCTGGGACGGGCCAAAACTTGGATGCGGCTTTGTTGGAAGCGGCGACTGCCCAGGCCGAGCCGCTGCCGCTACTGGAGCACCTGCTTTACCACCTATACCGAAAGCAGTTGCCGCGAAAAGACGGTTTGCTCCGCTGGTCCGATTATCGTGAGCTAGGGGAGTTTGAAGGTGCACTGGCCAATCATGCAGAAAGCGTCTTCTTGGGGCTGGACGGCGACGCACAGGCTGCACTTAAATCCGTAATTCAGCAGCTGGTCTCGCCCGGACCTAGTGAAGACTTAGTCTTGATGTGCCGGACGGTTGCGTACCGCGACCTTACCTCGACGCCAAAGTTCAGCGAGCACCGGAAAGCAGGCACCGAGAGGCTCATTGACCGATTCATCAAAGAGGGACTCTTCCATACCGAGACGGGACCAAATGCGGAGGTGGTTGTGAGTGTCACCCAAGAGTGCCTCCTTCGGAACTGGCCAAGGGTGCGGCAACTGCTAAATGCGGACCTCGGACTCCTTCGCACACGAGACCGGCTGGAGCCGAATTTCAAGCTTTGGCTAAGTCGAGGGTGCAGAGGCCGAGATTTGCTCAGTACCTGGTCTGGCATTCGTGAGGCGAAAGCTTTGCTTAGGGGTTTCCGTGCCTCGCTCAGCGAGTCCCAGGTTGATTACCTGCAAAGAAGCCTCAAAGCGCAAAATCGACGCCGTCGGGTTCGGATTGCCGTCGTTTTAGCCGTCTTCGCCGGCCTGATTGCTCCCGTCACCATTG
>JBAUZZ010000125.1:0-4172 GCA_049585495.1 Chthoniobacterales bacterium | reverse complement strand
TTCAGCAGAATCATACCTCCACGCCTGATCTCGTCGCGGTTGCCAGTAGACGCTCTCTGACGGCTTGCGGGTTGGCAGTGACGAAGAAAACTTCTTGGACAGCCGTTCCGGTTTTAGCGAGCGCTTTTAGTCCTGTCCCCGTAAAATACTTTACCTCTAGTCTAATCCGCTGTTTGGAACCCTTGGTCGGTCTAATTCGCCCGGGAATAATCGAATGAATGTCGTCCCAGGGTACAATGCTTTCCAAGAGTGGCCGCAAACCCTCAATGAGGGCGTGCTCATATTTCAGCTTTGAACTCTTGCCGCGATGTTTCATAGCTCGTCCACCTTTCGGAGATTCTTGAACAGATCTCAATCGTTTGCCTTCTGGCATAGTCAACCTTCGAATGTGACCACGCAGGGATCAAAATCGGCTGCCGTCGTTGCCGAGTCGAAATTTGTGATCAGACTCCGTTGGTTCTACTAGGGGTCACTCCTCCGTTTGTAAAAAATTGTACGCTAAGAGGCAAAGTCAGGAAGGGGTTGGCTCCGAAGTGGACGCAGCTTGCGATTTCGGAGTCCTCCGTCACGTCGCCAATGATAGTCTCCAGTTAGGTTGATGTGTTCCCACTTCAGCGGGGAGAGGTGCACAAGTAGTTTCTGGTCAAAAACATAGCTGCGTTCCTGCAACGCGCTGATGGCACGTTCAAGATACACGGTGTTCCAAAGCGCGATCGCGGCTTCGTCCCAATGCGCAGTGATTTGCTTGGTGGAAATGGCGCCGCCGATGAGTCTTTCCAACGTCGGATAACGGGAGGACTTCTCCACGCTGAAGAGTCGAGTCTCACCAACATGGCGAATGCGAGGAGCAAAACGGAATCCCAGCGTTCAGTGCCCGATAAGCCTTCCGCCGAGCACGCGATCGAGCCGCGATTGTCAATCGCTCCAAGACTGGAAGAACAGGAACAACAATCCGTCGATGCCGCAGTTCGCTAATCAGAAGCGTGATCAACGCCAAGCCTAGATCGGTGCTACGCGCTTGGTTCATCAACCAAGCCGACATCTCCCGGTACTCGTGCAAACCGAAACTATGCCAACTGTACTCCTGCAGCAGTTCAAGAAAATGCTCGCGCCGGGTCGCGTCGCGCTTGGCATAGCTTTCGATATCGCCGGGGTCTGCGCTGACCTGTGCTGCGATCCAACGCAGCATTGTTGCCGGAATTCGTTCCTCCGGCGTCCACGCCCATCCCGGATGGCGTAAAAAGCACAGCTGTACCGCTATTCCAAGCCGGTTGCTATTGGTCCTGTGAGAGCCGATGAATTCCAAATCGCTTGGCGCGAAGCTGTAGCGCTCTTCGAGCTCACGAAGGCCAGTAGGTAACGCTAGCAACTGCACTCTCTGAGCCCCGGAGAGAAGCTCACGCCGTTTGCTCGTGTTTGCCTCCAAGATGCCATCTTATTCTAGTACCAACCCTTAGCGTACAATTTTTTACAAACGGAGGAGTGACCCCTTATTCGCAATTCTTCTCCTTAATTTAAAACGCATTCTCGAATTTTTCGTGCTAAGAGGCCTCTTTCATGATCGCCGACCAATCACGGAGCATAGAGAGCTTGCGGAGGTCGTTTTTACGGCGGCCGACTTAGTCCCCGGCTCGCCGCCTCTGTGTAGAAGCTGCGCAAGGCCAAGGACGCAAAGTACGATACACCTAGACGCTGTCGCAGGGTACTCGTATACTGCTGACCAATGAGCTTAGCGGATATCTTGGAAGAACTACCCAAGTTGACACTGGAAGAGCGCGCTGAAATCTCCCGCCACATTGAGGCGCTAGACACGGACGCGGAAATTGAGCTCAGTAAAGAAGCATTGGCGGCCTTCGATGAAGGAGTACGCTCCATCGAAACAGAGCCGTCTTTCACCGCGGAGGAAGTGCGTGGGATGCTTGCTCAATGGCGTACCGTTTCCAAGTAAGCTCTCAGGCTTGGCGAGATCTTCGCGACATTATCGCCTGCATCGAAAAAGAGAATCCCCCGGCAGCTGACAGAACGGCGACAACGCTTCTTTCCCGGGCGGAGCTTTTGGCGTCCTTTCCATATCTGGGCCGAAAAATTCGAGGTAGGCCCAACGACCGAGTGCTAGTTGAAGGGTCCATTCAGATCATGTACCGCATTGAGCGCGACACGGTTCGAATCATTCGCTTCTGGCACAGCGCGCGGAATCCGGACTCGCTGGAATCGGACTTCGAATGAAGAAGCAAATCTCTCCAGCGTTGCGGTCAAACAGCTGTCTTTTTTTTTTTGCCATACATTGTGGAAATGAAATATTTAATATACAACATATTGTGATTCAAGGTTTGCGGAGTCTTTGTTAGTCTCGATCACGATCTATGTACAAATATGCATTTCTGGCAGACCCAGCCCGTAAAGGTTCGGAAATAGCCGAAGATTCCGGACGGGTCGCTACAGCCAACGCCAAACATTGGGAACCACGGGCGTATCAGGGGGTAAATCGGTATCGAAGTCTCTTAGAGGATAAAAGCTTCTCACTGACCATCAAAGCGGATGACGGCTCTACGTTGTTGAAGACCCGCGTCGAGTATCTGGTCGGGATGTTTGCGCAGTTATCACTGGACCAAATGGGTTTTACAGCAACCACCAAATCAAGGCTTTACCAGACTTTGGTTGGATAGAAAGCGGGCAGACGTCAGAAAAGGATCCAGCTTTCAACTTAGCGGTTTAATCGGCGGACCAATCGCTGGCTAGGACGGGCAGGCTTAGGATCTGCTACCTCCTCCAATACCGGAGTGGCAAACCGAACGAGACAAGAAGAACAAGTTCCTGCATTGGCTGCGCTCCAGCGGATTCCTCGTGGTGGCCAAAGATGGCTCACCGGGGGATGGCAAGCATTACAAAGCAAACGTCGACGTGTTGATGGCGATCGATGCAGTCGAGCTTTCTGTAGAGATGCGTCCCGAAGTCGTCGTTCTCGTGACCGGCGATGCTGATTTTGCACATCTGGCTTTGCAGCTCCGGCGGCGTGGAATTCGTGTGGGAGTGGCCGCTACCGCTCAAACGCTGGGCACCGGATTGAAGGGCGCAGCAAACGAGGTGATCGATCTGGTTCCTCTGTTTGAAACCTTTGAGCCAATGAAACCCGGCGACTAAGCGAGCTTTTTTCTTCTGGATAAACATCGTTATCGGAGTCCTGCGAAAGCAGAAAATCCACTTCAATATTGGTATTAAGGTAGACGCGGCAGTTTGTGAAACTGCCGGGTGCTGTTGGTCTGCTTTGCTGATATCAGCAACGAAAATCCGAATGCAGCGGAAACCAGTGTCTCTGCCTGAAGAAGAATCCTTTAGGCCTTGAACGCCGAACTTATTCGCGAAATCCGCGAAACACGATCAGCGGCGCAGAGCCGCCAGATGATGACGAAGCCATATTGACGCCCAAGCTTCTCGAGCCGCTTCGACCCGAGGAGCGGCAACCGTTTAGCTAGCCGGTTCGAGGGCGATTGATTGTAACGCGTCCCGTAAGGCGGTAGACAACAGTTGCGGGGTCTGATCTTCGCGACTGACGAAAACTTGAAGGAAACAGGCTTCGGCCGCCGGTTCTTCGTCGCGTTCACGGAAAAGCCCTATGTCATAACGGACGCTGGATCGGCCGATGTGTACAACTCGCAACCCGGCCTCGATCGTCTCTGGAAACGAGACTTCTCGCTTAAAAACGCAGTGGAATTCCGCACACAAAGCGACGAGGGCAGGGGAGGGCAACTATTCCCAAGCGATCCTGAATCGCAACAAGGCCCTGACGATCGCCCTCTTAGAGAATGAAGTCAATCGAGACTCGAGCAACTCCGGAGACACAATTAGCACCTCCAGGTGCTGGCGTCTAAAATAATTGCGCCCTACGAACATTCGTGTGATTTGACCGCATTCAGTCGCTTAGTCATGAAGTAATCGTATCCGGCTGACGAACTACACGGTTGACGGTCTAGTGTCTGCACCGGGGTTTTGATCATTTGAAATCGGGTCGACGTAGGATCGGGAGCAACTCGGGAGCAACCAACAGTTCGATGCTGCGAGCGACTCCAGGCTGTCGTCGAATCAGTCCCGTTCGTTCGAGAGTGAGCACCATTTGGTGAACCGAAGGCGGGCTGACGCCGAAGTGCCGCTGCAGGTCAGCTTCGGCGGGAGGC
>JBAUZZ010000124.1:0-3597 GCA_049585495.1 Chthoniobacterales bacterium | reverse complement strand
ACAGCTGGGTACGATTTCACGTTCTCGGTCCCTAAATCCGTTTCGCTCTATCTAGCGCGCAATCCGGGCAGCGAAGTTCGCCAGATGATCATGGATTCGTTTTCGGAAACCATGACCTCGATCGAAGTCGAGATGAAAACACGGGTTCGTGGTAAAGGTGCCGACGGAAGGGAGCGTCACGAAGAACGAGTCACGGGCAATCTTGTCTATGCAGCCTTTGTTCATGATACCTCCCGGCCGGTGGACGGAATTCCGGATCCTCATTTTCACATTCATTGCTATGTTCTGAACGCGACGTTCGACCGGGAAGAAAACCGGTGGAAAGCAGGATTCTTCCGGGATCTCAAGGCTGACGCGCCGTTTTGGGAAGCATCGTTTAACACGCGGGTAGCGGACAAGCTCTTGGCAGCAGGCTGCGGCATCCGGCGCACGGAGAGAGATTTTGAGCTTGCAAGCGTCGATCGCAGCCTGATCGAGAAGTTTTCCCGGCGCACAAAGGAAATTGAAAAGCTTGCTCAAGCCAACCTTAAAGCGCTCGAGAAGCGGGCGCGAGCTTTGGTGGCCAAGACCGGTATGTCCTTTGGCGAGGCCTTCGCGCAAGTCAAAGGCGAACTTGGCGCTAAGACGCGCGAGGCCAAAGACAAGGGTCCTATGGACCAGGCCAAGCGTTTGGAACACTGGGACAGCCTTTTGACTGACGACGAGCGCCGCGCCCTCTCACCCGAGGCTGTCAAGGCGGCAGGCTCACAGGACTTATTGGAGGCCAAGACAGCCCAGGATTTGGCTATCGAAGAAATCTTCGAGCGCTCTTCGACGTGTTCAAAGCGCCGCCTGGTTGCTCAGGCGCTGCGGCGCGGGATTGGTTCGCTCTCGATTCCTGATGCTGAACGTTTCGGGGATTGGGATGCGCGGGTTTTACATGGCAAGCCAAAGCAGGTCACCACCCACACAGTCGAAGAGGAAGAACGCCGGATTATCGCAATGGTGAAGGCAGGAAAAGGCGCGCGTGAGCGGCTGGATCCTCTAGATTCCTGGCGGCCCCTCAACCCGCATTTGAACCTTCAACAACAAATGGCCATCCGCCATTTGCTTGGCTCTTCTGACCAATTTGTGGCCATTCGAGGCGCGGCCGGCACCGGCAAGACCACCATGATGAAGGAGGCCGTGCCGACGCTGGCCGCTTTTGCGGAGCGCGATGTGGCCGTTTTTGCGCCGTCGAGCGCGGCGACCGACGTGCTGCGCTGCGATCGTTTCGCGGGGGCTGAAACCTTCCAGATGCTTCAGCACAACGAGAGGCTCCAGGAAGAGGTCGCCGCAAAGACCATTTGGGTGGATGAAGCCGGCTTTCTTTCCGCGAAGCAGATGCTTTGGCTTGCCCAGTTCGCCGAACGAAATGGTAACCGGGTCATCTTAAGCGGTGATACCCACCAACATCACAGCGTCGAGCGGGGTGATATGCTTCGCATCCTGGAAAAGGCCGGAGCGGCGAGCACTGCACAGCTGACCGAAATTCAGCGCCAGCAGGACCCAGCGTTGCGGGCGGCAGTCTTCGCGTTAAGCGAGGGCGACATCTTGGGAGGCTTCGAAGCGCTCGATGGCCAGGGCCGGATCACAGAGCTCGAAGACGACTCCGAAAGGGTCAACGCCATTATTGAAGCTCATTTGGGCGCTCTGAAAGAAGGAAGAACTTCGGTCATTGTCTCCCCCACCCACGCCGAAGGGCGTCACGTCGCTGAATCTTTGCGTGCAGCGATGCGAGAACAGGGACGATTGACAGGAGAAGAGGTGAAACTCACCCGGCTGCAAAACAGCGGCTGGACTTACGCGCAGCGCTGCGACGCGATCAACTACGCTCCCGGCCAGGTGATCGAGTTTCACCAAAAAACTCCGGCGCAGGCCGAAACAGATCGGTACATGAGCACCGCCACGGCAAAAGCCGGGTTAAAGCGGCTTGAGGCCCCTGGACTTCCTCCCCTCATGCGCATCGACGGTGAGGTCGGTGACTGGGTTCAAGTCCCGCGTCGGGAGTACTTCGAGCGCGGGGAAAAGTGGGAGGTAGTTTCGGCGGCTGAAGGCAAAATTTTGCTGGAGCGGGACGGCGTTCGCCGAGCGCTTTCAACCTCCAGAGCTTCTTCGTTCTCGGTTTTCGAGAAGGAAGAAATCTCAATCGCAGTGGGCGATACGGTGCGCGTTACCAAGACCCACCGAAGTCTCGAAGGCCGGGATCTCGTCAACAATGATTTGCTCAAAGTAATCGCGATTCGGGACGGGCTGGTTCGTTTCGATAACGGCGAAAGTTTGCGCACCCACGAGCTTGCACACATCGACCAGGGCCACGTCGTGACCAGTCACGCGAGCCAGGGTAAGACCGTTGACCAGGTGCTGATCAGCGCGCCTGTCAACAGCTTTGACTTGGTCAACGCTATCATGTTTTACGTGTCGGTTTCGCGTGGCAGAGGGCAAGCGCGCGTCTTCACTGATTCGAAAGGCGCGCTGCTCGAGGCGATCGAAAACAACCTGGGTATCCGGCTCAGCGCTTCGGAACTCCTGAATGAAGTCGCGCAGACCGCCGAAGAAAGAGCGCGTGCCGCTGCCCGCAAAGAAAGGCTCGAAGCGAAGCGGGATGACCTGGAACTTAAAGAAGCAGAGTTTGAGGCTCAACGGGGTGCCGAGCGGCAAGCTGACAAAGCGATTCTCGCCAAGCTCTATCGCAGCGGCAGGCTACAAGGTGGCCGGAGAGCAGATAAGCTCCGCGCCGCTAAAGAGCTCTTGGCCAAGCTGAGTCCAGATGAATTGAGGGAGTGGGCCGACTCTGCAACGGGTCATTGCAGGCGCGCAACGTGGCGGCCGCGTTGCGCTGCCAATAGCTCGGCGGTTCAGAACCACACAAACCAAAAAGACAGAGAAGAAAACCGTGACCAACTACGAAAGAGAGCCAAGGTTTGCCGAGCGCCTCCCAAGTACAAACCCGGAGCAGTCCGCCAAAACTGAGCGTCAAATCGGCGAGCTTTTGACTAAGCAGCTTCAAGCGCCAGCGGCCCAGGTCATTAGTAGTCTCCAGCAAATGCAAGTTAAGACTTACGAGACCCGTCTGCGGGCCACGCTCGCCAGGAAGTACCCAAATCTCGAGCCGGCGCAAGCCGGGCAGTTGGAGCAGCGCGTCGGCCAGCTCGTTGCGCAATACCGGGCAGGCCTGGCGGACCGAGCCCAAAGCGTTAAGCGTTACCACCAGCCGCAGACTCCAACGCAAACCCACGACAAGGAAATCACCCGTGAACGGTAATTCGCAACCATCCGAGCCGTCTGCTCTCAAGCGGATGTACACTAAACCGCGGCGCTCGGCCGCCTGGGAAGAGGTTACGCCTCCGGTCGTTCGTTTTTGGACCGACGACGGCGATTGCTGGGGATTTCCTTTCCATCATCTGACGGCCACTCACTACTGCGCTAAGGACCAGCGGCTGCTGATCGATTGGGCACTGGGAACGATTATGGTGGTTGGACCGAAGGCGCTGGATTTCTACGACGACTTTTCCAATCACTGCGCGACGCTCGTCAAGTCTGACGGCAAGGACATCCTGTCGGTGACGATGCACCTGA
>JBAUZZ010000123.1:0-3402 GCA_049585495.1 Chthoniobacterales bacterium | reverse complement strand
GGCCACAAAAACACCGGAAATGAACCCGTTCGAGATCAGCAACCATGAGAAACAGAAAGAAAAACACGCTGCAATTCAGTTTTTCCGCAGCCTGCTAGAAAGTCGAACGTTTCCGGCTTGCCTTCCCCTCTTCGTTCCCGGTTGTGTTCGGCAAACCGTCCGAACTCGATCCGGCGCGTCTTGTCTGGATGTAATTCCAGTCCAAACGTTCCCAGCCGTTCCCGAAAGTTTTCCAGGAACCGATCTGCTTCTGTCTGATGCTGGAATCCTAGGATAATGTCGTCTGCATAGCGGATGACGACGACGTCGCCTTGCGCCCATTTCTCGCGCCAGACGTCCACCCACAGATCGAACGCGTAGTGTAGGTAAATATTCGCGAGGAGCGGTGAAATCACCGAGCCTTGCGGACTACCCGTTTGCGTGTCCGACCATTTGCCTTCCTCCATCACTCCCGCGTTGAGCCATTTCTGGATCAACCGCAGGATGCGGGGGTCAGCGACGCGATGCTCCACGAACTTGACCATCCAACTTTTGTCGAGGTTATCGAAAAACCCTCGGATGTCGGCATCAAGAACGTAGTTCACCTTCTTCTTCAAGAGCGCGTACGACAACGCATCCAGCGCTTGATGCTGGCTGCGCCCCGGACGAAACCCATATGAGAAGCCGAGAAAGTCTTCCTCGTAAATCTGGTTGAGGATGGTAACTACGGCATGTTGGACAATCTTGTCTTCCATAGCCGCAACTCCCAGTGGACGTTGTCGCCCATCTGCTTTCTCTATGTACACTCTTCTCGAGGGCGGCGCTCGGTATGCTCCGCGATGCACCCGGCTATGAAGATCGACCAAGCGATCTTCCAACCCGGGTTCATACTCCTGCCACGTTACGCCGTCCACTCCGGGTGCCGCCTTCCTCTTCAGTGAGTTAAAGCTTTCCCGCAGCAGTTCGGTCGTCAGATGGTGGAGCAAGGCGGTGAACTTCATCTCCCTATTTTCTTTTGCTGCTTTCCGCACACCCGCCAGCCCCTGGGGCACGCCCTTCCCGCTCTGCGTCGGGTACGTGTTAGGTTGACGAGCGTTCTCCTTGATCAGCGGCCTTTCCTCCGCACTCTCCGCCAACGGTTTCCCGTCTTTGTTCGAATGGTTCATAGGTATTACTCCGCTGTGTGACTCCTCGGTGACGTGCATGCGGGCCGTACGGCCTGGGCCTTCGCCCGCCGGCCTGCTGCCAGACTGGGCCGCAGGTGCCTCCGAGGTCTCCCGGTTCTCGTGCATGAAGTTTCTAGGCGTGTCTGGGGTCTTCGACTACGCCGGACTGAATAAGGACTCGCGTTATCGCCCCTGTTCATGTTGCCTTCCGCGCATATTAACCGCGTCGGCGTCCGGGTTGTATCTTTTCGGAGCTCAATAGCCCACCCCGCCTATACCCCTGTCTACGCTTCACTGTGTCCCTCGCGGTAGCAGCGCAAGTCTCGGGGCCGAGTGGATCGCTACTCCTTTCCCGTAAGAATTTTCCATTCTCTGCTTCATGCCGGTTTACCCCGGCGCACTAACATCGTCGATAGCACTCGTTGACGCGGTTTTTGGCGAACAAAAAGCGCAAGCTTGCGAGAACGCCTGATTTCGTCAGTTGACTTTGACTTCCGGTTTGCCGGTCACTCGGCCACATTCGAAATAGGCGGCAGTCGCTGCTCGCAATTTGCTAGCATGGGAGCACTTATGCAACTGACCATGAAGGTGAACAACCAAATTGCGGTTAAGGGAGCACTAAGAAACAGAGGAGTGTTGAGCGCGATCATAACAGTATCTGTGCCCGCAAGCGGAAAAGAAGCAATAACGAAGGCATTCATCCATGCGTTTGAGTCATCGGACGTGTTGGAATGGAGCGCGGGAGAGCTATCAATCGGCGACAAGGTGGAAATCCACCTTCTGCCAGACTGCGATGCCGATCCACCCAGCAAGACGCTGCGAAGCTCTGATTTCCCAGCCTTTCTTTTCTCTGATCCCGATCAGGCGCGAAAAGCGTTAGCAAAGGTTCGCGATTGTAAGGAGTTTCTGGAAGGGATACTTCAGGCGGCAAAACACAATGAGCCACACGATGAGGCACTGAAGGTTCAGAGAGCTGTTATAGCGGTTGTTCAGGACTTGGGGAAATATCTGATTACGCCCACACTCAGAAGACATCCTGAGCTTTTGTCAGAAGCAAAGGATCTGGATTTGTTGGACTAGTTTCTGCCCCGAATCGCGCTCGTGAATAGCTAAGCTTCGGATCGCGAGTGTGTCGTCGGCAAACCGAAAATTAAGAGGCTGGTCAATTGCTGATAAATCTCAATTGCACTTATTGACACGAAAAAAGGCGAAGAGAAAGCGCAAGCTTGCGAGAACGCCTTTTGCATCAACTGATCTCATGTATTTGCAAACTCACGTAAAATCAAGCTCGTCCGACTCATACCAGTTCCTGAACAAACTGCTCGATGCTGAAGAAAATCACACTGTTGCGCGACCGAGTGAACGACTGGGAGAGCTATCCGTTTTCGGTTCCGGCGATCCGTGTCCTAGAAGAGTTGAGCCTCTGGTCGCGGATTTGCTTCTTCGCCGGTGAGAATGGCACGGGCAAATCTACGCTGCTAGAAGCAATCGCCGTCCATTATGGGTTTGGGCGTGAGGGGGGTACCCGCAGCTTTTCGAATGACACCACAGAGAGCAACCATTCGATCGATCCTTTGGTGCGTGCGCTGCGCCTGTCGTTCGATAGGCGAACCGGTGCCGGGTACTTCTTGAGGGCAGAAAGCTTTTTTAATGCCGTCTCGTACATTGACCAAATCGGAGTGAATGCGTACTACGACGGCAAGAGTTTTCATGCCCGTTCTCACGGTGAGTCGTTCTTCACACTCCTTGAACTCAAGTTCCAGCGCAACGGCTTGTTCTTGCTAGATGAGCCTGAGGCGGCGCTGTCTCCGCAGCGCCATTTGGCATTTCTGGTACTGCTCCATGACGTTCTGCGGAAGCACAGAGATGCACAGTTCATCATTTCCACCCACTCGCCTGTGTTGCTCGGGTATCCAGGCGCGCAAATCGTGTCGTTCGATGAAGGCCAGCTTCATGAGATCCAGTATGACGACACGGCACCGATGCAAATTTGTCCGGCGGTTTGTGAACCATCGCGACAGCTTCCTGAAAGAACTATTCGCAGAAACGCCGGATCTGTTCGATAAAAAAACCGAATAGGAGAAATGGCCATCTGCCGTTCGCGTCGTTCTACGCCTGCACAGGCGATCTTTGGCGAAAAATCTTAGTACCCTATCGACAAGTGCGCCGGCGCCGAGTTGTTCGGTGGGCCCGAGTGTGTTCCGCCGGGGCACTTGCGATAGGGGGATTTGGAGGAAGCCGCTGGCGTTTGCGGCGG
>JBAUZZ010000122.1:0-6293 GCA_049585495.1 Chthoniobacterales bacterium | reverse complement strand
GGGTTACTGGAGCACCGAAGGTTTTGACGTAGGTCCAGGCGCCGCCTTGGCCAAACAACAGCTCGGCAAAGCGAGTGGCACTCGGATAATCACCTTTGCCATCAGGGCCAATCAAGACGAAGTGGATAGGATCCTGCTGCATCATCGCCCGCGCTTTGATAATGCTGGGCAAATCGGCAGTGTGATCAATATGCAAGTGCGTCAAGAGAATGATGTCCAGGTCGTGCAAACCGATTCCAAGTTCGCCTAGACGCACAAAAGCGCCTGACCCGGCGTCGACCAGGAGCCGGGGCTTGCCCTGAATAAGGATGAGATTACAGGAGGCTGCTCGCCCGGCCGGGCGAGGCCCGCCGGTGCCAAGGAAAACGACTTCCATCGCCTCCAAGGCCGGCGAGGGAGTTTGCGCAGGGCTGACGCCGTCGAACAGAAACAACGCGAGGATGGCGGCAAACCGAGGCATCATCTCGCGCTAATATCTACACCGCGCTATCAATGCAATACAACATTGCGAGTCATCTCTCGGGCGCTCTCGTGTGTCACTCAAACTTCTCTACAGACATGCCACCACTCACTTCCAATCTAAACGTGTGCGTTAGTCGTGGAGGTGAGCGAAGGAATCGTTGCTATCGGGCCTTCGAAGGTTCATCGTGATCTTTGGCGATGTGGCGAAGAATTTTTGCGCCACCTCGGGCGACTCGCTCTCAACAAGCGAAGTACGAGCATGACAATAACCAGTTCTGCGTTTCGATCCGGACAGCCTATCCTTGCCAAATACACGTGCGAGATAGTCCGATTCTGGCAGGCCTTAGCAAGGCCCCTTGAGCTGGCCTCTCAAGTCTTCCCCTCCATGAGGAGGCAGCTCTCTGACCCATGCGCGAGCAGCTTGCCCGCCTGGTCAGTCAGTCGGCCCTCTGCCGTGGCAACGCGTTTACCGAAGTGCACTACACGGCCCACGCAGCGCACGCGTCCCGTGTTCACTGTGACTGGCCGGACAAAGTTCAACTGCATCTGCACCGTCGTGTAGCTCTGACCGGCGGCTAGACGCGACAGGACCGCCCACGCCATCGCCGAGTCAAGGATCGTTGCCACCCAGCCGCCGTGGATCTTTCCGTCGGGATTGAGAAAGCGTTCCGATGGCTCCCCATCGAACATCGCACATCCCTCCCAGGCTTCGACCGGGTAGATGCGCGTGATCGCCGCGGCAGGCGGTGGCGGCAACTCGCCGCTGAGCACGCGCTGCATAACCTCGAGTCCCGCAAGATTAGTCACCACGTTAAGCGGGAGCGGCGAACCCGGTCGATCGAGGATCCGGGATGTGCTCAGCGCGGCATCACCTATCGAAAGGTCTTCGAAATCAAGCCGGGTACGGAGTTGTTGACGCTCTTCCCTGCTCATTTCCGGAAGTTCTTCGAGGATTTCCTTGATGCTCATTGCTTAGGCCTTTCTTGTGTTGCATTACCAGCGGCGATGACCAAAACGCTTCGGTTAGAGACATAACCTTCGAAACAAAATTTCGCTGTCTAATGTTGGGTCTCCGATCGGAAAATAGGATACGCCTGCTTCCAGGATTAGAAACGAGAATCCTCACACGAAACATCACCCATTCGGGTAATGTTTCGCATTCTCCCGAAAGTTTGGGGCCAGGAACCGTCGAGATCCTCAGATCGTGTCATCCGTGTGGTTAGTCAGACGGATACTCTAGAAGATCAAACTTTCCTCGCTTTGTGTATCCCAATGGCGGAAGGCCACCGTTCCGCCTGTTCCGTTTCTGCAATGGTTCCACAAGAGGCTGCCTGTCCAACGATTTGATGGCGCAGGAGGGTAGAGATAGCGGTTGCATCACAAAATCGTCCCGGGAGCGCAAACAAGTGTTCTGTCCCCCAGTCTGAAAACAGCCACTTCCAGGGCCGGCTAGCGAAGGGTGCTTGATTCGATGAGTGCCGGATCGAGCACGATGTGTTCATCGTGTCAGGAGACTGCGGACTCCGGCCAGCGGAATCGGCAAAGTTCCAAGCAGATTTATGCATCGAGACAGAGCCCTGTTTCCAGGCTTGCCGCTTCTTACGGCCAGCCCCTTTACGCACGCCGCCGAGCGAGCACCTCTTTTTCGTCTTCATCTTGCAGTGCCGGGAAGACTACATCCGCCATTTTTGCGGGCTATTAAGGCGTCGAAATTCTTTCCGGGCGTCGCATCCGAAGTCGCATCCCGGACGAATAAATAGCAGGGGCAAATACTATGACGGATCTAAATCGACGTTCATTTCTCAAACAGACATCGGTAGGCGCGGCGACGCTCGGCTTGCTATCTTCTTTACCCGCCTTGGCAGGCATTTCTGAATCGCCGCAAGACACAATACCGGAGGTGGCCGCCACCGCGTTTAGCGGTCCCTTGATAGCACATGTGAGCGATGTAGCCACGGGCGAGGTCGCTCTTCTTCTGGGATCCCGTGAGATTGTCTTCCGCGATCCCCAACTCGTCGCACGACTGATGAAAGCGGCAAGCTGGGGCGGGCGCGCTGAGTAGATGCCTATATACAACACAGCACGACTTCTTGATAGAATACGACCGTACGAAGGAGAGTTGCACATATGTCATCCCATCGTGAAGCCCCTGAGATTTCCAAGGACCCGGTGGCGGATAACACCGATGTCTATGCGTTTGTCAGTCCTGACAATCCAAACATGGTTACCCTCATCATGAATTATATTCCTTTGGAGGGGCCAGCAGGCGGACCGAACTTCTTTGAGTTCGGCGACGATGTTTTGTATGAGATCCACGTCGACAACGACGGGGATGCCGACGGCGATATCACCTACCAGTTCCAATTCCGGACCGAGTTGCGCAATGCTGACACCTTTCTTTACAACACCGGCCCGATCAGCTCCCTGCATGATCCGAATTGGAATAAACGCCAGTTCTATTCCGTGACCAGGGTGGAGGAGCACGGTAATAAGACCGTTTTGGCCGAGAGGTTGGCCTCCCCGCCCTGCAACATCGGCCCATTTTCTACCCCCAACTATGCCGCGCTGGCTGAGGCGGCGGTTCACCGTCTGCCCACCGGCGAGACAGTGTTTGCTGGACAGCGTGCCGAGGGTTTCTATGTAGACCTGGGTTCGGTCTTCGACCTCCTCGACCTCCGACCGTTTCAGAATTTGCATGTGAATCCGCTGCCCGCCGCCGCAGGTGTCAATGGGACTAACAGGCTGAACATCCACACGATTGCCCTCCAGTTGCCCAAAACCCGGTTGACGAGCGATGGCTCTTACCCCAGTGATCCGAGCGACCGGCGCTCAGTCATCGGCGTGTACGCCTCAGCGAGTCGCCGGAAGGCGACGATCCTTAACGATGACGCGGAAATCCAGGAGGCCGGGCCATGGATACAGGTTTCGCGCCTCGGCAGTCCCCTGTTCAACGAAGTCATGATTCCGCTGGGGAAGAAGGACTTTTGGAACACGCAGGCTCCCAAGGACGACTCGCAATTCCTCGGCTTTGTGCAGCACCAGGAAGTCCCACTTCGGCTGACGATCTTTTATCCTGGGGTATTTCCAAACCTAGCCGCATATACCAAACCCCGAGCGGACATGGTTGCCATCTTTCTGACCGGCATCCCGGCTGGGATCATTCCAGGTTTCCAGAATTTCACGGGCGAGACGCTCGCGGATCTGCTACGGCTGAACATGGCGATTCCACCGGCGACAGCTCCAAATGTCCTAGGGATCTTGGGAGGCGACCTCGCCGGGTTTCCGAATGGGCGCCGGGTCTTCGATGACGTGTTCACAATCGAGCTGCGCGCGCTAGCTGGCGTCACCATCCCTTTGGTCGACCCTTCCTTCAGCCCCGACGCGAGTGCGTCCTTGGTCACGGATGGCCTGGACCCGAGCAAGATCAATTCACCCTTCTTAGCGAGTTTTCCCTATCTGGGCGTGCCATACGACGGGTTCGACAACCCGAGCTCCTAACGGGGGCGCCTTCCGGCTTGTGCTTGCTCAACGGGAGCTAAGCGCCCAGCGCTCAGCTTCGGTTCGAGCAAGTGCCAATTTGGATGGGACGGCGGCTCAAAACTTGCGTGATAGGAGCGACAGAAAGGATACCAAGACAAATGGCTGAGCAAAAAAATGACCGGATCCACCCCGAAAGCGTGGTGCTGGACATCGGCCAGGACATCGGAGCACTGATCATCTATGCCGACTCGGAGCTGCGAGGTAAGGAAATCGAGGTCAGTCCACTAGGCAGCGCCGCCACACGAGTCCACGTGGAGGTCTTGGAACGGCGGGTTAACGGCCGGCAAGTCTTCGCTGCAGTCTTTCCAAAGCTCCGTGCAGGCGGCTACGATATCTGGCTGCACTCTCCCAACCCGAGCGATACCGCCAGTATAATTGGGGGTGAGGTTACGACGGTGGACTGGCGCTCGGACTAGAGAGAGAAATGCGGCACGATCAATGAAGACACTTCAGATCTTTGTTTCCGGTGCCCTTCACAATTCGGTGCTAGGCTTTTATGGTTTATTGGCTTGCTTCAACGCAGGTGCATGGGTCTGGGCCTTTTTCGCGTTCCATGATAAACCAGTTCTCCTCGGGACCGCGTTTCTGGCTTACACTTTTGGTCTTCGGCATGCAGTGGACGCTGATCACATCGCAGCGATCGACAATGTAACGCGAAAGCTCATGCAGGATGGTAAACGCCCACTCTCCGCGGGCTTATTCTTTTCCCTTGGCCATTCAACGATCGTTGTGATCGCATCCCTGGTCGTTTACTTAACCACGGCGGTCGTTGCGACGCAGTTCGAGGCCGTTAAAAGCGTTGGCGGAATCGTCGGAACCTCGGTCTCAGCCTTTTTCCTGATTGCAATCGCTCTAGTCAATATCGTGGTCCTTCGAGGCTTGTGGCAAAACTTCCGAGACGTAAGGAGGGGAGGAAGTTACACCAATCAAAGTGCCGACATGTTAATCGGAGGCGGTGGCATGATGGCCCGGATCTTCCGTCCGCTCTTCCGGATTATTTCTCGCCCTTGGCACATGTATCCGATTGGATTTTTGTTCGGTCTCGGTTTCGATACGGCAACGGAAGTTGCCCTTCTTGGGATCTCTGCTGCGGCGGCAGCCAAAGGATTATCCGTGATTGCGATGGCGGTCTTTCCGATCCTTTTTACGGCCGGAATGACCCTGGTCGATACGACCGATGGCATACTAATGGTTGGAGCGTACGGATGGGCGTTCGTGAACCCAATTCGCAAAATGTATTACAACTTCACGATCACCTTCGTCTCAGTAATTGTGGCGCTGCTGGTAGCCGGGATAGAAGTCTTTGGAGTCTTGAAGGATCAGCTAAAACTGACCGGAGGATTCTGGGATATGATCGGGAGCCTAAATGAAAATTTTGGCACTTTGGGCTTCGTGATTGTGGGGGTCTTCGCGCTGAGTTGGGTAGTCTCTGTGATAATCTATCGCATCAAAGGATTCGACCAGATCGAATCGAGAACGACGACAGCCAATTGAGTTGAAATACTCCGGGCTGTATCTCAGATAGGTCGAGTTGAAGTCTACCCCAACTGCATCGCTCACCCGCATATATGTAGCCGACAAGCAAGGCACCGAAGTATTTGCGACTTCCTTCAGGCGGCGTGTAGCCGCCGATGACAAACTCCTGGGTTTGAGTCAGCTTAACTTTTGACCCAGGCGCCGCTGCCCGGTAGCCGTCAAACTTCATTTCGTAGAGGCAATTACCGACCGGCAGCTCCCGGACGCGGAGCGCCTTCATTGGTTCGATAAAGTTGATTGCGGGTTGATTCATCCACTCCCTTGCCTGGAGGGTCTCCTCCGCCTAGCAGGGGATTAGTTAGCGCTTTTCAAAAGCTTTTTTTGGGCTTCGGGCATGGTAAGCAACAGGGGGGAGCCGGCCAGGTCCGCGAGTATAGATCGTGCCCGTAGGCCGACCACTACATTGGCATTCACCCTCCAGTTGTCGGATTTGTCAGGGCGTCGGGCTTGCCTCAGGTTCCGCGGCTTCGCCGCGTGTTGGGGTCGCGGTTGCGCTGGGTGTTGCGGTTGTGTCCAGCTGGCTATTAACGCCAGGTATGTTTACCCCAATTGGCTGTCCAGGGATTGAGATAGTCCCCAATATGTTGGTAATTGGCCGCCTGCTGAGAAACTTGCTGGGCATCCAAAGATTTGAAGTGATTCCATCCCAATGAACCTGGGACAAACCCGAAGCTTTGTCCTCCTGCATCACCTGAACTATCACTCCCCGTATTAGGTAGTACACGCCTCCCTGCGAAACCATTCGTAGCTTGTTC
>JBAUZZ010000121.1:0-2258 GCA_049585495.1 Chthoniobacterales bacterium | reverse complement strand
GTCGCGTAGCGACTGCGGGCGAGGCGACAGCGTCGCGGGCGGGGGTCAGCCGCCGGAACTTCGGGTTTTGGGTTTAAAATTTTATTACTCACTGCGCAAGAGTTTCCGAAAGTAGTCCACCGACACCGCCAAAATGATCACGGCGCCGACAAAAACGCCCTGCCAATAGGGATCAACGCCGAACAGGAGAAGGCCATTGCGCAAGACCTCAAGAATGATTGCGCCGATAACCGTGCCAAGGATCGTGCCTTCGCCGCCCGCGAGATTGGTCCCCCCGATCACTGTCGCGGCAATGACAGCCAGTTCCTCTCCGGTTCCAAGGTCGGCCGTTGCGCTGGAGAGGTAGCTGACCTGAATCACCCCGGCGATGCCGGCGCAAATGGCCGACAGCACATAAACGACGACTTTCAGTCGATCGACGTTGAGCCCAGTCAACCGGGCCGTGCGTTCATTTCCACCAACGGCGTAAACATGGCGGCCCCAGACGGTGCGTGAAAGCAGGATCCAGAAGATCACCGCCATGATCACAAATAAAATGAATGGATTCGGGACCCCCAGGATGTCTCCGCCGCCGATCCACAAAAAAACCTCCTGCTGCTGTCCATAAATTGAGATCGGGCGACCTCGGGTGATGATCAAGGCCAGACTGCGGGCAATCGAGAGCGTCGCCAGTGTTGGGACAAATGGCGACATGTGCAGTCGGGTGATACAGAGACCGTTGAGTAGCCCGACGGCGGCCGCCACAATCAGCCCTGTGACAATTGCAGCGATGAGCGGCCATCCTCCGGTTAGAAGCGACGCTGTCACGACCGCGCTTACCCCCCAGATGGAGCCAACCGACAGGTCGATACCGCCGGTCAATATAACCAATGTCATCCCAAGGGCGACGATTCCGACAAAAGAGAAATTTCGAGTGATATTGGTCAGGTTGCCGATTGCCCGGAACTGCGGGATGAAAACCGCCAAGACCAGAAGCATTAGTGCCAAAGCGCCAAGGATACCTATTTCCCGGGGAAGCTTCAGTTTCGACGAACGAACAGGGCGACTTTCTATGACGGGCGGCGGTGCCGCTGATTCGGGGTTCATGTATTTCGACCGTCCGCAGGAAACGGTGTGATGGCTCTTAACAACATTTCAAGCGCTGCTCCAGAAAGAACTTGGGTTGATTTGGTCCGAGCAAGCTTTAGGCGCGCCTAGCCCGCAAATCTCACGGGCCATATGCGTCCACACGCTGATTGCGGCTAGACAGCTCTTAAACAGACACTGCGCGTGTGTTTAAGAGCCCGTTGTAAAATAAGTGGACCAAAACAAACTGCTTCAAAACTCTTCTCTCCAAAAAGCAGCGGAATTTTCCGGCGTAGCCGGAGAATTCTGCTGCCTGAGCCTGCATCGCTCATCCGCCTCGGCGGATGAGCGATGCAGGCTAGCGAGGTTTGCGTACCGGTAAAATCCGACAGATGCTCCCCCGTCGCAATAAACTGAAATGTTGCCTATTAAACCGCGGAAAATCCCGTTGTTTGGTTTGGCGAGCGGGCGCACCCAAGTCGATGACCGCCTGGGTATCTCACTTCAGCAACTGGCTCAGGACGTCCCTTTCCGCCATGTTCCCCACCGGCACGATTTTTATCATATAGTCTGGATCGATTCGGGAAGTGCTACGTTCATACGGGACGGCCAAACCCATCTGGTAAAATCGGGCAGTCTCATCTTCGTTCCCCCCGGTCAAGTCCACACCTGGAGATGGAAAGAGACTTTGCAGGGATACCTCCTCTCTTTTGAACCGGTACTGCTTTTCAGCCAAAAGGATCGGCCTGATCACCTTCTTCATGAGCTTAGCCGGTGGAGCACCGCGGTGAAAAACCGGAGTGAAACCAGCGGTGCCCTTCGCGACCTGTTGCGGGGCAGATTCGAAGATCTCGCTCGCGAGTTCTGCAGCAAGGAAGAATTTCGCGATGATATGCTGCGGGCCCAGATTACTGTTCTGTTGATTCACTTATATCGGCTCTTTATCGGTCGGGCACCAATCGAAGCCCGGGAACATTTCGATTCATTGACCGGTCGTTTTTTCTCGTTGCTGGAAGGAGCAGAAGGCAAATTTTGTCGGGCCAGTCATTATCTAACTGCTCTATCCGTCAGTTCACGTGCCCTGGTTAACGCGCTGCTTGCGGAAACCGGGAAGTCGCCTAGCGCTTGGATCCGCGATCGGACGTTGCTTGAAGCCCGGCGTCTGTTGACGTACACGGATCTAACCATTTCGG
>JBAUZZ010000120.1:0-11240 GCA_049585495.1 Chthoniobacterales bacterium | reverse complement strand
TGCGCGTTTTTACGATGACTTCGAACACGCCGTGCTGCATGCTCTTAACGGTGGCGGGCAAAACCAGGCGCGCTGCATCCTCACGGGAGCGCTTGCCGGCGCGCAGGTTGGGCTCTCAGGGATTCCGTTGCATTTTTTTGCCGGCCTGGAGAACGCTCCTGAGTTAATTGCGCTTGCGCGTCAACTTGGGCACCTGGCCGAATACAGGGTTTGAACGGTCCGAACCATTCGCCGATAGCTGACGGCCCGCCCCTTTTCCTTTCGAGAGGATTTCGTAGGGAAAAATCACCTGTCAGCGCCTCAGACATTGAGGGGCCCTGGAGGATGCCGATGCGGGTCGCCGGGAGGCATCTACCCATCACCGGCCAGGAAACGTCGCTCGGTAGGCGAAGCACCCGCTGAGCAGCCGGACATCCTTAGCTAAGCTAGCCTGTACGGAGCTCCGCTCTTTTGGTTGCGGCTCCGCCGCGCGATGCGGGCTAGGGGGTTATCAAGACTGGCGGGTATTGTCGGGGGTTGCAGGTTGTGGATCAATAGGCCGGATTTCCAAGAACAGACCGTAGTCCAGACAGGGGTTGCCTTTGGCGATCTGCACGGCTTCGTCGAGGCTGTTAGCGAGAATGAACCAATAGCCGCCGATCGCTTCTTTGGATTCGCCAAAAGGGCCGTCTGTTATCACATTTGGCGGCACGATTGTTTTGCCTTCATGCGTGAGTCGTTGCCCGCGCTTCATCTTTCCTTCACTAACCAGTCGATCGAGCCTGGTGTAGAACTGGTCGATTGCTTGCTGTATTTCATTCCGCAAAAGGGTTCTGTCCCACTGTCCCCGGGAAATTACCAGGTATTCTGCTGGAGAAGGTCGTTCGCTCATGATGGTTTGTCTTCCAGGTTAGTCCAGCCCGCAAAGGCATAAATCTACTTTTGTCCCGGGCTGTGCAACTGCTATAACAGTATATAGAGCAAGTCCATCGGCGTTCAGCGTTCTCTGATGAAACTTGATGATATGCACTGCACAAATATTTAATTTACAATAGATTATCCTATAATATCAGGTTTTTGACATGACCGACTTGCCTGCCGAGACACGAGCTCCCAAATATCAGCAAATCCTCGAGACCCTTCAGCGAGAGATCCTCTCCGGTCGGTATCAGCCTGGTCAGAAACTGCCGAGCGAAGCGGCCTTGGTACGACGGTTTGGAACTTCAAGAATCACCGTGGGTCGAGCCCTTCGCGAATTGCGTCACGCGGGGCTGATTGATCGCCGCGCAGGGTCGGGAACCTACCTAGCAACCTCGGGCTCGGGCGATGGCGGTTTGCTGTTCGGATTGCTGATCCCCAACCTGGCGGGTACGGAGATATTCGGTCCCATCTGCCAGGGAATGTCTGAGGCTCCGCAGGCCGGCAAAAACGCCCTGCTCTGGGGCAATATAACGCCGGATCCGGCAACCAAAGGTGAACAGGCCTGGCAACTTTGCCAACAATACATTGCCAAAAAGGTCGCCGGAGTTTTCTTTGCGCCGCTTGAACGGACGCCTGGAAGCGAGCAAACCAACCAGCGAATAATTTCAGCTCTGGAGCGAGCCCGCGTCCCAGTCGTGTTACTCGACCGGTGCTTTCTGCCGTATCCGAACCGCAGCCGCCATGATTTGGTGGGTATCGATCACCGGCGTGCCGGATACATGATCACAGAGCACCTCCTGAAGCTGGGCTGCCGGCATATTGCCTTTGTCGCTTATTCCAACTCTGCGTCGACCGTGGCAGCGCGCATCGCTGGTTACCGGGAGGCCCTTTTTGTCTCGGGCGCCCCGGTTGAGCCGACCTCGGTTCAGAGTCTTAACAGCGATGATGAGAGTGAGGTTCGACGCGTGATGGAAAGGCTGCAACCGGACGCGATCATTGGCGCGAACGATCGGACAGCAGGGCACTTAATGCACAGCTTGATCCGTTTGAATTATCGGATCCCAAAAGACGTACGCATCGTCGGCATCGACGATGTCGAATATGCGAATCTTTTGCCAGTACCACTAACTACCGTGCATCAGCCGTGCCGGGAGATTGGCGTAGCCGCCGTGGATGCCATGCTGGAGCGGGTGGCAAGGCCGGATATGCCAGTCCGGGACATTCTGCTGGACTGCAAATTAGTAATACGCGACTCCTGCGGAGCTAACTTGTCGGCCGAGGTCGCCGCCGGATAGCCGTTTCTGCCATCTGGGAGCGTCCCAGAAAAGTTTCTTCCCAGAACATCCAAAGAAACTTGCAATACCTCACTTTTCATGCATATCGTGCTACGATATAGTATCTGACAGCCTAACCTAAGACGGTTCGATGTACTGGTACATCTAGCAGGGGTGGATTTGTTGTTGCGAAAATCAGGGACCGAAGTCCTGGTCCTTAACTTTCTAACGAAAATTATCTCATGGATAAATTCATCGCCGAACTGGTCGGCACGATGTTTCTTATTATTTTCGGAGATGGCGTTGTTGCCAACGTCCTCTTAAGCAAGACAAAAGGCCAGAACTCTGGCTGGATCGTCATTGCTACCGGATGGGCCATGGCCGTTTGCGTCGGCGTCTACTCCGTCAATCCGATAAGCGGCGGTCATATTAACCCAGCGATAACGATTGCCTTGGCGGCGATCGGGAAATTTCCTTGGTCAAACGTCCTGCCCTACATTGTGGCGCAAATGATCGGTGCTTTTCTGGGCGGGATCATTGTCTGGCTGGCTTATAAGAGGCATTTCGAGGCGACGGAGAATGCTGATTTCAAGCTGCTCGTCTTCTGCACGGAGCCGGCCATCCGCGATATTCCGGCGAACTTGCTGACGGAGATTATCGGGACCTTTACCCTGGTTTTCGGCGTTCTCTCGATGACTGCCCCTGGGAATTTGGGTCAGGGCCCAGGTCTGGGACCGGCGCTCGGGCCACTGGTCGTCACGCTCCTGATCTGGGCGATTGGCTTGTCGTTAGGTGGTCCCACTGGTTATGCTATTAATCCGGCCCGCGATCTTGGACCGCGTATTGCCCACGCCCTTTTGCCAATTCCGGGGAAACGTAGTTCCGATTTTGCCTATGGCTGGGTTCCGGTTGTCGGGCCGATCATCGGGGGTGTTATCGGTGCTTGGCTCTATGCTGTCCTGTTCGGCGGCACCCCTCCAGCAGCGCACTAACTCTTGCTGAGCCTAAACCGCAAATGTTGTTGGCCCCTTGAGGCTCATTTGTCCCGCTTCGCGCCGCTTCGCGGGACGAATTCGCTCTACCGCCTTTCCGCGGCAAAAATCCCTCGCGAATATGCAACATTCTTGTGAATAGTACTACAAATCCTGAGGGATTTGTGAGCGATGCAGGCTCAGGCAGCAGTTTGGAACAGCCCGCAATAAAGTGTGGCTGCATATGGCGTGTGAGATTTGCGGGCTGGAAGGGACCGACTCGCGTCGGCCCCCCCGCCTCATGGAACGACGCAGCGGCCGTCGCTCCGCTCGGCTAACTCGTGTGTGACTGATTCAATGGCCAGATCCCAATTTCAAACAAATCACGCTTAGCTGACACGATGCTTGCCCGGACATTACAAGCGTGAAAGGAAGCGAAAGCGCGTCAGACATTAACGGGCCTGGAAGATGCCAATGCGGCTCTCCGCCTTGGCGGATCGCCCTACCCATCACCAGCCAGGATAGGTCACTCGGTAGGGCGAAGCTCCCGCTGAGCCGCCGGACATCCTTAGCCTAAACGGAGCTCAGCTCTTTTGGTCGCGGCCACGCCGCACTAGGAGCGATACAGAGCTGGAGCGTGACTAATACTTTCTCGGTCAATTTTCAATAGCACCTAACACATATCTACCTTTTCCCGTCTTCTTTTTGCATTCCTGCGAGATAAAATACATAATATCGCTGTACGATATACGGTGAAGTGTTATATTGCAGGGTTCTCTCGTGACCGATTCCGTTCGGAAAGGGATCGTTTCTCACGGAACCAGAGAATGCTTCCAACTTATGTTATCCACTTTCAGCGAAAGCGCCCTGCAACATGACCTTTGGCAGCTCGTGCTCGACTCCCTCGGTTCGGTACAAATCAGTCCTGTCTGCGCCCACTCCTTGCGGGCCTGGATCGCGACCGCCGTGGGACGCATGCGGCTGGAGAAGCGTTTGACCCCGCAAGACTTAGCTACGGCGCGTGACAACCTGACGCGTTTGATCGACATCATGAAAACCGAGTCCTTTATTCTGGGCCACGTCGATCGTCTCGATAACCATTCCTTCCACGCCGCTCATCGAAAAATCGAGCGTCACGCTATCCTCACCGCATTCAACCTCTGGCCTTTCTGGCCGAAGGAGTTCGTCGAGGTTAGTTAAGCTTAGGCCCAACCGGTCGCTCCCAGCTTGGCTGCCAGATGGGCGCGCTCGGCGACGTTGTTTTCCTGCCGGCTCGGAGATAGATCTCCATTTGCTCCATTAACAGGTATATCTCTGGGCAACAGCTAATGTCGCTTTTCGGGTGCGGTGCAATCGACCGGATCGGGCTTATTCGATAAAAGATTAAATTGTCGTTGATGTATATCGTTGTACGAGATATAGTCTTTTGCTAGAGGCAGGGAAGACGCGCTTGCTCGGGTTACCGGTAGGCTGCCCGAGAGGGCGACGGGGGACGGCTTCTGAACTGGGGTGGGTTACCGCCCTTGCTTCCGAAGCGGTAGACACTCAACAGAATTTCAATCTCCTGGGAGGAGGTAGTTTTCATTTATGGCAGTGACTACAACACCAATATCCGTTCCAAGTTTGCCTGATCAAGTGGGCCCTGAGAAAGCGATGGCAGATCCCGCCCCGCTTGGCCTGGGGGCCTTCGCCTTGACCACCTTCGTGCCCTCGGCCGCAAACGCCGGCTGGATTCCGAAAGGCGGGGATGCTGTGGTACTGTGCCTGGCTGGCGCCTACGGCGGGCTAGCCCAGTTTTGTGCGGGGATGTGGGAGGAGCGGAGCGTCCTGGGATACAGTTCCGAGGCGATCAAGGACCGGATTAAAGACAGCCAGGCAAAGCTGGTCATCACGGCCGATGGCGGCTATCGGCGCGGAGCGATCGTGCCACTCAAACACAACGTCGACGAGGCGCTGAAAGAGAACGAGCATATTGAAAAAGTCATCATTTTTCGGCGCCGGGGTAATCGGCGGCATCGCGAAACCGGACGATGTGCGGTTCGCGGAGGCGTTGCCGAAAACGCGGAGCGGCAAGATTATGCGCCGTCTACTCAAGGAGATCGCAAGCAGCGGGCGCGTCACGGGCGATACAACGACCCTGGACGACTTCAGCGTGCTCGCTAAGCTGAGCAAAGAGGAAGAATAAGAAAACGTGTTAGCGCCTTGAGCTTCGCTATTTACTGAGGCGCGCCCTCAGTTAGGTCTGACCCGCCGCTGCCCGGATCCGAACCTTCAGCCAAAGTGTCCCGTGAGTTTAGTCGCCTCCTCACGAGCCTCGAATCTCTAGCCTGCATCGCTCTCAGCGCGGCGGAGCCCCAAGCAAACGTGATTCGTGATAAATGAGGTGATTTGGGGTCGGCGTAATTAAGGAGTTACGGTAGGGCGAAGCTTGCTGAGCCTAAACCGCAAATGTTGCTAGCCCCTTGAGGCTCATTTGTCCCGCTTCGCGGGACGAATTCGCCCTACCGGAGCGAAGGTGTGGCGCCAGGCGCAGTATAAGCCGATCTCATAAAAAGCTGATATTACAAGATAATATACTGGAATTCAGACACTTCTACATATTCAATGAGCTAGAGCCGCTGGGCGATAGTAAAATCGGCTGGATTTGCACTAGATACTGTTATATCTGTGCCGGCGTAAGAGGAGGGCAAAAACGAGGCTTATGCCAAAAGATTCTGTAAAGACAAAGCGTTACCTGGTGGCCAGCGATTTCGACCAGACCTTGAGTTTCAACGATTCAGGGCGGGTTCTGAGTGAACTGATGGGTATCCCCGGGTTCGATGAGAAGGTCTCCGGACTGGCGAAAGCCAACCTCGTCCAGCAAGGGGCTGAACTTGCCTATCTGTTGAGGCACGACCCGGAATTCCGAAGCGTCCGTAGAGAGCACCTTATCCAGGCTGGTAAGCGTGTCCGCCTGAAAAACAACGTCGATCTCCTGGGAGAATTCTTCGAAAAAGGCCTCGAGAGCTACAACTTTCAGTTTTTTGTGATCTCGGCTTCGCCTCAGGATGTTGTCCAGTCAGCCCTGGAGGGGATCGTCCCCCCGGACCACATTTTCGGCACCCAGCTCGAATACGACAATTCGAGCGGCGAAATATCTTTCATTAATCGAGTTTCAGCTGGCTATGGCAAAATCGCCGTGCTGCAGGAACTGGAAACCAAGCTGCAGATAACGCCAGACCATACGATCTATATGGGCGATGGCAGCTCGGATCTGTTTGTGATGCTGCATGTGAACAGCCGAGAGGGTTACACGATCGCCGTTTCAGAAGCAAAGTTCCTTGGCCGGATCGCAAAGCGGACGGTATTGAGCGACAGCGCGCTAAGTGTGCTGATCCCGATCCTGGAAGACATTCTGAACTGGAATTCGACACCCATCCGCGATCTGTTCGAATCGCATGGTCTCGCAGTTCAGGAATGGGACAAGACTCGAACCGACTGGGTCACTTTTCAGCAATACATCCGGCCTTTATCCGAAAGGCTGCCAATTGGATCCAGAAAGACTGCATGAGACAAGGACCTAGTCGATCTGAACGGCGCCATTCATACGCAGCCGCGTCGTGATTCCTCGACCCAGGTTTCCAGCTTTTTTAAGCTAGCGGTGGCCCCCACCGCCATGAGCATGACCGCCCGGAGCTGCGGCGCGGCCACCTGCTGGAATGCCTTCCGGCCCGTGCGCCACGGCAAAATGCCGGGCACCAAAGCTTTGTCCGTAAAAGTGATGACCTCCGAAATGATTTGGGTAATGAGCCCCTCCGATAACGAAATCGCCTCCGTAAGACGGTCCGTAACCCGAATAGTAGGGGCCGAAATCACCATAGTAGGGACCCTCGTAGGGGCCGGCCAAGTACTCACCGGCGCATCCGCTAAAGAGAACGGTTAACGCTGCTAGGCCGCTCACAAGAAGTTTTTTGTGAGCATTCATGTGGCGTTCGTGTTCATCGTTCCTGGTTCGAGGGGGGCTAGCTCTAGCGCTTGCCCATTTTAAAATCGGCCGCGGCATCAAACTGCTGTTTCTGTGCGGAAGAAAGCTCATTGTAGCGAACCCGAACCGTGTAGCCGCCGATCAATTTTCCCTTGTCGACATACATCCAATCGGAAATTTCGTTCGGATTAACTGAAACAAGTTGCCCCAACTTCAACCCGCGAATTTTACGCGGTTGATTATCTACCCTGCCTTGGAATCGGTTGCCGACAAACTGTACATCGGATAGCCAGATGTGTTCGACTTGATCGCCTTGGATAAAGGGCTTTTTGACCTCGAAATCTTGTTGTCCAGGAGCGGGGTGCTTCAGCGCAGCAATAAATCTACCCACGGTTTTTCGCGCCTCGGTCACGGCGCGGTGCATGGCTGCGTGGTCGCTTGGCACCTGGTAATAGGTCGGTCCCGCCTCCTTGTTCGTCAGTTCCTGTCCGACAACGTTCGCTGCTTTGCTCCGCAGAGTCAGGCTTAGAATCACAAGTGTCCCAACCAAGGTCAGCATGCAGATTATCTTGAGCTTACCATTCACGAGCCCAACTTAAGCGTGGTCAGATCAGGCTGCAATCGAATCAACGGCCCCGGAACGAGCTGCGCTATGTAATTGACGCACATGGGCGACTGCCAGACGATAGCTTCTAGCCTGCATCGCTCACAAATCCTTAGAGATTTGCGAGCGATGCAGGCTTAACCCCTAAGCGACCGACTAGCATGCCTCCTCAACCTCTTGCTCTGCCTGCATCGGTGCGAAGATCATTTCATCTGCTTGAGTCCGGAAAAGGCCTCTTCCGGGAAGAACTCATTCGCCTGCGCAACCGGATTAACGCGGCCAAGGATGCACCTCGATTTGTCGCCAGAGGCGATTCCTGGTTTGCGTTTAAAGAGGTCATCGCCATCCCGCCATTTAAGCCTTCAAACGTGGCCGAAGCCATCCAAGAGCTCGGCTACTATGTTGATATCGTAGCCGCTAACGGAAGCACCGCGATTGAAATGTCCTCCGACAATAACCTGGCAAAGCTCGGTGCGGAGCTGATCTCTTATCGGGCCGACGCTCTTCTGTTTTCGGGAGGCGGTGACGACTTGTTTGTGCAGCGGGCTTATCCGCCGGCAAGTACTGTTAGCGCTTTTGAATGGCTCCTGAACCCGGCACCCCGGCGCCTGGCAATCAACCAGAAACGGTTTGACCAGCTCCTGAGCGATATTCAAACCGCGATTCAGAGGATCGCTGCCGTGGCAACCCGGTGCAATCTTCCCTGTTTTCTGCACACTTATGCCGTCCCGATTCCTTCCGGCCGCGCTGCTTATCCCGGGGTTGGACCCTGGATCCGACCTGCTCTACTAAATCGCGGTTACGACCCTGACAGGGACGGACCCGCGATCTTAGCCACAATCGTGGCGAGATTCTATGAATTACTCGGTCGAATCCAAGGAGGTTCGGTCCAGGTAATCAATCTTGTTCCGATTGTCAGGAAGAGCGATTGGCGAGATGAGTTGCATCTTCATCCCGCAGGCTGGGGCCGCTGCGCGCTGGAGTTTCAGCGCGTCTTTCAGAACATCCCGACCCTGGCAAAGCCGGTAAAATCCATCGACAGGGAGTTGCTTCGCCAGCAAGCTTTCTGATTTGTAATTTTTGGGCAAGGATCCAGCCACCTGAGAAGTGTTAGTTCGCGGTGTGATGGGCAGGCTAAAGCGAAGCTTTTTGCGTGACGCGTGGCGAATTGCCAAACCCTATTGGACATCGGAAGAAAAATGGTCGGCCTGGGGGCTACTTCTGGCCGTGGTGACGCTTAATCTCGGCAACGTCTACATCAGCGTCCGGCTCAATGAATGGAACAACGCCTTCTACAACGCACTCCAGTCGTTCGACGGCGGTGAGTTCTTTCGCCAGCTAGGTATCTTCGGCATCCTGGCGGCTGCTTTTATCGTGATGGCGGTCTACGCCCTTTACCTTAACCGAATGCTGCAGATTCGGTGGCGGCGCTGGCTGACGCGCAAATACCTCGGCGCCTGGCTCGCCGGCCGCGCCTATTATCAGTTGCAGTTGGTCGGCAATCCGCCGGGGCGAGATTCGCCGGAGGCGGACAATCCTGACCAGCGCATCGCCGAAGACCTCAACCAGTTCACCACCTATGTCTTAAGCCTGTCGCTCGGTCTTCTTACCTCGGTCGTCTCCCTGGGTTCCTTTCTCATCATCCTCTGGGGACTCTCTGGACCCGCGGAAATCCCCCTCGGTCAGTGGGGAAAAATAAACATTCCTGCTTATCTGGTTTGGGCGGCCTTAATTTATGCCAGCGTCGGCACCTGGCTCACGATCAAAATCGGTCGGCCTTTGGTGTCTTTGAATTTCGCCCGGCAGCGCTTCGAAGCCGACTTCCGGTACAGCCTGGTGCGTTTGCGGGAGAACGCGGAGAGTGTTGCTTTCTACGGTGGCGAGCCGGTCGAGCTCAGCGTTTTCCATGATCGGTTCCGGAACGTATTCGATAACTTTTGGCGGATCATGAAGCGCCAAAAGCGGCTCACCTGGTTTACGGCGGGTTACGCACAAATAGCGATCATCTTTCCGATCGTGGTCATCGCGCCGCGGTATTTCGCCAAGCAGATCGGTCTGGGCGGTTTGATGCAAGTGGTCAACGCCTTTTCCACTGTGCAGACCTCCCTCTCCTTCATCATTACCTCGTACACTGACATTGCAACCTGGCAGGCCGTAACGGAACGATTACAGGGCTTCGAGAAACGGCTGCGTGCAATTCATGAATCAGCTCGCGCGCCTCAGCAGCTCGTTATTCGGCGCCGAGGTGTTGGCGTTGTCGTCAACGGTGTTGACCTCGATCTGCCGAATGGCGCACCGCTCTTGCGCGGCGTCGACTTCGGCGCCGGCCCAGGGGAGGCAGTACTGATCGTCGGGCCCACCGGTGCGGGCAAGAGTACGTTGCTGCGGGCAATCGCCGGGATTTGGCCGTTCGGTCGTGGCGAAATCAAGCTCAGCGAAAGGCGAATGCTCTTCCTGCCGCAGCGGCCCTACCTCCCACTCGGCACGCTCGCCAATGCGCTGCTCTATCCGCTGGGATCGCAATTGCGCGGGGACGCTGACCCGCCCAGCGAGAACAACCGCTTATCGACGGCGCGGCTCACGAAAGTGCTCGAGGCGGTCGGGCTTGGAATGTTTGCCAGCGAACTGGAGGTGCGCGACAACTGGCCTCAGCGCTTGTCGCTTGGCGAACAGCAGCGACTTGCCTTCGCCCGGATTTTTCTGATGGAGCCAACGCTAGTCTTCCTGGATGAGGCAACGTCGGCGCTTGACGAGCGCTCCGAGGCACAGCTCTACGGCTTGCTCCGTGCCGCGGCATGGCGGCCCGTCGTGGTAAGCGTGGGCCACCGGACAACACTCCGTGAGTTCCATGACCACGTCTTGGATATAGTCGCATTCACCCAAGAGAGAAACCGGGCGTTTGCCACCGAGTCAAATGCCGCTGCCTAGGCTATCAAATCTCCAGAGCTTCACCGGGCTGGAGAATCGAGATCTTGGCGCCCTGTCCAGCTGCAAGTCCGGCAAACTCTTTCGGATCACCGACTAAGGGTGGAAAAGTGCCGTAGTGGATAGGCACGACCTGTTTCGGTTGAAGGAATCCGACCGCTTTCGCGGCGTCCTTCGGACCCATGACGAAATGCTCCCCGATAGGGAGGCACGCCAGATCGATTGGTCCGTCTTCTGCGATCAATCGCATATCCGAAAACAGGGCAGTGTCCCCGGCGTGGTAGAGCGTCTTCCCTTCGGTTTTTAACAATATGCCAGCGGCCTCGCCAAGATAAAGAGGGCGGCTATCCTCTCCGATGAAAGAGGAGCTATGAAACGCGATTGTAAATTTCACTGCGCCAAATGGGAATTTGCTCCATCCGCCGTGATTCATCGGCACAACTTTTACGCCCTGACTGCCGAGCCAGCAGGCAAGCTCGAACGTCGTGATAATCGTGGCTTCAGACCGTTTAGCGATTGGAACCGCATCCCCGAGATGGTCGCTGTGGCCGTGACTCAAGAGAATGTAATCCGGGCTGAAATCTTCAGGCTTGGCTATGGCC
>JBAUZZ010000119.1:0-21600 GCA_049585495.1 Chthoniobacterales bacterium | reverse complement strand
TACAGATTCTGCAGCGTACGGGCGTTATCGAACTGAAGCGTCTCCGATTCAACCATCAAGCCGGCGTGAGCAGAAAACATCGTTTAACTTAAAGCCGTGTGAAAGCAAAGAACGGAATCGAGTTATGGCGCTCATTTAAAACCATAGACCATCGCCCAGTGCGTCCGTTCGTCAGGTGAATTCGTCACCTCAACGATTATATAATAGGTCCCCGTGGCTGGAGGGATCACACGAGCCGCAGCGAACTTCCCCTTCTGCCACGAGTCCGCTTCTACCAGTTTGCCCCGGCTGTCGTAGACATGGATCGCCACTCTCGCGTTATCGACGTCCGTGCCCATGACAAACCAGTAGTCGTTGCCCTTGAACAAAGTATGCGGTATCGCCTTCTGCTCTTTTACGCCCAAGTCGCCCCCCCACTGATCCGCGCGGACGATATAGCCCGCCTTGACGTATGGGCTGATCGCCTCCATTGCCCGCGAGATGGCGTCATCGACCGTGCCGAACGCAGGCGTGCCAACGGCCAACAGACTCACAAGAAAAAGGATTTGTCTCACAGGTCCTGGAGCTTATGCATTCGAATCGATCGCTTTGACTATCTCAGCGGTGATCTCATTAATGCGTTTCACGGAGGCTGGGGTAATTTTTTGATGAACGAGCGGCGCGATCTGATCCAAGCTCTTTTGAATTCTGGTTACGAGCTGGTTATTGCGAAAGCGCGGCGGCATTCCTGCCAGGCGCTCCTGGAAATATCGCAGAAGATCCGGTTGGTTGAGCAAGTCCGCCCCATCCGGGGAGTAACTCTTGTCGACGATCGCAGTCAAAACCTCGGTACCCCGGAGCCAGCCTCCGAGGCTTACGAGGTGCGCGAGTTGGTCATCCTTCAACTCGATCATTGCGTCCTTCACGTCGGTGAGCGCCCCATCGAGCTCTTCACGAACCGCGATCCAGTCACCCGCATCGGCCTTCGAAAGAATCGCATTGGTCCGCCCCAGGACCGTTTTCTCAACGCCGATGGCTCTCGCAAGTTCGAGGACGTCTCGGCCGATCGCTTTCACTCGCTCCCGGTCAGTAGCCTCGACCGCGACAAAACCCTCGGCGATAACTGCTCCTAAAAGGAGCGCAATTTGGGGCCGTTCGCCACGATTGCGAATATTTGGGTTTCGGAACTGGCTTTTCCAATCGGGAGTGCCCAATTTGTCCAAGACGTTAAAAACTTCGCTTGGCAACGGCACCACGACGTCGTCCAGGCGTGCAGCTGGAAACTTTGACAGGTCGATCTGGCGCGGGGGCGCTTCCGCAAACGCGAGCCGCGCGGCGCAGGCAAGGGCAATTACCCAGGGAACTAAATCTGAATATCTCTTCATTGTTCTAACTCCGGCGCAAGACCCTCCCAATCGACTTCTGCCTATCTGGATATGGGGATTTCCCTCTTAACGAGGAGCTTGCGACCACGATCGGGCCAGCCTAAGAGCAAACTTTTCATTGAGCAAACAAATCGATCGCTATTTGTTCTTTAGGGCATTACAACCCCAGATCCGCACGCGATGAAATTAGAACGCGTTGAAGCATTGCTTCAAAAGTTTCCCGAAAAGCGTCTGTTGGTAATCGGAGATCTGATGCTGGACGAGTTTGTTTGGGGCAGAGTTTCTCGAATTTCACCGGAGGCGCCGGTTCCGGTGGTTGAAGTTATCCGGGAGTCCTACTATCCGGGCGGAGCGGCCAACGTCGCCCGAAATGTCCGCGAGTTTACTCTCGGCGTAGATATTATGGGACTGGTCGGCGAAGACAGTCATGCTGAACGTCTCCGGCGGATCCTCACGGAAAATGGGATTGCTCTGCGTGGACTCCGAACTTCGAAGTCATTTCAGACCATCGTGAAAACCCGAATCATCGCGCGGCATCAACAGGTCGTTCGCGTTGATCGCGAAACGCCGACCCCGACCCCGCTGGAGATCGCGAATCGTTCCATTGCCCAAATAGAAGAAATGATTGGCGAGCTGGACGGAATTATCCTGGAAGACTATGGAAAGGGGTTCTTACAGCAGGGCTTTGTGGATAAGGTCGCCGAGATTGCTCGGGACGCCGGGAAAGTGATAACAGCCGACCCCAACCCGAGAAACAAATTGTCCTGGCATGGGTTGACGGCAGTCAAGCCGAACCGGAGCGAAGCGTTCGCGGCAGCCGCTGAGCCCTGGCGCGAACCGGAGCCAGACCCGATCCGTGATGAGCCACTGATCCGTGTTGGGCAGAAACTTTTATCCGCTTGGGAACCGCAACATCTCTTGATTACGTTAGGTGAACAGGGAATGATGCTGTTCAGCCGCGGCATCGGGCCCTATCACGTCCCGCCGCGCGCCCGAGAGGTTTATGACCTGTCCGGAGCCGGGGACACCGCGATCGCGTTGTTCACCTTGGCCTTGGTGTCAGGCGCATCCCCAACTGAGGCGGCCGAAATTTCCAATCACGCAAGCGGGGTGGTCGTGGCAAAACTCGGAACGGCCACCGTGACCCCGGCAGAACTTCTAGAAAGTTTCCGACTCAGCGAAAAATTGACCACCTGACTGTGGAAACGGCGGTATTCATGGATCGGGACGGAACGCTCATGGTAGACGTGGGCTATTGTTCTAGCGCCGATGACGTGCACCTGCTCCCTGGTGTCAAAGAAAATTTATATCGATTAAAAGCGCAGGGCTTAAAGCTTGTGATCGTCACTAATCAGAGCGGGATTGGACGCGGGTATTTCGCTGAGGCAGACTTTTGGATTGTCCAGAGAAAATTCGAAGAAAAAATCGGCCCGGGCGTGATTGATGCGACTTACTTCTGTCCGGATCGGCCGGAGGAGCCTACCGAGCGCAGGAAACCGGCTCCCGGGATGTTGCTGGAGGCCGCGCGTGATCTCAGCGTCGATCTAAAGAGCAGCTTTATGATTGGCGATCAGAGTTCGGACGTCGAAGCCGGCATTCGCGCGGGAGTGAAGGCTGCGATTTTGATACACCCGGATGGGACTCGCCCCACCCCCCAGTCCGGCGCGGCATTCGTAGCGCCAGATTTTGCCGAGACGACCAAATTCATCCTGGGGCAATTGTCGGCCCACGCCGGGCCAAAAATGCGGTAGGGCCAAGTTCCCTAGCCGCAACGCTTCCGCCTGGGCGGATGCGGGCGGACACCTTGGCCTGAACCGAGGAGGTAACAGCGTCCAGGTCCCCGAACGCTGAGCCAAAAATGCGGGCAAGCTCCTTCGCCTGCGCATCTTTCCCCGATTTCCTGACAACGCTAACGTGCTCGGGCTTGATTCAGCCGCCTTCGGCGCGATAAGAGTCTTGCCCTGGATGAGTAAAGTTGTGGGAATTATCCCGGCTCGATGGGGCTCGACCCGCTTCCCTGGAAAGCCGCTTCATGGGATCGCAGGAAAACCCCTTATCCGACACGTCTGGGAACGCTGTGTGGAGGCACAGTCGTTCGACCAGGTGATCGTCGCCACCGAAGACATGCGGATCGCCGAAGTCGCATTTAACTTCGGCGCTGAGGTCTCCATCACGTCGGCAGAGCACGCCAGCGGAACCGACCGCGTCGCGGAAGTGGCGGGCAAACTGAAAAAGGCTTCGATCATATTCAATATTCAAGGTGATGAGCCATTGATCGATCCTGCATTGCTGAGAGATCTGGTAAAGAGGGCCTTGGCCGGCGATAAGATCCAGATCATCACTGCCGCCATTCCGATTTCCGAAGAAGAAGCGCAAAGCGAGCACGTCGTCAAAGTTGTTCTCAACAAGCTTGGAGACGCGCTTTACTTCTCAAGAAACCGAATACCGTTTTCGCGCGGCTCGCCCAGGGCGCCCGCCTACAAGCATCTGGGCATTTACGGGTACCGCCGGCGCGCCTTGTTGAGTTTTGTCCGGTTGCCTCAGAGTCCGCTCGAACAAAGCGAACAACTCGAGCAGTTGCGCGCCCTGGAATATGGGATGAAGATTCGCGTCATTGTGTCCGAAACCGGTTCGATCGGCGTGGACACGCCCGAAGACGCGAAAGCAGTCGAACAGCTGATTTTTGCGCGGACACGGAACGCGGTGACATTACCGAAATCTGACGGACCTCGATTGCAGGAGAAAGGATGAAATATATTTTCGTAACGGGAGGCGTAGTGAGCTCCCTGGGGAAGGGCCTGGCTGCAGCCGCGCTCGGCACTCTGTTGGAGCATCGCGGCTTACGGGTCATTATGCAGAAGTTCGATCCCTATTTGAACGTCGACCCCGGCACGATGAGCCCATTTCAACATGGAGAGGTTTATGTACTCAGCGACGGCGCTGAAACGGACTTGGACCTCGGACACTATGAGCGTTTCACGAGCTGCGTGCTAACCCGAGCCAACAATGTAACGAGCGGGCAGGTGTATGAGACCGTTCTGGCGAAAGAGCGAAGAGGTGATTACCTTGGGAAAACCGTGCAGGTGATCCCGCACGTCACCGACGAGATTAAGGGCCGGATCCAGCGGCTGGCAAAAGAGCAACCCGGCGACGTCATTATCACCGAAATTGGTGGGACCACCGGCGATATTGAGGGTCTGCCGTTCCTGGAGGCCATCCGCCAATTTCAGCTCGAGGTTGGTGCGGAAAACGTCGTCATCATGCATGTGACGCTTGTGCCCTACATCAAAGCGGCTGGCGAGCTCAAGACCAAGCCCTCGCAGCAGAGTATCGCCAAGCTGCGGGAGATCGGACTTCAGCCTCACGTGCTACTCTGTCGCACTGAAAAGCCGCTGGATCTCGAAGTCCGCCAGAAGCTCGCGCTCTTCTGTAATGTTCCCCTCCATGCTGTCGTCGAAGTGCGCGATGTCGATCACACCATTTACGAATTGCCGCTAACGCTCCAGGACGAAAAACTCGACGAGACCGTCTGCCGCTTGTTGCGCCTCGATACCCCCCCCGCCGAAATGAGCGAGTGGCGGAAATTTGTTCAACGTGTCGTAAACCCGAAGAAGAAACTGAAAATCGCAGTTGTCGGGAAGTACATTGACTTGCAGGACGCTTACAAAAGCATCTACGAGTCGCTCACGCATGCCGGTGCTGCGAATGATTGTGGGGTCGAACTCCTGCGGATCGATGCGGAAGATCTGGAGGCAGCCGATCCGCACAAGGGCCTCAGCCAGGCAGCCGGCATCATCGTTCCCGGAGGCTTCGGCGACCGCGGAGTCGAAGGCAAAATGCTGGCCGTGCGTTACGCGCGCGAGCAGCGCGTGCCGTATCTCGGTCTGTGTCTCGGAATGCAAGTTGCGACGATCGAATTCGCCCGCAACGCCTGTGGCCTTCCCGGCGCCAACAGCACAGAGTTTGACGAATCCGCTGCCGACCCAGTGATTTGCTTACTCGAAGACCAGAAAGAAGTTCGGCAAAAAGGCGCCTCGATGCGGCTGGGAAGCTGGCCGACCAGCCTGACCCGAGGCACGCTCGCCGAAAAAGTGTACGGGGCTAGTCAAATCACCGAAAGGCATCGCCACCGGTACGAATACAATTTACGGTACCGCGAGCTGATGGAAAAGAAGGGCTTTATAGTCGCCGGAACCTCCCCCGACGGCAAGTTGGTTGAATTGATCGAGCTGCGAGACCATCCCTGGTTCCTGGCCTGCCAATTTCATCCGGAATTTCTATCCAAGCCAAACCTGCCTCATCCGCTATTCCGAGGATTTATCGCGGCATGTCTGGCGAATTCGGAGTAGAAATGCGCACATAAAAGCCGGAGCTTTTATCTGCGCATTTCTTACTCCAAGATCTGGAGCACCGCCTGATATCCCGAGCGAGCTGCGGCCGCGGATAAGAGGTTGCGCATCGCCGTGATGGTATGGCCGTTCCGGCCAATCACTTTGCCAACATCGGAACGACGCATATCGACCTTGAAAATCAACTTACGCCCCTGCTCCACCCTGGTCACCAACACCTCATCGGGGGCGTCGACCAACTGTCGAATAACAAACTCGAGGAAGCTTTCCACGACTCCTATTTAAGCCTGCACCATCGCCGCCTTCTTTTTCGCTTTGCGAATCATGCTCGCAACTGTCTCGCTTGGCTGGGCGCCATTCTTCACCCAATACTCTACCCGGTCGAGCTTGAGTTGATAATTCTCGCCCTCCTTGCGAGGATCATAACTACCTATCACTTCGAGAAACTTCCCGTCGCGCGGACTCCGTTTGTCTGCGACAACGACACGGTAAAATGGCCGGTTCTTTGTTCCTTCTCGCCTCAATCTGATCGAAACTGACATAGCTATTGCCGCGGACACCGTCCCTCTACTGCCCGCTATCTACCATAAGTTCCGGCGCCTGGGACGCGGGCCAGCATCTTTTTCATTTTTCCAGCATTCTTCATCAGTCGCCTCATTTGACCAAACCTCTGAAGAAGCGTGTTCACTTCGGATACGGAAGTACCACTGCCGCGCGCGATCCTCTGCCGCCGTCGAGCGTTAAGGATATCCGGGTTCTTTCTTTCGCCCGGAGTCATGGAAAGCACGATAGCTTCCACCCGCTTCAGCTGTTTCTCGTCAACCGAAAAGCCTTTCATATTACTCATGCCAGGAAGCATGCCAAGGACATTTTCGAGTGGGCCCATTCGCCGGAGCATCTTGAATTGAGCTAGAAAATCATTGAAATCGAACGCCGCGGATCGGAGTTTCTTCTCCAGCCGAGCAGCCTCCGCTTCGTCGATGGCCTCGGCAGCGCGTTCGACCAAGCTGACCACATCCCCCATTCCAAGGATACGTCCGGCCAAGCGTTCCGGATAAAACGGCTCGAACTGGTCCAGCTTCTCGCCAACGCCGGCGAACTTTATCGGGCGCTTCGTCACCTCGCGCATCGACAAGGCGGCGCCTCCGCGGGCGTCGCCGTCAAGTTTGGTCAAGACCAGGCCAGTCAAGCCGAGTGCCTGGTGAAAGTGCGTAGCAACGTTCACGGCCTGCTGACCTGTGGCAGCATCACAGACCAGAAGAATCTCCTGGGGCTGCAGCAGATCGCGGAGCTCCTTGAGCTCGTTAACCAGCACCTCGTCGATCTCAAGCCGGCCAGCTGTATCGAATATCTGGACATTGCCGGTCTGAGTACCTGCCCACGCCAGGGCTGCTCGACCAACTTCCGCCAAGTCGGTTCGACCCGCCTCCGGGCGAAAAATTGGGACACCTACTTGCGAGGCGAGCGTCATCAATTGCTCGACCGCTGCGGGACGTTTCAAATCGCAGGCAAAAAGGAGCGGAGCCTTCCCCTGCTTCTTGAGGAAATTCGCCAGCTTCGCGGCCGAAGTCGTCTTACCGGCGCCGTGGAGACCGACTATCATTATCCGAGCCGGCCGCGTTAAATCCAGAGGTTCATTGTCGCCGCCAAGGAGTCTCGTCAGCTCATCATAAAAGACTTTAACAATCTGCTGACCGGGTGTGACACTTCGCAATACCTCTTGGCCAAGGGCCTTATCTTTCACTTTGGCGATGAAGTCCTTGGCGACCTGGTAATCGACATCAGCCTCAAGCAAGGCCAGTCGTACCTGACGCAAGGCGTCATTCACGTTAGCCTCCGTGATCGTACCATGACCACGCAGATCCTTGAAGATATCCTGGAGCTTATCCGAAAGCTGAGAAAACACGATTCCCTAACCTAGCCTGCAGCTGCATTTTTTGCCATCGGAGCATTCTGGTCGACGGTGAAATTCCATTTCGTTTCCACTTTCCTGCCCTTTACTTTGGCGGAGAGGATTACCGTATAGGTCTTGGGGATGAGCCTCTGGGTGAATTCGTACGAAACAAGTTTGGTCTGGGGATCGTACTTGGCCGGTACCAAGCCGAATCCACTCACTCGCATCTCAACCGAATTGGGCTCGACCTCGCCCATCGTTGCGAGATTCGCTTTGATCGTAGGCTTACTGTCGGAGATATGCTCGTCGCTCATCGGTTGAGTCACCATCGAAGCAGCTGCCAGTTGGGCGGAGGCGGCTGGCCCGGAGCCGGGTTCTCCATTGGCGCCAAAATTCAGCGCGGCTTTGAATACATCCGGGTGAGTCGATTCGATCGCATAGCGACCAATTTGGTCGGCTGGCGCGTCGATGCCCATATGCTGTCCATAAACCGTGAACAATGCTTCGTACCCAGCATCAAGCGCCATTTTTCTTACGACTTCGTTGAAAGTTCCATAGGGGAACGCAAAGACGGAAATCTTGATCCCGAGATGCTGCTCCAAAATATCTTTCGAGGTGTAGATTTCGTTGTGGAGCCAGGTGTTGTAATCCTGTCCAGCCGGGGCATGCCGGAGATCACGATGAGAAACAGTGTGGCTCTCGATGTCTACTCCGGCGTCTCGCATCTCTTCGAGCTGAGCCCAGGTTATCGATTTGCCGCCCACCTCGACATAGTTCGTATAGATGAACATGGTGAACGGATACCCGTACTCCTTCAGGATTGGCCAGGCGACGTTGTAACCCGAGGTGTAGCCGTCATCGATCGTGATCACGCAGCTTTTTGCAGGGATCGACTTTTCGCCGCGGCGCCAGGCCAATAGATCCTTCATCGAAATCACGGCGATGCCATTATCTTTGAGCGCCTGCATCTGCGCGTGAAATTCGGCTGGGGCAATTGCCAGACTGTCATGCGGTTTATCCTCGAACCGGTGGTAGCAAAGGACGATGAAGCGCGCGGTGCGATCGATAACGGGCGCCGGCGTCGGGGTTGCCGCCGCCAGCGGAGCTGGTGTCGCGGAAGCAGCAGACTTAGTAGCCACGGAGCTCGATTTAGCGTCTGGTTTTTCCAGATTCTGAGCTTTCTTACATCCTCCAGAGACCAGCACGAGAATCAACAGCGGCGCGAAAAGGCGACGATACATAGAAAGTTAGCGGAGAATATCACGCACGAAGAATTTTGAAAGCGCATATGACAGAAAGCCACAGTGCGACGAAGCTCTGGAGGAATCCAACCCGGAGGACGGAATATTTCCATGAGCGTTCAAGACGATAAGAAGAACAAAACGAATCGCACTGTTGCGGTTTGGGAATTCACAAACGGCATATTGGACCCGAAAGAGCCAATGCTCGGACCGCTGATGAACGGCGGTACGATTCTGGCAAATACGGCTCCAGGATGTTGGGGACCAATGATCACTCCGCGGCTCCGCGGCGGGCACGAAGTCACCCGACCGGTACATATCGACGGCACGCTTCCTGGCGATAGTGTGGCAATTCGAATTCGCGATATTACGGTAACATCACTTGCCACTGCATCAGGCCACGACGAATGGGTCGACGGGCACTACCTGGGCGACCCCTACGTAGCCGCAAAGTGCCCGCAGTGCGGTACGCTTTACCCGGAGACATGTATCGCCGGGATCGGGCAGCAGGCCGTCCGTTGTGTCAACTGCAATAACCCGGTCACGCCGTTCCAAATTGCCCATGGCTATACCGTTGTCTTCGATGAAGGCCGACACCTCGGGGTCACCCTTCCCAAAGACGGTGCGGAGAGAATCGCTCAGTCTGCTGCCCAATACGCCGTCTTACCCGACAACTCCGTCCAGCACTCAATCCTTACGTTCGCGCCTCACGACCTCGTAGGGGTTGCCGTCAGACTTCGACCTTTTCTCGGACAGCTGGGAACGACGCCCGCAGTGCGACTTCCTGATTCTCACAACGCAGGCGACTTCGGCTCGTTCCTTGTTGGTGCTCCCCACGAATACGCGTTGACGGCTGAGCAGCTCGAGCTCCGGACAGACGGTCACATGGATATCGATGCCGTTCGCGCCGGGGCGATCCTGTTGGCTCCGGTCAAGGTTCCGGGAGCCGGCGTCTATCTTGGCGATATGCATGCGCTGCAAGGAGACGGTGAGATCGCTGGCCACACGATGGATGTCTCCGGGACCGTCAGCCTGCAAATCGACGTTTTGAAAGGGCGCTCTCTGGAAGGACCGGTTCTATTCCCGCTCGCCGAGGATCTGCCTCCACTTGCCCGGCCGTTCTCAGCGGAGGAGAAGGACCGCGCCAGCCGGTTGGCCAAGCAATGGAAGATCGAGCGACTCGAGGAGTCTGCTCCGATTTCAGTGATCGGGACTGGTCCCGATCTGAATTTCGCAACCCAGGTTGGACTGCGTCGGGCGGCGAATCTTCTGGGGATTAGCGTTCCGGAAGTAATGAACCGAACAACAATTACTGGCGCCGTCGAAATCGGCCGGAACCCCGGGGTAGTTCAGGTTACATTTTTAGCACCGCTCGCCGCCCTCGAGAGAGCTGGCCTGAAGCCATTTGTCCAGGAGCAGTACGGCGTGGCGTGAGCTCGATGATGGGATTTTGGAGGGAAGTATCAGAGAGCCTTAATCGATTCCCAGATCCTTGAACGTCTGGTCAATGTGCCGAAAATGTGGCTCGAGCGAACAGAGTTGATCGAGCTCGGGAGTGGAAATCAACGATGTAATCTCGGGGATCTTTTTCACCTCGCCTAAAAAATCGCGGCTGTCCTCCCAGCTCGCCATCGCCGCTCTCTGCACCGCTTCATAAGCGGTCTTTCGATCAAGACCTCGGCGAGTCAACTCGAGAAGAACCGCCTGACTGTAATAGAGGCCTTTCGTAAGATTAAGATTTTTCAGCATCCTGTCCGGATATATTTGGAGACCGGAAACGAGCTCGGTCAGAGTCGCCAGCATGTAATCCAGCAAAATGCATGAGTCCGGAAGGATGATGCGTTCGACGCTGCTGTGGCTTATATCGCGTTCGTGCCACAACGTCACGTTCTCCAGAGCCGCCAGGGCATTCGCCCGGATGACCCTGGCCAAACCGCTCAATCGCTCGCCAGTGATTGGGTTTCGCTTATGCGGCATCGCTGAGCTTCCCTTCTGTCCAGGGCTAAAGTATTCCTCGAGCTCGAGCACTTCAGTCCGTTGCAGAAGCCGAAACTCCGTAGCCCAGCGCTCGATGCTTGATGCGATCAACGCAAGAGCCGTGCTAAATTCCGCGTGACGATCCCTTTGGATCACTTGCGTTGACAGCAGATCGGCGCGCAGGCCGAGCCGTTGACAGACTTTAGCTTCAACCCGCGGATCCAAGTACGCGTGCGTTCCAACCGCTCCACTCAATTTCCCAACCGCAACCGCGTCGCGGGCGGTGCGTAACCGGCGTTCCGCCCGGCCAAATTCGTCATACAACAGGGCCATTTTAAGGCCGAACGTGATCGGTTCCGCATGGACCCCATGACTGCGGCCAATCATGGGCGTGCGTCGAAACTCCCTGGCCTTCTGGGCAGCAGCGACGCGAAGCTCGCTCAGATCCTCAGCCAAAATGTCACTGGCCGAGGTTAGCTGGATCGCAAGGGTGGTATCCAGAATATCTGAAGAAGTTAACCCTTGGTGAATCCAACGTGCCGCAGGACCGACATACGATGCAACGTTTTCGAGAAACGCGATCAGGTCATGGTTCGTGCGTTTTTCGATCTCAAGAATTTCGAGAACCGAAAATTTCCCCCGCGCTCTAATGATCTTGGCGTCTTCCTGAGGGATCAAACCGAGCTCTGCCATCGCCTCGCAGGCGAGGGTCTCAATCTCCAGCCAAATCGCGAATTTGTGTTCGTCTGACCAAACCTCCCGCATTCGCGGGCGCGAATATCTTGCGATCACGCCGAGACGTTAGAGGGCGCGAACGGATTGAAAAGTCCTTTTTGCTAGTCTACGCACGGACTCGAGCTCGCGTTGCGTTATACTTCGCTTGGTCCGCTTGTATTCCACGGGCCAATAACTGGAACGCACCGCCGGTGCTTTGATGGGAGAATGGCGCATGACACGTCAGCGAACTCGGGCTCGCACTTTTCGCCCCTGGTTCATGATGTGGACTTGCCCGGAAGCCAACAGATCGGCCACCGCCGCAACTGTTTCTTCCTGGCTGTTTGCGTATGAACTGACTGCCAAAATCAAATCACCCAAGCACAATGGCCTGCTAGCTACTTTACGTCTTTTCATTTCGGTCTCCTAAAAGTTCAAGGATTAGCAGGGTGGCTCCTTGGTCCCCCCAATCAATGCGTCCGAACCCTTAGACGCGATCCACCGAAAGAACGTTTAAAAGTTTCTCCGAACCTTGCGCTTCTATAAGGGATTCACCTGAGTCGATTTGGCTGAAAAAAACCTGCGGCGGCTCGCCAGGAGCTTCGCCTACCGAAAATTTGATTGCATGGTCGCTGAACTTCGCCGATTCATCTCCGCCAATCACGCTTATGGACTGGATCCGCCAGATCATCGACTTTGCCTTGCACTTCAATAATCACCTTGGCGATTTCGTCGATCAATTCGGGATCTGGATCTATCTCCTGCTTTTCCTGATCGTCTTCTCTGAGAGCGGCGTGATTCTGACGCCTTTCTTGCCCGGCGACGCGTTACTCTTTACGGTTGGTTCGCTGACGGTCGGCAACGGGAAATTGAACCTCTTCGTAGTTCTTGTGCTCCTTTCGATCGCTGCCCCGTTGGGAGGGTTCGTCAATTATGCTATAGGGGCTCTTTTTGGCGAGAAGCTCTTCGTTAACCCCAACGCGCGGATCCTGAATCCGAAGCACCTCCAGCGAACTCATGCGTTCTATGAAAAGCATGGAGCAAAGGCGATTTTGCTGGCTCGTTATCTGCCGATGATTCGCACGTTCGCGCCCTTCGTCGCCGGGATGGGCCGGATGAGTTACAAAAAGTTTGCTGCGTATAACATTGTCGGTGGCGTTATTTGGGTTTTCATCGTGGTACTGCTTGGTCATTTTTTTGGCGGCCTGCCGTTTGTTCAGAAGAATTTTTCGTTGGTTATCCTGGCGATTATTGTGATCTCAATGATGCCCCCCACGGTCGAGTTCCTTCGTGCCTGGCGGAGTACCCGCAGACAAAAAATCAAGGATGACCCGGGTGTGGCGGGCACTGCTCCCGACTTCGTGCGTGGGTCATCGGAACGCCGCGGGCCGTCGTCGCCGTGAGCTTCGATTCCGAAGTTTCCGCGACGGCTCACCGAGCCGTCCTACAAGTGAATTTCGGCATTTGGGTTTATTGAGAGCCGCATCGCCCCTCAGATACCACATTCGGGGATCATGCTAGTTCAAATCAGGAAGCCCGAATACCTGGCGCGCGACGGCGGTAGAGCCTCCGGCGAGGCGCGCAGGGCAAAAATCCACTCGTTGGGCAGACCACTTTACGTCTCCACGGGTTTGCAGTTTATTAGATTTGCTTTGATTTCATGAGCACCTCCGCCAGCCTGCAACCTGAGATTGAGCGCGTTGGCCGCCAGATTTTTGATCTCACGGATCGAAAACAACCGCCGGCAAATTTCCTCAAGAATGGCTTCTACAGCCGGCTCATGGATTGGTCCATGCAGAATGAGGCCTTTAAGACGCAGATGTTTCGTTTCGTCGACGTGCTTCCAACGTTGACTTCTTCGAATGAAGTCGTCAGGCACATGGCAGAATACCTGAAGGATGCCAATGCACCGGGGTCGGGGCTACTCCGCGGCGCGCTCACGCTTGGAAGCATCATCCCGGCAATTCCGGCCACGATCATCCGAAAGAATGTTCTCGAGCTGGCCAACATTTTTATTGCAGGTACTGACGGAAGGGCAGCTTTGCCGAATCTCCGACGGATCTGGAAAGAGCATGCTCGATTTACGGTAGATATTCTGGGCGAGACCGTGGTGAGCAACAAGGAGGCCGACGAATACGCGGCCCGATACCGGTCACTGTTGGATTTCCTGGCCAAAGCAACCCGTGATTGGAGAGTCGAGGGGGCGCTCGAGGCCAATGAACCACCGCTGGTAAACTTATCGATCAAAATTTCAGCGCTCTGCGCTCGGATCCAGGAGGCCGATCCAGCGGCCAGCATCGCGTTGATTATGACTCGCCTGAAACCAATTGTACTACGTGCGCGCGAGCTGGGGGCATTTATCAACCTGGATATGGAGCATTACAGCCTGAAGGAACTGACCCTCGAGCTGTTCAAAGCACTCCACTCCGAATCGGATTTGAGCGATTACCCGCATCTCGGAATCGTTATCCAAGCCTACCTGCGCGATTCCTATGCCGATGCCGAAGAAGCCTTGCGTTGGGCCCGAGAGACCGGGCGTCGATTCACCCTTCGGCTGGTCAAGGGTGCTTATTGGGACTACGAGAAGGTGATCGCAGGCCAAAGAACCTGGACAGTGCCCGTCTTCACTTCAAAACCTGAGACCGACGCCAACTATGAAAAGATAACCCGCCTTCTGCTGGAGGGAGGGGATGTTGTTTATCCCGCTTTCGCCTCCCACAACGTTCGCAGCATTGCCCATGCGATCGTTTGGGCGCAACACCTTGGCTTGAAGCCGGGCGACTACGAATTTCAAATGTTATACGGCATGGCAACTCCGATTCGGCGCGCTCTGGTCAGCCTTGGACACCGCGTACGCGAGTATTGCCCGGTCGGGGAGCTTGTACCTGGAATGGCTTATCTCGTCAGGCGGTTGCTGGAAAACACCTCAAACGAGGGATTCTTGCGGGCCAAATTCAGCGCGCACACATCAATTTCCAAGCTGCTGGAGGATCCAGCTGACTCGATTTCACGACTCTCGCTGCCTGGACATCGGGATGGGTCTTGCAGGGTGCCCGGCTCAAGTGCCGGGAGCACCGAACCGGCGTTCGCGGAGCCCCATTTTGTCAATGAGCCGCCAGCCGATTTCGCTCTTGCTCCTGCACGCGATGAGATGAGCGCGGCCATCGAGAAAGTTCGCAAGCGACTCGGAAAAGCCTATCCCTTAGTAATCGACGGGAAACCGGTGATATCAGCCACGCACATGCCATCGGTGAATCCCGCGCGTCCCCGCGAAGTCATTGGACAAATGGCGCGAGGCAACGTCGAGCACGTCGTTGCCGCTGTTGATGCTGCGAGGCGCGCGTTTCCGAAATGGAGTCGAACGCCCGCGGGGGACCGTGCGCGGCTGCTGGAACGCATCGCAGGAATTATGCGGCGCCGCAGGTTCGAATTGGCGGCCTGGCAAGTGTTCGAGGTGGGCAAAACGTGGGCGGAAGCCGATGCTGACGTAGTGGAAGCGATAGATTACTGCATGTTCTACGCTGAAGAAATCCGCCGACTGAGTCGTGGCCGGTTAACGCAGGATGTGCCCGGTGAGGTCAGTGTTGAAAGCTACGTGCCAAGAGGTGTTGGGGCGATAATTGCTCCGTGGAACTTCCCGCTTGCTATCCTCTGCGGCATGACAGTGGCCGCGCTGGTCGCAGGGAACACGCTGATCATGAAGCCGGCCGAACAATCGTCAGTAGTCGGTTCGCTGTTTATGCAGATTCTCCAGGAAGCCGGTCTTCCGGACGGTGTCGCGAACCTCTTATCCGGCCCGGGTGAAGAAGCCGGAGCCTTTCTCGTGGTGCATCCGGATGTCGACTTTGTCGCGTTCACCGGGTCCCGGGAGGTTGGCACTAAGATCTGGGAAACCGCAGCCATTACCCACCCGGAGCAGCGAAACCTGAAGAAGGTCGTCTGTGAAATGGGCGGAAAGAATGCAGTGATCGTCGATTCCGACGCCGATTTGGATGAAGTTGTCCTCGGAGTAGTCCACTCGGCGTTCGCGTTTCAGGGACAAAAATGTTCGGCTCTGTCTCGTTTGATCACAGTCCGCGACGTCGGTGACCGACTCCTGCCTCGCCTCGTCGAAGCCTGCGGAGCCCTTAAGATCGGGATGCCGGAAGACCCCAGTACCGATGTCGGTCCAGTGATCGACGATATGGCTTTGCGAAAGATCCAGTCTTACATCGAGCTCGGCAAAAATGAGCACCGCACCGCTTTCGAAGGGAAGATCCCTTCGGGGCTAGCCGGCTATTTCGTCGGGCCGACAATCTTTGTCGATGTGGATCGCCATTCCAGGCTGGCTCAGGAAGAAATTTTCGGTCCGGTGCTTGCGGTAGTTCCGGCCGCCGACGTGAGCGACGCGCTCGCCATTGCTAACGATACCCCGTTTGCTCTCACTGGCGGCTTATATTCGCGCAGTCCCCAAACTATTGAACGCGTCCGACGCGAATTCTTCGTCGGCAACCTCTACATAAACCGCGGTATCACGGGAGCAGTGGTCGGCAGACACCCGTTTGGCGGGTTTAAGATGTCAGGCGGCGGTACCAAAGCTGGCGGACACGACTACTTACTGCACTTCACCTTTCCGCGTGTGGTCAGCGAGAACACCCTCCGGCGGGGATTCGCGCCGGAAGCGCCGCTTCGCGGCGCCTAGCAAACAGGGAAGTAGACACCGGTCGATAGTAGACAGACAGAATTTAGCCCAGCCCTGCAAGCTAATTTCTGAATTTGGGTTTAATCTTGAACTGCACCGATCGGTCCGGCGACGGGTTGTCCGATTCGACGATTTTCTCTTTTCTGTCTACTGCCAACTGTCTACTGTCTGCTATTGGCTATTCTCTTTGAACGCTGGAGCATTCAAAGAGTAGATAAGTACCGAACAGGCTTGCTCAGGCTTCTTCATCTCGTCGGGCAACAAGCGCTCCCGCTTCATGCCGATCTTTTCCAGCACTCGACCCGAAGCAAGATTTCCGACTAGATGGCGCGCAGAAATCTTGTCACACTTCAAAACTCCAAAACCGTAGGCGATCATTGCGCGAGCCGCTTCTGTGCAATAGCCGCGGTTCCAATATCCTCTTCCAATCCAGAAGCCGAGCTCTGCGCAATTGCCCTCGGGACTCAATCGCAGGTCGATCGCGCCGATCAGTTCCGCGTTCTTCAAACAAATCGCATACACGATGCCCCTTTCCTCGTAAAAGATCGTCTGGTGGGATGCGATCCAGCGTTCTGCCATGCCGGGCCCATAGGGATGAAGCGTACCTGCCGTCGTCCGATATATTCTCTCATCTCCGGCCAGCGTCCGTACCCGCGTGGCGTCCCGCAGGGTGAACGGCCGCAACTCGAGGCGTTCAGTCGTCAAGGATAGCTGCTGGCGCATCATCGGTCCTGACATTACGTTAATTACTTCGAGAGATAGCACATCCGGCTTGAGAAGGGTACAGGGTTCGCGTGCGGCGTTTGGCGGCTAGCTGCGCAATGTGAAACTTAGAACTTGAAACTCTGCGGAACTCGGAACGTGGAACGCCAAACGCTGAACTCGGAACTTGAAACTCGGCACCCCGGACACCACACATTAGTTACCTATGCCGTTACTCGGCTGCATCGCGGATGACTTCACTGGTGGAACCGATCTCGCCAATAACCTCGCCAAAACCGGGTTTAAAACGGTCCAGACTTTCGGGGTCCCTGCAGTTGTCAGTCCAGCTCACGATACCGATGCGGTAGTTGTGGCGCTTAAGACGCGAACATGCCCTGTACAGGACGCCAAAGTCCAATCGAGCCAGGCGCTGGATTGGCTGCGGTCCTTGGGGTGCCGCCAGTTTTATTTCAAGTATTGCTCGACCTTTGACTCGACCCCCCAGGGCAACATCGGTCCGGTGATCGATGCGCTTCTAGAGTCTTTAGCAGAAAACTTCACCGTGGCTTGTCCGGCTTTTCCCGACAACGGCCGGACTCTGTACCGGGGCCATCTTTTTGTGAATGACGCGCTTCTGAATGAGAGCGGAATGCAGAACCATCCGCTGACGCCGATGATGGACGCCAATCTCGTCCGCGTTCTCGCGCAACAGACCCCTTCCAGAGTGGGTCTAATCCGGTTTGATCGCATCGCCCAGGGAGCAATCGTCATCGCGGAAGAAATCAAGCGACTTCGAGACGCCGGCGTCCGAATCGCGCTGGTCGACACCCTTTCGAATGAGGATCTGCTGACCCTAGGGAGAGCGGTCAACGGGCTCAAACTGGTCACTGGCGGGTCCGGGCTGGCATTTGGTCTGGGAGCAAATTTTGGCTTGAGTGGCATCGCCTCAAGTCCAGTCAGGACTGTGCCCGGACGCCGGGCGATCCTGGCTGGGAGCTGTTCCATGATGACCCTTCGGCAACTGGATTATGCGCAATCGCTCTATCCCCATCTGCGGCTCCGGGTCGCGGACCTGGCTGAGGACTTTGGTCGCACCGTTAAAACCGCCATCTCCTGGGCCGTCGAAGTTGAAGGTGGCGGAAAGCCGATCCTGATTTTCACCAGCGGCACACCAGCAGAGGTAGGGATGACTCAGCAACAATTGGGCGCTGCACAGGCCGGGACGGTTTGTGAGAATGCGTTAGCTGAAATCGCCCTGTCATTAGTTGACTCGGGAGTGACGCAACTCATCGTTGCAGGCGGAGAAACCTCCGGCGCGGTGGTAAAAAGATTGGAACTCGAAACACTTCAGATTGGGCCTGAGATCGATCCGGGCGTCCCGTGGACGCTGGCTCATGGTAGAAATCGAGAGATTGCTTTGGTGCTTAAATCCGGAAACTTTGGTTCTGAAGATTTCTTCACAAAAGCCTGGAATCTGCTGAAATGACTTCTGAAAACAAGCTTCGGGAGCGAATAGTGGAGATCGGCGCCTCTCTTTACCGGCGCGGCTTGAGTCCCGGAAGCAGCGGCAACATCAGCGTTCGTCTGCACGATGGCTGGCTGTTAACCCCAACGAATTCCTGTCTGGGTGAACTTGATCCCGGAAAGCTCGCAAAGCTCAATTGGGAGGGAGATCATCTTTCCGGCGCAAAGCCGAGCAAGGAAGCATTCCTCCATCTGGCGATGTACCAGGAACGGCCGGCCAGCGGTGCGGTCGTTCACCTTCACTGCAGCTTTGCTGCAGCGGTTTCTTGTTTGGACGGACTTGACCCGGCAAATTGCATACCGCCGATCACTCCTTATTTCGTCATGCGCGTTGGCAAGCTGCCGCTGATCCCCTACTATCGGCCGGGTGACCGAGGACTCGCCGCTGCGATCGCAAAGTACGCCTCCAGTCATGCTGCGGTCCTGCTGTCAAATCACGGACCGGTAGTCTCGGGTCAGAACCTCGAGGCCGCAACTTACTCAATCGAGGAGCTGGAAGAGACGGCAAAACTCTGGCTCCTTTTACGTGGCCAGAAGATAAGGACTCTAACCCCGGCGCAGATCCAGGAGCTGGTACCTTTGGAACGAATATTGTAGAGCGCGTGGCTCACGCGCCGGAATTTCATCTTGGCTTAAGATCCGCTAGCATGATTCCGGCGGCTGAGCCAGCCGCCCTACAATATCTCCTTCTGTTAAAATTTCCTTTGCGTCCTTTTGTGTGTAGCCTATTCGCGCCCTTCAGTATCACTCTATGCCTAAGTTTGCCGTCAACCTCTCATGGCTCTTTCCGGAACTTCCTTTCTTGCGCCGGTTTGATGCCGCTAAGAATGCCGGCTTTCGTGCAGTAGAATTTCTATTCCCTTACGAGCATAGACCGGAAGAGATCAAAGAGGCGCTTGTTAAGAATCAGCTGATTCCAATTCTTTTCAACGCTCCGCCGGGCGATTTCGAACGCGGCGAACGCGGCCTTGCCTGCCTTCCAGGTCGCGAGCGCGACTTCCAGAACTCAGTGCGGAAAGCCATCGAATACGCGGACGCACTCAATGTCCGTCGGATTCATGTAATGGCTGGAATTTCTACTGGGATTGAGCCAGCGGCTGCGCACCGGGCGATTCTCGAGAATCTTCGCTTCGCCCTCGACGCGGTGTCTGAGTTCGACATTCAACTGCTCCTTGAACCGATCAATACCCGTGATATTCCGGGCTACTATCTCAATACCGTTGAACAGACCGCCGAAATTCTATCGGAACTTGGCAGCACCAACCTTCGGCTTCAATTGGACTGGTACCATGCGCAGGTCATGGGCGGTGACCTCACAAGACGGACGGAGCGCCACTTTCCGCTAATCGGACACATCCAGATTGCCGGGGTTCCAGATCGGGGTGAGCCAGACCGGGGTGAAATCCACTTTCCCCATTTGTTTCGTTTGGTCGACCAACTCGGGTACACCGGCTGGATCGGATGTGAATATAAACCGACCGGAAACACGGCGTCCGGACTTGCCTGGCTCAAGCCCTGGGACTCCAATGCTGGCCTCGGCTGAAAAACAGCACGGCTCAGCAGGAGCTTCGCCCTACCCGGGACAGCCCTGGGGACAGCCCGTGACCCATCAGTGGTAAAGCGAGCCTCCTGGCGAGCCGCGTTTCCCGGTGGGTATTTTTCAGCCGAAGCGAATATGCGGAGCTTTTACCTACCGAATTTATTCGCCTTCTTGCCGAGCGCACTTCGGACAAGCAGCAGTTCTCCCACATTCTCCGTGGTAAAGAGACCGACCAGGCGACCGGAAGTATCGACCACAGGCAGCGCCGGAGCATTTGCTTGCTGGATTAAACCGAAGGCACGTTCGAAACTCATTTGCGGTAAAACGGTCGGCAGCCCCGTGGTCATCACATCAGTGACGAGCGTCTCGGGCCCGGACTTTCGGAGCGCCAGCAGCAAATCGTGTTTTGTCAAGAGGCCGGCGAACCCCCCATGATCATCCAGGACAGGAAACTCGTGCTGCGACGTACCGAGCAACGCGTCGACTGCCTGATCCAGGGTTGATCGATAGTTGAGCGTATCAAACCGGGTCACCATTGCACTTGAAACCGGTAGTCCCGAAGTTGCGTTTCGCATCTGTACGAACACGGATTCATTTTCGGCCCCGATATAAATGAAAATGGCGATAAGGATGAGGAGCATATTTGTCTGGAACGCGGCAAACACGCCGAGCGCTAACGCTAACCCTTGGCCGATTGTTGCGGCAATCTGCGTCGCTCGTGGATAGTCCATCTGGGTGGCCAACAGAGACCGCAACACTCGGCCCCCATCAAGCGGAAAGGCAGGAATAAGATTGAAAACACACATCGCGATATTGGTGTAGAGCAGCAGTTCAAGCAGATTAGGCCGATCCCCGTGCCAGAGAGAACGCAGATCGAGATTTCCGTTTACCGCAAGAACGATCGCCAGGACCGCCGCAATGACTACGTTCACGAGGGGACCGGCTAAGGCGACGATCAGTTCCTGATAGGGCTTTTCCGGCATCCGTTCCAATCGGGCAACCCCGCCTATCGGCAACAAGGTGATATCGGCCGTGGCGATTCCGTAGGCTCTCGCCGCGAACGCGTGCCCAAATTCGTGCAGCAAGACGCAAAAAAAAAGCAGGCAGATAAAGATCGCGCTGAGAAGACCGCTCGAACCACCGTCGGCGCTGCCGATGTAGGCGACATAAGCAACCAAAAGGAAGAACGTCGCGTGGATGCGTACATCGATTCCGGCGATCCGAGCTATTTTAAACGACCATCTCATGTCGTAACTTCCAACCTCGCAGGCTAAAGCCTAACAGGCAAAGATGCTAACTGTTCTGAAGGCCAGCCTCACGTCTTGGTGCACGGAAAGATTGTGTCCTCGAGGTTGAAGCAGCCTGTAGGGCGGCTGGCCCCAGCCGCCGAAGCAAGCCGAAGCAAGCCGGGCAAGCCGATCAAAAAATGTGTTTCGCGGATATTCGGCGCTTTGTGGGCCCGGCGCGTGGGGCCAGGCGCCCTACAGGGGGTCCATCCCAACGTTTTGCCATCGCCCAAATCAATGCTAATTTCCGAGTCCTTTGCATGAACTACAAAGAGACTCTCAACCTGCCAAAGACGGAGTTTCCGATGAAGGCCAATCTGACCGCCCG
>JBAUZZ010000118.1:0-11510 GCA_049585495.1 Chthoniobacterales bacterium | reverse complement strand
GAAAGTTTCGGCGGCTGACCCAGCCACCCTACAAGTCAAATGACGATATTGGCGCGCCAGGGAATCTTCGCGAAGAACTCGTTCAACATGGGCCCGCGTTCGGAAAACTATGCCCTTACATGGTAGGCCCACAGCCAGGCCGCCAAAAACCCGATCTCTATAGCGCCATCTACCAAATAAATAGGAGAAATTACGCAACGTACGACGTAGTAGACATCCACTGAAGCGAGAGCGACCGCAGCTGCTACACCCAGAAGGATGATCTCCTTTGGTGGTTTTTCGTAAAATGGGGTCAAAAAAAGGGGGAGGCCGATAACAAGAATTAGCGCACCGACCGTGCGAACTAGCCATAGATCAGTTTTCGGGCCTGTCACGAGCAGAAAGGACCCCATATGGAAAAATGGCCAGAGCGCCGTTACCACATAATAAATTCCCTGACCGAATGCGACCTGGGATAAGGCATCCATAGCTGCTTTCGGTGCGTGGCCGAGGATAAATTAACGACCGAACCGTTTCGGCCTCTGGCGGATGAGCACATGACCGCTCATCCGCCGATGACTTTGAGCAGTGGGGAAGCTCTATTTGTTATCTCGATTGTGCCGCTGCGCTTACGTTGACTTGTCTTTCGGCAATCGAGGTGAGTTTCTCGTTCGCTTTTCCTTCTTCGTTAAGAGTCTTTTGCAAAACCTCAGCGACCCGTTCATCGCCGAGGCGCCGCGCGAGAGCTCTGGCGGTTCCATAACCTGCTATTTCGTAGTGCTCGACCCGTTGGGCGGCACCGATCAGTCCAGCATCGCGCACATCCATGTTCCCTTTGGCTTGGATAAAGCTTTCCCCTCCTTAATGAGACCCTTCATCGCTTCACAAGTTTCCCCGGTCGGCTTTTCTCCGAGATGGCTGAAAATGCTCTTGAGTCGCGAAACGTGCTCCTGGGTCTGACCAAGGTGGTGATCAAAAGCCGATTTCAAGTCGGTTGAAGTTGCGGCTTCACTCATCTTTGGCAGAGCGTCGACAAGTTGTTTCTCCGCGTTGTACAGATCACGAAGCTCTTCGAGAAGGAGATCGCGCAACGATTCGAGTTTGAGGGACGTCGTTTTCATGCTGCTGGTTCGCCTCAAACCCGCCGGGCGGTCGTGCCATCCACTGAGTTCCCGAAGACATTCCGGGAGAGAAGAAGTTTCAAACAGTCTGTTCGGCTCATTTATTTTAGCGCAAATTCCGAAGTTCCGGCGGCTGACCCTCCCCCGCGACGCTATCGCCTAGCGACTGCGGGCTGAGCAGCCGCCCTTACAAGCTAGGCCTGTGCATTCGCTGCCGAATGGGCACCTCCGGAAGCTGTTTATCGGTCGCCTTTTTGTTCCTCTTTCTCTTCCTCTTCCGGAGTGACCGGTGGGTTAACAATCCCCCCGTCCTCCGGCGACCCGACTCCTTCTTTCTCTGGTTGATCTTCAGTTGGACCAGGGTAGTCCTCGATTTTGCTCATATTCGAATATTCGCAACCCAATCATGCTCGGTCGTGCTCTCCAACTAGGACGGACTTAGACCGACGGTCTGCCTCGAAAAATCAGTGAGATTATGAATAACACGAGGAAAACGACGAAGCACACATGCGCGATCCATGCTGCCGTTCCAGCGATTCCGCTTAAGCCGAGAACGCCGGCAATGATCGCAATTATCAGGAAAATAACTGCGTAACTTAGCATAACTTAAATCTCTGAGTTTGGATTTCGATATTAGCTTGCTTCTGTTCGTTTCTCATGGCGGCAGTGGATTCGTGTATGTCCTCGGGCAACCTCCTCATTTCTTCGGGTCCAATCGAAGTTCGTGTAAATTATTTTGAGCTAAGGTTAGAACCTGATTCAAGGATCGGAGCTGAAATACGCAACGCTCCTCTGCGTCTCTTTTGCAAGCCAAGAAACGAATCAAAGAAGGCGAGCGGAGGTAAGTAAGCAGAACTTTTGGTAAACCAGATGGTTAGACGCCTTAAGATCCGCGGCCGAGAGCATGGCTTAGCTCAAAAAGCCAAGGCGGTTGCGGAAGACTCCAACGAATCGGCTATTTCGGCGGGCTTGCGCTACGTATCGGACGATTCGGCCGGTATCACTCGGAAGAGACGAGCCTCGAGCTTTGCCTTCTATAATAAAGAGAACAAATTGATCAAAGATCCTGCAGAATTGAAACGAATTCGGTCTCTCGCGATTCCGCCAGCCTGGAAGAATGTCTGGATCCGTCCAAGAGAGAATGGCCATCTCCAAGCAACCGGATCCGATGCGAGGGGTCGAAAACAATACCTATATCACCCAAACTGGAGGACGGTGCGCGACGAAGCAAAATATGAAAGACTGATTTCGTTCGCCCAAGCTCTACCCAGGATCCGTGCCCGGGTTGATAACGCCATGCAACTTCCGGGCCTCTGTCGGGAAAAGATACTCGCCACCCTGATAAAACTATTAGAAGTCTCGCTGATTCGAGTCGGAAATGAAGAATACGCCAAAACGAACAAATCGTTTGGCTTAACCACGATGCGCAATCGCCATGCGGATATAGCTGGTTCGATGATCAGGTTTAAATTTCTCGGCAAAGGCGGCAAGCGACATACGGTCCAAGTTTCCGATCGGCGGCTGGCCAGGATCGTCCGGAAGTGCCAAGATCTGCCGGGACAGTACCTCTTCGAATATTTGGATGAAAATGGCAAGCCAGTACCTGTTGGTTCCGAGGATGTGAATGATTATTTGAACACCATTTGTGGTCAACCATTCACGGCGAAAGATTTTCGAACCTGGGCTGGAACTGTTCTGGCAGCTATCGCTCTGGGAAAGATGGAAGAGGTAGATAGTAAGGCGAAGGCAAAGAAGAATGTCGTTACTGCGATCGAAGCCGTCGCACGAATGCTAGGCAATACCGCTGCGATTTGCCCCAGGTGTTACATTTCATCCGGCTATTACCACCAGATACATGGACGGCACTTTGGCGCGCGCCCTTCGGGTTAAGGCCGATTCGCAAATCGCGGACCACCTCCAAGAGCTCAAACCAGAGGAGGCCGCGGTTCTCGCGCTGCTTCGCCAGGAGCTCGAGCAACGTTCCAAGTGACCCGTTATGCAACGGATGATGAAAATTGCGTTACTCCATAACCCGGAAGCCGGAGACGGCATGCTTAAGGCAAACTGACCGGTCAGTTTGAACACGCAGGCTACGAGGTGCACTACGCATCGATCAAGGAAAGGGACTGGGAAAAGGCATTCACCGAGCCTTGCGATCGCATAGTGATTGCGGGAGGCGATGGAACCATCAGCCGGCTTGCGCCATGGCTTGCCGGAAAAGAAACACCGTTTTGCATTCTGCCACTGGACACGGCAAATAATTGTGCAAGGAGCCTGGGCCAGATGAACACGGTCGAGAGCATTATTTCAGGCTTGAAATCGGAGAGCATCAAGAAGCTCGATCTCGGCGTTGTCACCAGTTCGGACGGCCACCGGATGTTTATCGAATCAATCGGGATCGGTCTCTTAGCCGACTCGATGAGTGAAATACACGCGCTCGAGAAGAAACAAAAATCCAAAATCCGGTTGGCTCCCTAGGAGAGATTAGTTGACGCGCTGAAATATCTGCGCCGGATGGCGAAGGACTATCCGGAGATTGAATGCGAACTCCTTCTGGACGATGAAACCATTGCCGGAGGGATTCTACTGCTCGAGGTCGCCAATATGGCGTTCGTTGGTCCGAACCTACAGCTATTTCCGCGTCCGGATCCCAGTGACGGTTGGTTTGATGTGGTGTGGATCGAAGGTCAGCAGCGGAACCAATGGCGAAAGTACCTTCAACTCTGCAGAAGAGGAGAAGAGGCAATTGCGCCAGCCAATTCCCGGCGCTGCCGGCGGATATCGATTCGTTATGTAGCCGCTTCCGCTCACGTTGATGGCAAGGTGTTCCTGACCATGGCCACACAATAAGCATCAGACTCGAATGTGCAGCGCTTCGCCTGGTCGATTTTACGGTCGGAGCCTCCAGCACATGACTATTCGTAAATTTTGCATCGGTTGCGAGCTGAGCTACGCCCTCTCCGGCTCCGGTGCGTTCATTACCGATGCGATTTCGACGTCGCCAGATTCGGCATAGATCCGTTCCATTCCCCGAGCGCGAACTACATGCCTATGGAACTTGCAACGTCGTTGCAAGAATGATGGGCACGGTTCGTTTTTCAAAGATTGTTGAAACTGCAGGAAAGCCGAGCGTTCACCTGTTGTGGATGGGGCCGGCCAAGGACCGCGTTTTGCAAAAAGCTATGAATGCCAATCGCGTGATGACAGTCCATCAAGACCTGGCCGATACGAAAACCGATTTCGGTGTGGTAGGATTCCAGAAGGGCATCACCGGTCAGATCCTGATATTCCCCCGGTCGCTGGAGCACTTCGCAGGTAAGCGAGTGGTAGGGGTGAAATACGACCTCCTCGAATGGCCAGCAGCTCCAAGAAAACAACAGGCAATGGCGATCGGGTTAGCCAAGCGCTCGGCCAAACGGAAATCGCAAGGTGCCAAAATGGCTTCTATAACAGGCAAAGGGCCCGCCGCAGAGGAGCGTCCGACTGCCAGGGTAATAAAGTTTCCAACGCCGGAAGCTGACGAGGAGGACGAGCCGAACCCGGACGTAGTCGAAATCAAAAACCAAGTGCGTCACGCCTTGAGAGTTCTGGGAGAGGGGCAGCTGGTGTCCGCAGTCAATCTTCTCAAGCGTATTGTCGACAGCTGAAGCTTCATCAAACCGCCGGATCCCTCTCCGGTGATATATCAGGTCAATTCATATGAGAGCTCTCTGGAAAGGCGCCATTAGTTTCGGTCTAGTAACTATTCCGGTCTCGCTGTATCCAGCAACCAGACGCGAAGAATTGAAGTTCCGGCTTCTGCGAAAGTCGGACTTAAGTCCGGTCAATTACAAGCGTGTAGCTGAAGCTGACGGCAAGGAGGTGCCGTGGGATCAGATTGTGAAGGGATATGAATACGAAAAGGACAAGTTCGTTGTCATCAAGGATGAAGATTTTGCCCGCGTCGATGTCGAGGCGACCCAGACCGTCAATATTATCAACTTCGTCGCTATGGACGAGGTTGATTCGCTTCTTTTCTACAAGCCGTACTATCTCGAGACCGGAAAAGGAGGCGATAAGGCGTATGTGCTACTTCGTGACGCTTTAGTCGAGGCCGGTAAGATCGCCATCGCCACCGTTGTAATTCGGATGCGGCAGCACCTCGCTGCAGTTAAGCCTCGGGAAAAGGGGCTTATGCTTGAATTGATGTATTTTCCCAAACAAATTCTCGATGCTTCCGAATTTAAGGAACCGGTTGGTAAAACAATCGGAAAAGCGGAGATGCAGATGGCGAAGCAACTCATCAAAAGCATGACTTCGGAGTGGAAGCCCGAGCAATACACTGACGAATATCACGAGGTCCTCGAGAAATTAATCGAAGAAAAGATAGAGCACGGCGAAGAAAAGCCTCCCGCTCCCGCCAGGAAGAAGCCGACCAATGTCGTCGACCTGGTTTCTGTGCTTAAGCGAAGTATTCAGCAAACCCAGGCTAAACCAAAGTCGGGGAAGGCTGCCAAAAAAACACGAGCGGCGACCCGGAAGAAGGCCGCATAGCCCGCAGAATTTTCCGACGATGCCGGAAAATTCTCTCAACCAGAGGAGCAACTCCGCTCACGAGAAAGAAATGCAACCAAATCTAACGAGCTGGATCGCAGGTCGTCTGGATGCGGCGTATGATTCTGGCGCATCAGTTCCATGAATGCCGCTTCCTGCTTCTCTCGTCTAGCCGCTGCCGCGGCAATGACGCGTCCCTTGTTGATGTAGAACGCAATGAAATCGGGTTTGGCCGGGTTTCCATGCACAATGATTTCGTCCCAGCGCTCGGCGTGGCTGACGTAGTCAACTCGAACATCAAAATGGGAGGTCCAAAAATATGGGACCCCAGCGTAAGGAGTCGGCCGTTCCATCATATTCAGTGCTGCAGTGCGGCCTTGTTCCTCGGCCACTCGCCAGTGTTCAATCCGCCCGACTTCTCCAGTAGGCGGGACCGGAAATGCGGCCACATCGCCGGCAGCAAACAATGCGGGCTTGCCCGGCACCCGTAAGAACTCATCAACCGGGACGCCACCGTCCGAATTCAGCTCAATATTTCGAAGGTAGTTCGTCGCAGGTCTAACGCCTATTCCAGCGACGAGGAGATCGACCCGAAGGCTTTTCCCATTTTCCAGCATCAACTCAGACTTGTCTCCGTGAGATTTAATTCGCGAAACTGCGCTTTGAAGCCTGAACTGAACACCGTTCCGCTCATGCAACCGTTGAAGTATCTCGCCAACGGGCTTACCGAGCTTCTTTTCGAACGGAACTGCTTCAGGAGTTATAATCGTTGTCCGAACATTTCGCTGCGTCAGGCTGGAGGCCACTTCCATTCCGATGAAACTCGATCCGATCACGGCAGCCTCACTTCCGGATTTTGCCAAGTTTATGATTGCATCAGCATCCTCCGGCGTCCGGAGCGTTCTCGCATGCTCTTTTGCACCGGCCACCTTCAGCTGGATTGGGGTACCGCCGGTTGCCAGCAACAGGGTGTCATAGGGAAACGGAGTAAATCCATCAGAGAAGGTGATTTGCTTTGCCGTCACATCCACGGATTCCACGTCACGTTGCCAACGTTCAATATCGGACTGGACAAAAAAAGACTCTGCGCGCAACGGCAGCCAATCGGCTTCGGCCTTTCCGGAAAGATACTGTTTGCTTAGTAAGGTGCGAAGCCGGCTTTCACGGCTGATCAAGATAACTCGTCCTCCAAACCCTGATTTTCTCAACTGCTGAGCAGCTGAAAGGCCCGCAGCGCCTGCGCCAAGGATAACAAACACTTTACCGGTTTTTGAGCGCTTCGATTCCCTGGCCTTTTTTGTTGGCGTCTTTGCGTGTGGTCTTTTTTTGCGGAAGAGACAGAACTACCTCGCTGCCTCGCAATTCGACCAGGTAGTGTGGCAAATCGTCCAGGGCGGGCGGTTCGAGGGCCTCGCCGGTCCTGATATTGAAAACTGATATATGCCAGGGACCCACAATTCGTTCTTGACACAGCAGCCCGTCCTCCAGCGCCGGCGGGCATGTTCGCCCAGGGCACGAAAGTCTCCATTCGCTAGACGCACTAAGAGAACTTTGATCTTCCGATTTGTACCGTCTTCATTTGACCCGGTGCCAAATCATCTACTTTGCCAACAACGTGCTCATGGCCTCTCATCGTCCCTGTTCGCGGGGACGGCTTTCATCGGATGTAGACTAACGCCGTTGCCAGTCACGCCTATGCTAGGAGCGAATTCGAAGCCTATTTCCCTGCCGTCACAAACATCCCGATCGCAGCAAGTGCCATGACTGCAGCTCCCGACCATCCTAGCACTTTCAGATAGACCGGAAGGGTTAGCTTTCCCATCACCTTCGCTTTCTGAAGAATGCGAAATCAGAATTTATCTTTCGCGATCTTGTACGAGTATTGAGCCAGCTTAACTGCGCCAGCCAGAAAAAGGACGGGTTTTATCAAACGCAGACAGAGCGTTCCAATTAACACGAGGAGCGCTCGGCAGGGAATGGTTTGCAAAAGATAACCAGCGGCCAAGGCGCCTAGGAGATAGGGACCGGGCCCTTCACGAATCTGGGTCTCAAGCTGTTGCCAACGTTGTATCCATTCGTCCGGAAGTACGGATTGCGACTTTTCGGATCCGCTCTCGGACGATGCCTGTTCTGAAGTCTTTGTTTCTTCCATAGGTCAAAGAATGCCAAGAAATCTGCGGCGGGGTTCGCCCAAAAATGGATTGAGCCGGCGCCCATACTGGGCACCTCTGCGACTGGCCTGTTTAGCAGCCGAACGGGCGTATTCCAGACCCTCCTGCACCGGAACCGCGACTTTTCGCCCACGCTCACTCAGCCAATCTTTCCCCTGCCGAAAAAGAATCTCTGCCCATTGCTCGCGCTTCTGAGCCTCGCGCAGCTGGGAGATGAAATATCCAACTAGAAAACTGACCGTAACGGACGCCAGAAGTACGGTCAGGAAGTTATTTCGCATCTCATTCTTCATTCGGCTGACAGCGTTCGCGCTCTTTTTTTGAAACGTATCCAGGACTTCATTCGGATCATATTCTGCCGAGAATCTTTCAGCCTCAACATTGGACATATCACTCATCGCTTGCTCCTCTCTCCTTCGTCTATCGAACGATTCTAATCTGGCAGCGCTCGTCCGCTTCAGTTCGCGAGTACCATAGTCTGATTCGATTGTGCTATCCCTGGTGGATGTACCTCCGGTCTCGAAATCGAGGACGTGGGCTTAAATCATTTTAGAGATGCCTTGGTCCACTTCTGGATTTCGAGTGGCTTAATCATGGAACGCCCCGTCGTACGAGCATCAATGAAACCGCCTGTGGTTATATCCGACAGATACTGGATCCGCGAAAGCAGGGTTCCGTTGCAGAGCGGCTGAGCCGCTGGCCGCTCGCTCACTTCCCTCATTAGGCTGGCGCTCATTTTTTTAACGACTTCTGGCGGAACCAAATTCCGTTTTGAGGGAAAAACGAAGCCGAACAGTATCAGATGGCTCATCAGCACGCGCCAATCGGGCCCAAATCGTTCGAGCAATCGTATCCAATCGATTTGCGGAGCGCAGCTCGCCAGGAGATGGACAATATCCGCGCCGTCAAAGCGCTCACGTTCCATGACATAGGCTTTCTGCCAGATCAATTCCTCGAACGGAGAAACTTTGACGCTGATGCCGAAGATTTCAGCAGCCGGCGCTTTGTTAAACCAGAGGTCGTCAACCTCTCCCAACCCGTTTCCTGCGCGAAAGATCACATCGATGAAAGAATCAGCCGACCAAATCTTAGCCAGCCAGCGAGTGAAGACGAACTCTGCCCCGTAACCGGCATTTCGGCAGGTCTGCAGAGCAAGAGGTACATCCTCGGCCCGAAGCATCAAGTCGAAGTCTTTCGTATCTCGGGTGAGACCGGTGTAGTGGCCTAAAGCTGTTGCCTAGATCGAGTTTTTGGCTTAAGGCCAACGGTCAACCAGCAAGCTCCTGCCGCGATTGCCACCGAGCGTATTGCCGGGAATGGCAGCGAAAGAACCGCGACGAGAGAGGACGCAGGCGTGGACGCTTTGATCGCAATTGGGAGCCGGTTTTGACCGCGAACCAGCTAGAACAACTTGCGCGGGATCGACGAGCCGTGCGGTGAACTCGGAGGCATCGATCTTGGACCTAAACCTAAAAATCAGTCCGACAACAATACCGATAGCTAAAAGCCCGCTACAAGTGCCAGGGCGCTCCAGGCCCATTCCCGGTCCAAGGATCAGCATCATCAGGTAGAGCAGAAAACCGATCAACATCGCGAAAAAGCCGGCAAAGAAGGTGATGGTCCTGACAAAGAGCAGGCCCAGAACGAGCAAATGAAACAGTCTGGCGAGTTTCCAATCGCAAGAGTTTTAGTCGAACTTTCTAAGTAACTAAGGAAGGAAAGCGACCAAGAATCGTATTGAATCCCCGGCGCTAGTTCCGAAGCGTGAACGCCGTGCCAAGCGTCGGAATCCATGAGTCATTTCCGCAACAGAAGGCCCAACACGAACCCAGCGCCTAGCGCGATGAAGACAGCCTTTGTCGGATTGTCCCTAATGTAAGCCTCGCCTTCGGCCTGCCAAGTCTTCGCCTGAGATCTGGCATCCGACCAGGCGCTTTCCGCCGCTCCTCTGAGCTCTTGAACCTTGCCTTGCGCTGCTCCTCGAAGTTCATCTGTTTTTTCCGCGGCGGCTTGTCGAATATCTTCTACTTTGGCGCTCACTGCTTCTTTGATATCACCGGTGGCGGCTCTTAAATGATCTTTGCCGCTTGCTGCCGATTTTCCGAGATTCTGATGTGGGTCCATACTGTTTCCTACCAAGGTTAACTACTTGTCTTTCGAGTAGAATGGTATGCACGCGGCACAGTGGCCTGAGGCCGGCGTCTCATTCGGATCGTTCTCGAATCTCATTTTAGGTGCGTTGATGCCGAAAGTTCGACGAATGCCAGTCGGTTGGATCTATTCAATACCAAAGATTTTCGATTCGCGGGGTTCGTATGAATGAAGGGGCTCTGGCATGCAGCAAATCTATTGACCCAGGACGACGCGCCATTCTCGAGCTGGAGCTTCTCTGATGTTCACTGTCTGCCTGGGCCTTTGTTTATGACCTCGTCCCGCCACGCGTGCCATCCAAGAAAGCCTTTAATTTCAAGGAGCTTGGTCGGACGCAGCCTGGTTGTGCCTCCAATCCAGTTCTTCAAGGCTTCGGGAGAGACTCCCATAAGCGTAGCAATCCGAGTAAAGCTGAGGTCAGAGCCTTCAACGAATCGTCGGAGGCCGGCGACGACCGCCTGCTCGTCCCTCTCTCCGGAGACCACCACTCGGATCAGCTCCTCTCTGGCTTCTTGATCTCTTTTTCGGCGCATAGTTCGGTGCATACTCAAGGAGACGGGAGCGAAGTATGCCGTATTTCACTCTTACCTTTGAATCAGGCGTCTCCATTATGACGGCGCGAGCCCGCGCCTCTGCTAGAGAAGAAGATGTGGAAGCCAACCGCGAGGGCTCACGATCAACTGACCCAATTTGAAGAATTTTACTCATTCTATGGAAACGCGTTGAAGAGGTGGACAAGGGGTCGAAAAGAATCACTTCTGGCTAGGCCAAATCGGCAGGACAGAAAACCGATGGGAAGCCAAAATCACCGACCAATGATTTGCTTGGCGGAGCACAGACAGCGCGCCAAATCGAGAGAGATGACGTCCGACCATTGAGGTGCTAATCGCACCAAATCACACTGGCGATGCCGTATGAGCCGAAGTATTTTAAAAATTGGTGGAGACCTGTTAGGTATTCTGGCAACTCGGTCGCTTCACTCCGGCTTCATGGGGAAAGTAATCGCAAACTGAGTTCCCTTCCCCACCTCAGAGGACACAGTAATTTCTCCTTGCAATAGGTCGACGAGGCGCTTTGCGATGGCTAACCCTAGGCCTGCTCCTTGGATTTCCCCCCGGGGTGCGACTCGTTGAAACTCCTGAAAGATGTTCGCCAATTGATCATTAGGAATTCCGATCCCGTTGTCCCTCACGATCAACTGCCAGCTTTCAGGAGGCAGGGGCACAAAGAGCGTTTCTACACTTCCGTCTGATCTTTCCTGCCGGCGATATTTTATCGCGTTTGAAATCAGGTTGCCGACTATTTGCTTTATCCTGCGGCGATCACTCCGAACGGTAAGAAGATCGTCGGTCCTTCGTATTTTAAAGAGCGTTCCGTTCGCTCTAGCCATCTGAGAGAAGGATGCCGTTAGGTCTTCGCATAAAGACGGTAATGAAATTTCCTCGAAGGCGGGCCGAACATCGCCCGCCAGCAAAACGGAGTAGTCCGTCAGTTCTCCCAAGAGTCCTCGCATGTCAGCCAAATTGCGTTCGGTAACTGCGATCATTTTGCGACG
>JBAUZZ010000117.1:0-1596 GCA_049585495.1 Chthoniobacterales bacterium | reverse complement strand
AAAACAAGTTCGTGCCATCGGTATCGACGCCGGTTGAGCTCCCGCAGACTGCACCGCCGGTGGTGTGGGCCTGGATTGTAGTGCCGGGGATTTCCATTCCGGTGACCGGATTATACTGGTTATAGGAATTGACCGCGTCACCGTCGTTGATGAGCCAGTTGCCGTTTGGCAGGATGGCGAAGCCGTCGCTGGCGGTCAGTATAGAGCCGTTCGTCATGTGAAGGGTAACGGGTCCGCCGATATTGTTGCCATTACCGTCCGTCTCTTGGACGACTTCGGGCCCGAGATTATAGCCGGTCATCGCGAAGAGATGACCCATGTTATCCGAGGTTAGATCAACGATGCCCGTCCCTGGAACCGGATTTGGAAAAGACTTGATGTCAGCCCCACCTGCGCCATTGTTGAACGGTGCGACAAAGATCCCGGCGCTCGGGCCAAAACCACTGCCGGTCAACTCTGTATAATACAAGAAATTTCCGAGGACCGCGACGCCGCGGCCATTGTTTGATCCTACTTTAGCCTGATCTGGAATAAAGCTAGTGACGTTTGTATGTGTTGTAACGTCAACTGTGTCAATCAAGCCATTTCCAAAGGCGGACTGGTTTGCAATCACTAGTTCGTCTGCGTTTGCCGAGCCAAGCCCCATCAGCGCCGCCGCTGACGCGACCGCAAGAATGACTCTTCCCGTCCTCGAGAAGCCGCCGATTGTCCGATCCATTCCTGCTCCCTTTCAGTCAAGGTTCGGCTGAAAAATCCCCGAGCAAATGTCATGCCACGACGTTTTCTTTAGCGATCACGAGAGCTTATGATCCGGGTATGGGTGGTCGCCTTCAAAACTGTAAAGGAATCCGACATGAAGCTGGCGTCTACGTTCGCTACCTCAACTGGGTAGAAGACCGGTTCCGAGACATCAGGAGAGGGGCTTAACGGGAACAGCGATGGAGACAAGATCGGCAGTATTCCATTATGTGGGCGTGATTTTTCGGTCCTAACGCGAGAACAAGGATATGTGCATCTCACCTTAAGATATGCCGATGGAGCTGACCCAGGTAACCGATACAAGTGTAAGGATTTCCGACGGGGGTACGCGGTGGGCCCCGGCAAAGGCATCAGGGTGGATCTCTCGTTTCTCCTCACAATTGTCTGAAAGGGGGTACCGGCGCGCCGCTCTTTCCTACCGCCCAGGTGTAAGAAAATTCGACAAGCAGCCACCTCGCCGCGGATGCGCCGCGGCTTTAATCCACGCTGCTCTCGAAACTTCGCGCGATCACCACACCAGGCGTCAGGCGATGATGTCGGGCAACAGCTCGCTCTCGATCTTGGTGATCTGATCCTTGAGCAGCAGCTTTCGCTTTTTTAGCCGCTGAAGCTCGAGTTGATCGACAGGATTGCGCTCGGCGAGACGCGCGATCACCTCGTCGAGGTCGCGGTGTTCGGTTTTCAGCGCGGCGAGCTTTGCTTTCAGAGCTTCGATGTCGAGGTCCATGGCCGTGGCAGGAGAGTTCGGCGTCATAATAGCACCCTGGACGCGCCGGGCACCATCAGACCCGAACATTGTCGCAAAAGCGCGGCATCATGCGGCTCTTCGAAGACGAT
>JBAUZZ010000116.1:0-3008 GCA_049585495.1 Chthoniobacterales bacterium | reverse complement strand
ATCCCGCAGACTATCAGCTGAGTGTTGATCGGGCGAAAGCGGCTTTGGACGCATTAGATCAACAAATAGAAACTGCCAAATCGCAGGACGCTCAACTAAAGTTCCAGGTCAAAGCTGCGGAAGCAGCTGTCCGGCAAGCAACGGCGGAACGAGATCAGGCCGCAGATACTTTGCATCGTCTTGAACCGCTGTTACCAAAAGCCTATGCAACCAGGGAACAAGTTGACGAGGCACGCACAAAGGTCACTTCCCTCGATGCCGAAATCGCACAAGCCAATGAAAAACTCAACCAGGCGCGGGTGGCGGTCAGCTCGCTGGCCACGCTCCAAGCGCAGCGTCCTGGCACGGTTGCAGCGTTGGGGACGGCGCAGTTGGAGTTATCTTATACGCGGATATATGCCCCGTTCGATGGACAAGTCGTAGGGCTAAATATTTCCGAAGGATTTTACGCGCACGCCGGCATGGAGGTTTTCGCATTCCTCGACTCTCGAAAGTGGTATGTATTGGCAAACTTTCGCGAGCGGGAATTACAAAGCATCCGACCGGGGATGAGGGCCGAGGTATATCTCTTGTCGGATCCTGATCGGCGTTTTCAGGGAGTCGTCCAGGGAATCTCCCCCGCCGTACAGTCCCAGGAAGATAACGTCGAGATCAGGGGACTGCCGTTTGTTAAACGAGACCTTAACTGGGTGCGGATTGCGCAACGATTCCCAGTTCGAATCGAGATCGAAAATCCGGACCCAAAAATCTTTCGCATGGGTACGACGGCGGTGACTACGATCCTGGGCTTTACCCCATCTCACAGCACAAACTAACAAACGATGCCTGAGAAAGTCGCGGAGTATTCAGGGGGTGCTGAGAACCGAGGGATCCCATTCCTGGATATGTTTTGGGAGGCCCTGAAACCGTTCCCCGGACGCGGTCGGATAACGCTTCGGCTAGCCGTCGCGTGCACTATAATTGTATTAGTAACCTACACATTCAGAATGCCGTTCCAGGACCTCATGCCTTTTTTCGTTTTGTTCGTAACCAAGGAAGAGAAGGTAACCACGGCGGTCAGTGCTCTTTTGATTCTATTCGCAATCACCCTAGCAATCGGGGCTGCAATTGTGATTTATAAATGCACTGGTAATCGCCCAGAGTTTCGAATTCCTGCCATCGCGGCGCAAATCTTTATTGGGATGTACTTGTTCCGGGTGCTCTCGATCGGCCCAGTCGGGTGGATCCTGGGCTTCATCGGCGCCGCCGCGCAAAGTCTGGTTTACCTCTTTCCCAGCCCAGAGGAAGCGGTTCACCAGTTTCTCTGGCTTTGGATTGCGGTCGCATTTTCCGTCGGGGTCGCCTGGGTCGCCAATCTTTTAGTTTTTCCGGTCTCGCCAACCCGGCTGCTTCAGCGGGAGTTCGTGGCTGGTTGGCAGGCTGTTTCAGCTGCAACGGCAGAATTGACCACAAGTTCGCCTTCCGCAGGCATAGGCTTGCTTCGTCCGCTGGCCAAACGCGGTCCCATGCGTTTTCTCAAACTTCTGAAACTCTCCTTGATGGAGTCCAATGCTTTAGGAGGAAAACAACTTCAATTGAGGCGCATGATTCTAAGTTTCGACAAAGTCACGAAACTGATATTCTCCTATGCCCGCGTACGACTGAAATCATCGGCCGCCATTGTCACTCCCGCCAATGAGGCGACCATTCTATACGGACTCAAGGAGGACGCCCAATCCTTCCAGGGCGAATTCGAGGCTGGCTTCGTGCCGTCGGTTATCGCGACACGGGCTGCGACGAAAACGACAAGAGCCGCCGCGGCGCTTCAACTCCTGGAAGCCAGGAACACGATAGAAGATCTCGCTGCCGAAGACACACAGTCTAAGAACCGGCCGGAGAAAGCCGCGGCCCGGCATAAGCCCGCCCTTTTTGTCGCGGATGCTTTTAGTAATCCGAGGCATGTGCAATTCGCGCTTAAGGTCACCTTGGCGGGAATGCTCGGTTATTTATTCTACACAGCGAGCGATTACTACGGAATTCACACGGTATTTTACACGCCTCTGATCATTGCGCTGGCCAGTACCGGAGCCACTATTCACAAGGGATTTCTTCGAATTGTTGGCTGCATTATCGGAGGTGCTTTAGGTCTGATCTGTTCAATCTGGGTGATCCCGAGATACGAGACGCTAGGAACATTCCTCTTCATTGTATTCTGCGTGCACGGCCTGGCAGCGTGGATCGCTTCAGGCAGCGAGCGGATCTCGTACATCGGCCTTCAGATAGCGTTAACCTTTGATCTTGGGTTCCTGCAAGGATACGGGCCGCCTACGAACATTGATCCGCTTCGGGATCGATTTATCGGCATCGTGATTGGCATATGCATCATCACGACCGTTTTCTCCCTGGTTTGGCCCGACAGTGCTGACTCGCTTGCCCGCGAGCGACTTGCGGCTTGTCTCCGCGCCATCGCTTGTCTTCTACATCTGGGCGATTCAGGCTATGGCTCTCAGAGTTCGGCTTCGCAACGGGAACAGCTCGAGCTGGAAATAGCCTCTAGCCTTTCTGAGGCCAATCTGTACCAGGACCAAGCTGCCTTCGAAGCTCTGCTTTATCGATCCGAGGACGGTGAGGTTTCGCGCCTGGCGGCCAACTCGGAAGGAGTGGAGGAAATTTACGTTGCTTGTCTCCCGTGGCTCAGGGAGCAGGCATCGTCGAGGCCGACGTCTCAAGACGTCGAACGTCCGAAAACTGAGCGAGAATTGACCAAACTTTTAGCGGACTCAGTGGAAGAATCCGCTGACTTCTTGGAGGAGCCTAGCGACCCAACCGCCGGCCGCGTACAATTACCGACAGATCGTCTGCTTGAAAAGAGAGATCTGCGCAGCAGAGACAGCTCCGGTTCTTGTATTTTCGCAGAACTTATCGGAGCGGTAGCAGAAATGCAGTTGCTGGTGCAAACTCAGGAAAAAGGTCGGGCTCCGATTGGTAGGGGCAGATCTCCGAGCTGACCGTGGGCGGCGGTCGCCTCG
>JBAUZZ010000115.1:0-43718 GCA_049585495.1 Chthoniobacterales bacterium | reverse complement strand
GCCTGGGCCTTCAGCGAAGTCCGAGGTTGGAAACACGGCCTCGACACGAAGTTCAAAGAAGCCCCCGGCTTCTATGGCACCTACGCTCTGTGTACGCTCCTAGCCGCATCGTTAGTTCTGATTCCGAAGGCGCCACTTCAGCTGATTATTCTTGGCGTGCAGGTACTCGCCGGGATCATTTTGCCGTCGGCCATCATCTTCCTGCAACTGCTGCTGAACGACCACAAGCTTCTGGGGGATGAGTGGACTAACAAGCGATGGAACAACATCGTCAACTGGACAATTATCATCGTGCTTTTCGCTTTGTCGCTGGTTTTGGCGGCCCAAGTCATGGCACCGCAACTCTTCCCGGCCAGCAGTTGAATTACAACACGAGAGAAAGACAAATGTATGGCTGAGCAATCCGACCAACCAACCGGCGCGGCGGAAGGCGAACTCGAGAGCGATTTCTTCCTGGTCGTTCACCCGCTCGATGATTACCCGGAGGAGAAACTCAAGTCGGATCACCTGCCGCCGATAGAGATGACCCTGAGCGTGCGCTGGTCACTCATTGCCCTCCGAGCTTACTTGATCCTGATGATCCTTCTCTGCTTCTACCATGTAATCGATCTCGCCGGCCAGGCAATGCGTAAGTAGGGTCCGCTTCATGAAGTCCATTGCCCATCAATACTCTGGCCGCATCCATCATGCGCTGGCCGACCTCGAGGCTTTCTGCGCATTCGACAGAGGTCCGATCATTTGCGATGGATACGGTGACTCTTACGGGACCTAAGAACATGCGAGTGCTCCTTGCAGACGATGACGCCAGAATCGGCAAACATGTCCGCCAGGCATTGATCGCAGAAGGCTACGCCGTTGACTATGCCCAAGATGGAGATGAGGCACATTGGCTGGCCGAAAACAACACTTACGACGCTATCATTCTGGCAGAACTACTCGGCACAAGTGGCACGTGAACTTCGCGCGCCATTAACCATCATCCGTTTAAAGATCGAAGAGGCTGCGGATAAGATTGAGCCCTCTCTGGCGGAAGAGATTCAGACCGAACTTCTGCGGCTCACGATGCATGTCGAGCAAGCACTCCTGATCGCTCGCGCTGAACAAGGCCATCTCCGACCGAATCGATTGAGGTTCGATTTAGCGGCCTTGCTCGAAGATGTGGTGCAAGATTTTCGCCTGTTGGCCAGAGATCAGGATCGTCAGATCGAAGTCACTGTTCGCGAAGCTCTCATTAGCGCTGATCCAAAATACATGAAGCAGATTCTCTACAGTTTACTTACCAACAGCCTGCGGCATGGGCGCGGGACAATTTATGCTCGCCTGCAACCCGAAGATAAATTTACCATTCTCGCGATCAAAAATCGGGTCAAAGGGGAGGACTCGAAGTAACTGCGACGGCGATTGAACGCGACGGCGAAACGGTGATTGTCTTGGTGTCGCGTGACATCACTGAAAGAAAGGAGGCTGAAGGGGCGCTGCTCGAGAGCGAGTCGCTCTTTCGCTCGTTCTTTGAACGCAATGCCGATGCCATGTCACTGTTCGATCCGCAAACCCTCCGATACATCGAGGCGAACGAAGCGGTTGCGCGGCTGATCGGAGCGCCAAGCAGGGAGGCCCTGCGCGATGTTTCGCCAGTGGAAAGATGGCCGAAGCATCAGCCTGACGGCCGGCTTTCGGTCGAGAAGGTCAGGGAGATGATAAAACTTGCCCTGGCCAAAGATAGCCATCGCTTCGAGTGGTTGGTCCACCGCTATGACGGAAGAGAGTTGCCGCTTGACGTCGTGATGACGGCGGTCGCTTTCGACAAACGGAGCCTGCTTTCTATCGTATATCGCGACATCTCCGAACACAAGCGGGCACAGAGCGAAATCCGCCAACTCAACGCGTCGCTGGAGAAACGAGTGGCCGAACGCACGATCGAACTCGTGCGGGCAAACGACCAACTCAAGCGCGCAGAAGAAGAGTTGCGCACACGCAGCGAGCAGGTGCAGAAACACCGCGACGTGCTGCTCGAGTTGGTGCACTCGGACAAGTCGGATTTCGCCCAAGCGCTTCAAAAAATCTGTTCGCTTTCGGCCGCAGCACTGGATGTGGCGCGCGTCAGCTACTGGTCGGTGCAGGAAAATGATTCAGCAATTTCCTGTGAGGTCCTCTATCGGCGCGATACGGAGCGCTTCGATAGCCAGCTCAAAGGCAGCCGGCTAAGTTTCGCCGAATATCCGGCCTATTTTGAAGAGTTAGCCGCCAAACGGCCCGTGATTGCGAACCACGTCCTGACACACCCGGCCACGAGCGGTCTGGCGAAAAATTACCTTGAGCCACTTGGCATTTCTTCCCTACTCGACGCTCCGGTCTGGGACTGCGGCGAAGGTGTTGGCGTGCTTCGTCACGAACATATTGGCCCCCCTCGGATCTGGTCAGTGGAGGAAATTCACTTTGTAGCAGGCCTCGCGGCGATGGTGTCACTTGCGCTGGAGGAATCAAATCGCGCGCGGTCGGAACTTCTATTGCGCGAGAGCGAGGCGCGGCTACGCGAGAGTGAAGCGCGCTTCAGCACGGCCTTTCGCGCCAGCCCGGCGCTCATCTCACTGTTAAGGTTGAGCGATGGAAAATTTGTCGAAGTAAACAATGCGTTTGCCCGGTGGCTCGGGTTGGACCGTGACAGCATTGTTGGTCACGACACCAAGGAGCTGAACGTATGGCGGGATCGCAACGACCGGGAAGAGTTCCTGGCGGATCTTAGGCACAATGGTTCGGTGCGTGAGGTGGAGCGCCAGTTCCGTAGCCGGCGGGGCACCGTCCACACAATCGTGCTCTCGGCCGAAATCATCGAAATCAACCGCGAGCCGCACGTTCTTGGTTTCGGCATCGACATCACGGAGCGCAAGCAGGCCGAGGTCGAATTGCTCCGGACGCTGGCCAGAGAGAAGGAATTGGGGCAGTTGCGGAGCTATTTCGTCTCAATCGTGTCTCATGAGTTCCGCACGCCGCTGGGCATTATCCAGTCTTCCGCAGAAATTCTGGAGGACTACTTCGAGCAGTTGGAACCGGCCGAGCGCAAGAGTCACCTGCAATCCATCCGCAACAACACGCGTCGCATGGCGGGGCTGATGGAGGAGGCGCTGCTCATTGGAAGCCTTGACGCGGGCAAGATTGAATTCAAGCCCGCGTCGTTGGAGTTGGGGGCATTTGTCCGAAGGCTCGTGGACGAAGTCCTGTCGGCCACAGCCCAACGATGTCCGATCGAATTATTGCTGGCCGAAGTGCCTGCGGAGATCCAGGCCGACGAGCGGTTGCTGCGCCACGTTTTCACGAATCTGCTAACCAACGCAGTCAAGTACTCGGATCCCGGACAGGTGGTACGGTTCGAAATCGCGTGTGCCAGACCCGAGATTATTTGCGCCATCCGCGACCAGGGGATTGGAATTCCAGAAGCCGACAGAGAATGGTTGTTCAACGCCTTTCATCGCGGGCACAACGTCGCTCACCGTCCAGGCACGGGTCTCGGTCTGGTAATCGTAAAGCGCTGCGTTGATTTGCATGGCGGGAAGATCGAAGTGGAAAGTAAATTGGGTGAAGGCACGGTAGTGACTGTGAGGCTGCCCATATGAAAAAGATCTTAGTGATTGAAGACGAACCGGAGATGCGGCGCAACCTGACGACCATCCTTCGGCTGGAGAAGTTTTACCCCCTGCCCGCCGAGAACGGCCGAGTCGGCGTCGAATTGGCGAAAAAGGAAAAACCCGACCTCATTCTTTGCGACGTAATGATGCCCGAACTGGACGGATACGGCGTCATCGCCGCTCTCCGGGCCGACCCGGAGACGATCAGCATCCCGCTCATTTTCCTCACAGCAAAGGGTGAGAAGCCCGATATTCGTGCCGGCATGAGTCTCGGTGCGGATGACTACCTGACGAAACCCGTCGCGAAACCTGATCTTCTCGCCGCCATCCGCTCGCGTCTCGAAAGCGCCGTACAGCAACCCGACCCGGAGTTCAAGCCCAATTCCGATTCTGCTAAGCCGTCGAAGACGCGCTCAGCTTAACGCCGCGCGTCGCGGAAACACTGCTCTGGCTTGCACAAGGTAAACCCAGAGTTTCCTCCTTTGGAACTATCGTACGTCAGCATCCGCGAACTATTCGCGCGAACCGATGACCTGGTGAGCAAGGCGAACCACGTCGATCAGGTGCGGATCATCAGCATCTTCAGTGATCGCCTGTCGGGGCGGGAAAGGGATAGATCCAGCACGGAGCGTTCGCTTGAACTGAGTCAGGACCGCGGTGAGCAAGTCCAGCTTCAGAGGAACGTCGTGCACCAGAGGGTCATCCATTAAGCTTTGGTCTAGCAATTTGGCTAGATCGTTGTTGGGCAGGTCCAGCAATTTCATTGCCCACGAAGCTACGACGGCATAACCGCACCCGGTTGGATGCATTCCATCAATGCTTTGAAAGCCTCCGTGGTTGATCACTTTTTTCAGCGGCGGCTGGCCGAGAGGAAACGGCAGTGCGGGCACCAGACTTCCCGCGAGATAGTTATTATCGATCACGTGATCTTGATCGATCGAAATGCGTTCAGCCACGTCAAGTGTGTTCTTGTAATCGATCGTCTCAAACATCTTAAACGCGTCGAGAAAGGTCAGGCGACTAACACGGCCGGCGGCCTGAGCCGCTTGTCGGAATATCTCGACAATCTGAGAATTTGCGTCTGCGATTTGCTGGTCGACCTGGGCCAGGGTTGCTCCCGGCAATACAGTTTTGGAGGTCGAGAACACCGGTGAATAATAGTCGGCGTATCCGTTACTTCTGGTATTGTTGTTCGGTCGTAAGTTAGCAACTGTCCCGACCTTGGGAAGGAGCGCAACAAGAACAGCTTCTACGGAATCGGGCATCTCCGCAACAGCCTTCGCAATCGTCTTAAAGGAGTCGAAGAACTTATCGCCGTTGGGATTGTCCTGGGTAAAGTTCAACCGCTGGGGATCGGCATCGGCGCCGATGGCGTACAGTCCGTTGTTGTGCCCAATTTGAATGAACAGCCGTTTCGGTTGGCGGGCTTGCACCCACATGAGAGGGGTCAAATTTTCGAAAGCTGGATTTTGCGATGGATTCAGAACATACCGCCCATTGATTCCCAAATGCAGTGTGCTGATATCGCTGTAAGGAACCGAGGAAGTGGCAGGGCCATTGGGACATGTCTTTGCGATTTCCGCATTCGAACTCGCGGCGGTTCGCGTGTAGAGATCGTAGGGCTGTGCACCAGAGAGTCCCAAGTTATCAAAACAGAGGAACGCAGACTCCTTCTTGTTTGCTAGCCATGCCCGCAGGTTTTGCAGAAACCGGCCAACCAATCCTTGGAATCGAATCTCGGCTGGCGCCAGTTGGATAACGTCACCCAGTAGACGGATCTCCTGCTCGAGATCAAATAAAATGGGGCGCGGAAAATCCGGGGTGCGAAAGGTCCACCCTTGAGAGGTCGCCACTCGCGCCGGCCAGGATTGTCGGCAGTACGTGGCTTGGACGCTCAGAGACCGACAGCCTTGGGCGAGGGAGTCGCCAATGACCATCAATTCGGGCCGGAGGTATTCCGGCGGCAGAGTTGGCAACGCTGGTATCGTCACTTCGTTAAGATTTGCCATCATTGACGCTAGCCTGCAATGCTCACAAATCTAGCGATCCAGCCTCAAGCAGCAGAATCCCGCCGTTGCTTCGCTGACGCCACGCGCGTCAACTTAAGCGCCAAAGGCGCGTGAGAGCTTAGCCCAGGGTGGAGCGCAGCGGAACCCTGGGAATGACGGTAGGTCGAAGCTTGCTGAGCCTAAACCGCAAATGTTGCTAGCCCTTGAGGCTCATTTGTCCCGCTTTGCGGGACGAATTCGCCCTACCAGCTTTCAGCGGCAAAAATCCTGCGGAAAGCACGATTCAGAACTATAGACATACGAATCCCTGAGATTTGTGAGCGATGCAGGCTAAGTTCTCTCACGCTTTCGGCGTGCAGCCACTAGCTCGCGCTAAAAAGACTCACATCTGACGGCATGCGCCTCGACTTCGCCCCGGGTCCGGTAGACGGCTCGCAACTGCTTCTGTTCGTAGTAGGAAACCTGATCGGTGATGTGAGGGGAGCCACGTCGTGAGGCGTTGCCGTAGCCGATCAAGGCCTTGGCCACGGCGCCCTGCGGCGTGAACTCAACAACCTGAACATACGTATCGCCATCGTAGGCGAACTTCGGGTTCGGTTCCGGTGATGGGTAATAATAAGCCTTGCGCATTCCCCCGAATGGTTCGGGGCTGCCGGCACCTGGAAGATTCGTCAGTGGAACCGGCTTTTCGTAGCTCGGATCATGATCGGCGAGCACCACGCGGTACACGTCCCCCCAAGGGATATCGAGCCTGCCAAATTGCTTCTGCAGTTCCCGTGCCGCTTGGGCCAGGAAGGGGACTGCGGCAGCCGGATTCTTCAAGCCCATCGGAGTCGTCAAAGCCGACGCAGGTGAAAATTCCACTCGGAATGCCGGGTAAGTTGGCCCCCAGCGATCGTCCTTCGGGGAGTTCGAGTCTGCTATATAGAGGTTGTACCAGCGCTCAAACAAAACTGCACCCTGACTGCCAGCATCACTCTCTCTATCCCATTTTTCGAGGACATCGGCCGCGGCGCTGGCATCAGCGTCGCCCGATTCCCTTGCTGCCGAAATCAAGTCAGGCAGAATGCGATCGGCCATAATCATCCGGGTCGACATCTTACCGGTCGTTACCTCTGATGTAGAAAATTTTGTTTTGGAACTCAGAAAGATGGCCCCATGCTGCGGTCGGAACTCCATCTCGTTCGGGGCGATATAGGATGGATAATCGCTCTGCCTGATTGTTCCCGGAAAAGTCGAAAACCATGGTGGCTCGTTCGAGTTCTGAACGAATCCTCCGGGCGGGTTAATCGTGCGTGGCAACTCCCGCCATTTCAAAGTATCGTTCCATAGCGTAGCACTGCTATCGCCGGGAATGATTCCACTCCACTGGGCGTGGTTCCTCCGGACCGGCGCGGCTGACGGCCGCCAAACAGGTACATAATTTGTCCGTCCCGATCGGCGTAAACAACGTTGAAGAATGGCATCTGCAACCGGCGGTTGGCGCGAATAAATTCCGGAAGATCCCTGGCCAGCATCATGTTCCAATACTGGCTCACCACGTTTGGAGAATTTAGCCCCGCCACACGCAGCGCAAGCGCCCCTTTCGCTGCAGAAGGTCGCTTTGACCAACCCACTCCTCAGACCGCTTGGGAATCCCGTAAGTTATGACTTGCTCGTCGCTGGTTACATTCTGGTTGTTCGCTCCCGGTCCGAAATACTCCGCCGCCCAGCCGCGAGCCAAGGCAATGTTCTGAAGAATAAGCTCGGCGTGATTTTCCATCTGTGCGTAGCCGTACCCGCGTATGACGGTCGCCAGATCAGGACCATAGATGTGTGGGATGCCAAATTCGTCCCACAAAATTTCGGCTTCACTCTTCACCGCGTTTGACTGTTCCGTTGCGTCAGCGCTCGCAACCGCTCCTGCGGCGAACGTCTCCGTGATTACTCCCCAGTAAAGTAGAATTGTCAGGCCTGTGATAACAGATATCCTTCCGATCATAGATCTCCTACCCTTTCATTGAATTAACATTCGGCTTCGTATCGGCGCCGAACCTAAGAGCCGACTTACTCTGCGTAAATGGAACGAAAGACCCACATGAGACCGCCTGGTTAGGCAATGATGCCAAAATCTTTGCGCAGTCCAAACTAACAGTGGCCGAAGAGCTGCTCTGGCCAGCCCAATCCTGCATGGCAACAATGGGCTGATCCCTTACGGGCCTTTTGGGACTTCCCTTTACTACTCGTGGACGAAACTATGGACTTTTGGCACAGTTTTGGACCACGGCCTTCCAGTCGTGGTCATCGGCGAGTCGTGGATGGACCACCAGTGGTATAACCCCTTGGGTCTGGGCGGATGGACCTGGTTCAGTATTCAGCTATCGAACAATACACAGTACATGCTGTATTTTATACGCGACGGCAGAAATCACCTCGCTCAAGTGGTCGCCACTCAAGTCAAGAACGGCTCCACTGTCCACTTGTCGCCGAGCTCGGTGTCCGAGACGCCAATCGGGTCCTGGAAGCCCGGTTACCGGTATCACTTACCCCTCGGGGTGGAAGGTTACCGTGCCGGGCGGGGTTCTGGATGTCACCCCTTTGCAAAAAGACCAGGAATTGGTCGTCGCTGCAACGCTTGCTGGGGCATACTGGGAGGGTGATTCGGTTGTGTCGGGCGTCATCGATGGACGGCCCGTCAAAGGTGTAAGTTACGCAGAGGTCGCGCCGGTACCTGTCCCCGGAGGCACTCCGTTGCCGCCCGCTGCCGCCGCAAGGGTCAGACCCTAGCTTGCAATGAACGTGTGGAGCTCCGTATAGGCTAAGCATTTCGGCGGCTCAGCGGGAGCTTCGCCCTAGCGAGTGACGTTTCCTGGCAGGTGATGGGTAGGGCGATCCGCCAAGGCGGAGAGCCGCGTGTTGGCGTCCGCTAACTGGTGATCTTTACCCTGCAGAATCCTCGCGAAAATCAACGAATTTCGGAGATAGCAGTGCCGGGATCTGTTCAACTGTTCGCTAAAGGTTACATGATGTTTGCTGCATAATTTAACTAACTATATTCATCAAAGATGTTGCAGAAGCGCTCCAAGACCTCCAGATCATTTTCTCGAAGGTTTCCCTTTGGCACTGCGCCTTTCGATCTATTTGGGGGTTATCATAAAAAGGGTTAAGCTTACGCAAACAACTCATGGAAGGTCGTCTCCGGTGACTGAGCTTTCAACATCCGCCCGGGAAACACTAAGAAGAGATGGAGAGCTCGTCCTTTACCGGAGTCGAACCGAAAGTGGTAACTCTCGTTTTCTCTTAGTAGAGTCCGTCTCGGATTCTCCTTCTGTGAGCAGCCTCAAGCGGCTGGAGCATGAATATTCACTGCGCGAAGAGCTTGATTTGGGCTGGGCGGCCCGACCTGTCGCGTTGGCTCGCCAGGCGGGGCGCACAACGCTCGTTTTGGAAGACCCTGGTGGCGTGCCGCTCGATAGTCTTCTGGGGCGGTCGCTGGAACTAACTCAAGCCCTGCGCTTAGCCATCGGAATTGCGCATGCCCTCCGCGGGCTGCACGATCGGGGGATTATCCACATGGACTTGAAACCGGCCAACATCCTTGTCCAGCCTGAGACAGGCAAAGCCTGGCTGATGGGATTCGGCATCGCTTCCCGCTTAGCGCGGGAGCTTCAACCCGCGAGTACGCCCGAACTCATCGCAGGCACGTTTGCCTACATGGCCCCCGAACAGACGGGGCGCATGAATCGGTCGATTGATTCCCGCGCCGACCTTTATTCCTATGGGGTCATACTTTATGAGATGGTCACAGGCTTGCTCCCTTTTTGCGCCTCAGATGCGCTGGAGTGGATCCATTGCCACGTCGCCAGACAGCCGGTCCCGCCGGACGAACGCATCGAGGGGATCCCCGAACCCGTCGCGGCGATCGTCATGCGAATGCTAGCCAAAACCGCCGAGGATCGCTATCAGACTGCGGCGGGCGTCGAAGCCGACCTCAGAAGGTGTCTTGAAGACTGGGAATCGCTCGGTCGCATCAACTCGTTCCCGCTGGGCAAGCACGACGCGTCGGATCGGCTACGGATTCCAGAGCAGCTGTACGGACGTGACCAGGAGGTCAAGAAACTGCTTGACGCATTCGAGCGTGTTGTCGCCACCGGCGCGTCCGAGCTGGCGCTGGTAACCGGTTATTCCGGCATTGGTAAGTCCGCGGTCGTGAACGAGCTGCGGAAAGCGATCGTCCTGCCGCGTGCCTTCTTCGTCGCCGGAAAATTTGATCAGCATAAGAGTGACATCCCGTATAGCACCTTGGCACAGGCATTCCAGACGCTGATCCGCCAGATTCTGAGCAAAAGCGAGGAGGAGGTCGATCAGTGGCGAAATGCTCTCCTGGAAGCGGTCGCACCGAACGGCCAGCTGATCGCCAACCTGATCCCCGAGCTTGAACTGGTCATCGGCAAGCAGCCGGTTGTTCCGGAGCTTCCTCCTAAGGAGACGCAGCACCGCTTCCAAGCGGTCTTCCGGCGATTCCTCGGCGTATTTGCCCGGCAGGAACACCCCCTTGTCATATTTCTTGACGACCTTCAGTGGCTCGACGGAGCAACGTTGACCCTTCTGGAAAATCTCGTCCTTCAACCTGACGTCCGGCACTTTCTGATCATTGGCGCATACCGCGACAACGAGGTCGGCCCCTCGCATCCGCTTACACGGACGCTGGATTCCTTCCGGCAAGCCGGAGCGATCGTTAACGAGATTGCTCTCAAACCGCTCTCGCTCAAGGATGTGAACCAGTTTATCGCTGATGCCCTGCGTTGCGAGCGGGTGCGCGTTAGATCGCTCGCGCGGCTCGTGTACCAGAAAACCGCCGGGAACCCGTTCTTTCTTATTCAGTTTCTGACATCCCTCGCCGAGGAACACCTCGTAGAATTCGAACCGCGGGAGGCGGTCTGGAAATGGAATCTGGCAAAGATCAAAACCCGGGGATTTACCGATAACGTCGTCGACCTCATGATCAGGAAACTGAGACGGCTGCCGACCGCGACCGTGGAAGCCCTCAAACTGCTTGCGTGTCTCGGGGCCGACACGGAGATCGGCACCCTGGCGCTAGTAAATGGAGGACGCGAGGAAGAGGTCCATTCGGCTATGTGGGAGGTGGTTCGCGCAGGACTAGTTCTCAGGCTGACCGATTCCTACAAGTTCCTGCATGACCGCGTCCGGGAAGCAGCTTATTTGCTCATCCCTCAGGCGTCGCGCGCCGAAGTCCATCTGCGCATCGGCCGCCTGCTCGTGGCAAAAATGGATCCAAAGGAGATCGCCGAGTCGATCTTTAATGTTGTCAATCAGCTCAACTTCGGCGCCGCACTCATTTCTGACCGGGACGAGAAAGAGCACGCGGCAAGACTAAACCTTTGTGCCGGGAGAAAGGCGAAAGCCTCGACAGCTTATGGTTCGGCCTGCATTTACCTTACTGCCGGGATGAATCTGATTGGTAGCCAGTGCTGGGACAATCCGAATCAATATGATCTCGCGTTCGCCCTGTGGCGCGAACGCGCGGAATGCGAGCTCTTGAGCGGCAACTTCGACGAGGCCGAGCGCCTGATTTGTCGGTTGATTCAGAGGGGTGTCTCGCGAGTCGACAAGGCAACAGCTTACAGCCTCAAAGTTGTTCTTCATCTCATAAAATCAGAAAAGAGGCAGGGGGTTGATACAGCCCTGGAGTGCTTGCGCCTCTTCGGTATCGAGATGTCAGCGCATCCCACTCGAGAAGAGGTCAAAAATGAGTTTGAGATAGTCTGGAGAAATCTGGCCGGGCGCTCGATCGAGAGCCTGGTTGACCTGCCGTTAATGACCAACCCGGAAATGCATGCCGCGATGCGCGTGCTCTCTTTCCTCACCGGTCCGGCGCTCTACACGGACATCAACCTCTACCACCTGCACTTCTGCAAGATGGTGAACTTGAGCCTCACTTACGGAACAAGTGACGCTTCCACCTTTGGCTACGCGGGTTTCGGCGCGATTCTTTGCCTGCCCTTCCAGCGGTATGGCGACGGTTACCGGTTCGCGAAACTTGCGGGCGAACTCGTTGAGAAATATGGGTTCACCGCCTACAAGGCGAAAGTCTACCTCGCGATGGAGATGGTCGTTCTCTGGACCCAGCCCATCGACGTCGGGATCAACTTAATCCGAACGGCGTTCCACGCCGGCGTTGAGTCGGGCGATCTTTCCTATGCCTGTTACAGCTGCATGCATCTCGTCACGGATCTGCTTACTAAAGGAGCGCACCTCGACGACGTGTGGCAAGAATCGGAGATCTGCCTGGATTTCGTTCGCAAGGGAAGGTACCAGGATGCCGCCGAAGCTATCATTAGCCAGCAACAATTGATCCGCAATCTGCGAGGACAGACTGTGGCTTTTTCCACTTTCAGCGACGGCAACTTCGACGAACAGAACTTTGAATCGCGGCTAACTGAGGACCGGATGACTGTCATGGTCAGCCGCTACTGGATTCTCAAGGTGCAGGCCAGGTTCCTGTCCGGCGACTATAATGCAGGCCTGGCTGCAGCCCAGAAGGCAAAGGAATTGCACTGGTCTTCCGAGGCCTTTTTTCAATCACTTGACTACCACTATTATACCGCGCTGACTATTGCAGCGGTCTACGAGGCGGCAAGTCCGGATCAGCAAGCCGAATGGCTCAAGGTCCTTACCACCCACCTGAACCAGCTTCGACAGTGGGCAGATAATTGTCCAGCTACGTTCCTGGACAAGCACGATTTGGTTGCAGCCGAACTCGCTCGCCTGCAAGGCCGTGACCTCGACGCCATGCGCCTTTACGAAGAGGCTATCCGCTCGGCGCGCGAGAACGGGTTTGTGCAGAACGAGGGGGTTGCAAGCGAGTTGGCGGCGAAGTTCTATTTCAAGCACCGCTTGGACAAAGTAGCCGGTTTCTATCTGCGGGACGCGCGCTCCTGCTACCTTCGCTGGGGCGCGCAAGGCAAAGTAAAACAGCTCGATCAACGCTATCCACAATGGAAAGAGCCAGATGCCCAAGGCGCCACTAGCAATATCGGCGCCCCTGTAGACCAACTCGACCTGCTGACTGTCATTAAGGCGTCGCAGGCTCTTTCCGGCGAGATCGTCCTCGAGAAACTCATCGAGACCCTGATGGTCATCGCGGTCGAGCACGCCGGTGCCGAGCGTGGTCTTCTCATCCTGTCGCGGAATGAAAAGGACCAGATCGAAGCGGAAGCCGCGACGGTCCGCGACAAAGTGGAGGTCTGTCTCCGGCAAGCGCCGGTAACGTTGTCAGAACTTCCGGAGTCAATTCTCCATTATGTGATCCGGACACGCCAGAGCGTAATTCTGGACGACGCGTTGATCCCGAACCCGTTTTCGGATGATGAGCATATTCGCCGCAAACGTTCGAGATCCGTCTTGTGCCTCCCGCTCGTTAAGCAGGCTAAGCTGGTAGGAGCGCTCTATCTCGAAAACAATTTGATTCCTCGCGCCTTCACGCCGGGGCGGTTGGCGGTGCTGGAATTGTTGGCCTCGCAAGCCGCGATTTCTTTGGATCACGCCCGATTGTATGCTGCGTTGACGCAAGAAAACAGTGATCGGAGGAGGGCCGAAGAAGCTCTGCGCGAGGGCGAACAACGGCTGCAGGATATCATCGACAACACCACCTCGATCATTTTTGTCAAGGACCTGGAACTCCGCTACCTGCTGGTGAACCGGGGATATGAGCGCAGGCATCACGTTCGACGAGAGCAAATCCGCGGAAGAACGGACTTCGACATTCACCCCCCTGATATCGCCGAAGCGGTACGCGCGAACGACTGGCGAGTAATAGAAGCGGGTGAGCCGATTCAGTTTGAGGAAACAGTGCCTACCGATGAGGGCGAACGCTTATGTGTCGTCGTGAAATTCCCGCTGCGCGACTCCGCGGGAAAGCCGTATGCAGTCTGTGGCATCGCGACGGATATCACGGAACGCAAGCAGGCCGAGAACGAAATCCGTCAGCTCAATGCGTCGCTCGAGAAACGAGTGGTCGAACGCACAATCGAACTCGTACAATCGAACCAGCAGCTCCGCCAGGCCGAAGAGAAGTTGCGCAAACGCAGTGAAAAGGTGCAAAAATACCGTGACGTCTTGCTCGGCTTGGCGCATTCGGATAAATCGGATCTCACCAGGGCGCTCGAACAAATCTGCTCCGCATCGGCGGCAACACTTGATGTGGCACGTGTCAGCTATTGGTCCTTACAGTGGTTCCGCCATTGCCTGCGAAGTCCTCCATCTCCGCCACACCGAGTGCTTCGATGAGCAGTGCAAAGGCGCGCGGCTGAGTTTCTCGGATTGTCCCGCATTTTTCGAGGCATTAGCCGCCAAAGGACTCATCGCAGCCGACAACATCTTGGAGCACTCCGCAACGAGGGGATTGGCGGACTACCTCGGCCAACGCGGCATTTCTTCCTTGCTTGATACGCCGGTCTGGGTGCGCAGCGAGATTGTCGGCGTCCTTTGTCACGAACATATCGGACCGCCTCGCCACTGGTCGGCCGAAGAAATTGACTTTGTTTCCTCACTCGCGGCGATGGCGTCTCTTGCGCTGGAGGAATCAAGTCGCGCGCGCTCGGAGCATCTTTTGCGCGAGAGCGAGGCCCGTCTGCGCGAGAGCGAGGAGCGCTTCAGCAGGGCCTTTCGCGCCAGCCCAGCTCTCATGACGATGGCCCGTTTGAGCGATGGCAAGTTCGTCGAAGCGAATGGTGCGTTTGTGCGATGGTTCGGGCTGGACCGCGACGAAATTCTTGGCCACGACTCCTGGGAGTTGGGATTGTGGCTGAATCTCGAGGCCCGCGAAAAGTTCTGGGCAGATCTCAGGCGCGATGGCTCACTCCGCGAGGTTGAGTGCCAGTTTCGCACCCGTCGGGGCACGATCCACACCGTGCTGGTTTCGGCCGATATTATTGAAGTGAATCGCGAACCGCATGTCCTCGGCTTCTTCCTCGACGTTACGGAGCGGAAGCGGGTCGAGAGCGAATGGCTCCGGACACTGGCCAGAGAGAAGGAATTGGGCAAGTTGCGCAGCAACTTCGTGTCGATGGTGTCCCACGAGTTCCGCACGCCGCTGGGCATCATCCAGTCATCGGCGGAAATCCTGGAGGACTACCTCGACCAGTTGGAGACGACCGAGCGCAAAGACCATTTGCAATCGATCCGCAGCAACACGCGCCGCATGGCCGGCATTATGGAGGAAGTGCTGCTTCTCGGAAGCTTCGATGCGGGCAAGATGGAATTCAGGCCGGTAGCACTGGAGCTGCGGACGTTCGTGCAAGAGCTCGTGGACGAGGTCCTGTCCGCCACTGACCAGCGATGTCCCATCAAACTGTCGCTTACCGAAATGCCTGCTGAAATCCAGGGCGACGAGCGTCTGCTACGACACATTTTCACGAATTTACTAACGAACGCCGTGAAGTATTCGGACGCCGGACGAGCGGTGCAGTTCGAGATCACACGCGTCGGCGCGGAACTGGTTTGCGCGATCCGTGACCAGGGCATCGGCATTCCAGAAACCGACCGCGAGTGGCTCTTTAACGCTTTCCATCGCGGTCACAACGTCGATGGCCGTCCGGGCACCGGTCTCGGTCTGGTGATCGTAAAGCGCTGCGTGGACCTGCATCGCGGCAAGATCACCGTGGAAAGCAAGATCGGCCAAGGTACCGCAGTCACGGTCCGGCTGCTGGTATCCTGATCGGGCGTCTACCACCTCTCGTCCTTCAAAGCGGATGCCATGTTTCTGCAGAAAATTTACATATTCCTCCTGGAAGCTCTTCGCCCCAGGCGGCAAAGGTAGTGATCAAGACCTCGCCTCGGTGGATCTTTCGTTCCATTTACCATTTTCCGCGGTTCTCTAGAGTAGCGACCATGAAAGAGGGCGGCGCGTTGAAGGGTGGCGGGTTCCACACCACCCGATGGAGTGGTGTTTTCTCGGCGGCCCATAGAGCGAATCCGAAAAATCAGGAGGCGTTATCAGAGACGCAAAACGAAGTGCAACCTTCACCTTTAACGCCGCATCGGATGCTTACGATGATTCGGCTCTCGGCTTTAGGGATTATTTCGGACGAAAGACCGTCGAAAAGCTGAGCATTCGCGAGGGTGCGCGGGTGTTAGACGTCTGCTGCGGCACCGGTTCATCGGCCATTCCAGCAGCCGAATCAGTCGGGGCCTCCGGATTCGTGATTGGGGTTGATCTCGCCGATAGACTCCTCGCCCTTGCCCGGGAAAAGGCTCGCCAACGCGATCTGCAAAACATCACCTTCCGTGTCGCGGATATGCTTGATCTAGATTATCAGGCCGAAAGCTTCGATGCGGTCCTGTGTGTCTTTGGGATCTTCTTTGCTCCAGACATGCCGGCTGCAGTGCGGGAACTGTGGCGCTTCGTTCGGCCAAGCGGAAAACTTGCCATTACGAGTTGGGGACCAAACGTTCTTGAGCCAGCCAATAGCGCGTTTTGGCGGTCCATTCGAGAACTCCGATCGGAGGCGCATAAGCCCTTCGAGCCTTGGGGCCGCATCGCTGATCCTGGGGGTCTGCGCCAGATGTTGCGAGAGGGAGGCGTGGAAGCCGAGGAAGTGATCACGGAGAATAGATCGCATCCGATTCGTTCGGCGGAGGATTGGTGGACAATCGTTCTGGGATCCGGACGTCGGGAAGCCATTGAACAGCTCACCCCGACCGAGGTAGCCGTTGTAAAAAAGGCCAACCTTGCTTTTGTTCGCGACCACAGAATCACGAGTCTGGAGACGACCGCTCTTCACGCCATCGCGACCAAAAATCGAACTGATCCACGCCTGTCGATGGAACAGCAACGGAACTTTCGGACAAGAGATTGAGTGGTTCATTTCTGGCTGTTCGAACTAGCCCACAAATTTCACACGCCACATGTAGCCGCGCGCTTATTGCGGGCTCCGCTAACCTGGATCGCTCACAAATCTTAGAATTTTGCGCACGCTCCAGGATGACAGATGACAAATAACAAATGACAAATGAAGAGGCTTACTCCCAGCTACGGAGATCGGATATTTGTCATATGACATATGTCATTTGTCATCCTGAATATCTCACACTCTCGACGCAACGTTTTGTAAGGCGACTACGAGGGAGTGTGAGATATTCAGGCTAGGATTTACGCGGATTTCTCCGCGTAAATCTTTCAGCTACTTTTTTTTGAAACGTTTCCCGCGCAAGAAATGTAATGCTTATCGGGGGCGTCGCACGTACGACGATTCTGCCGGTCCTACAGACCGGACGCGATAAAAACGGTTGTCCCGGGGCTTGCGCCCAATTGGGCGCAGCCCCATAAGCGTTAACTTAAGTGGTGAGACTATAGTGGGCTCGGTTTTTTTGAGATGGTTTTTGCCCCGAAGGGGCCACAGGACTTAGCCCGGGGTTTCAACCGGGGAATCTTTCCCCTATTGCAATGCGCCCTGAAAGGGCGCGACAATGGGCCTTAAAGCACCCCAGAAATATTATCTAACTCTAAGACGCCTTGATTCCTGCCCTGAATCTGGTAGGGCTCACGATACGTTTAAGATCGATCGCACAGGCCTGGCGCCCTTACAGGGCGCGGCGCTTTGTTTGGGGCGGGTCCCGGGGCTGAAACCCCGGGCTAAGTCCTGCAGCCCCTTCGGGGCCGAAATCGCGCCACTGGTGATCTTGGTACCCCTGAGTTAATATCAGGGCTGAGCCTTGGCGCCCGTTGGGGCAAACACCGAGCCCCTAAGTTAAGTTAACGCTCATGGGCTTGCGCCCCAGGCTATCATATTTCGCGCCTCCAGCGCTTCGGATTAGCCGATTGCAGGAAAGAGATCGCTGTTAGAGTAGTTTTTCGACACAATCGGAGCTGTTCTGCAGAATGGGAGCTGTGTGAAAGCGTTCTTCCGGGAACTGGAGTCAAAATGGGTTTACCGCGTAGCCGCCGGCTACATAGTCGGTGCCTGGGTGGTCCTCCAGGTAGCGGCGATCGTATTTCCCGGCCTTGGACTTCCAAACTGGACCATTAAAGACGTTATCGGCTTGCTTTGTCTGGGATTTTTCCCGGCATTGTTGATCGGTTGGAGCATCGATCGCCGAATAGCACGAGCCGAAAAGTTCCGCTTGTCGAACGACGCTACTGCCGGGCGCCCACAGAGCCTCTCGGAGCCTTCCAGATTGCCGGGGCAAGTGGGGGCAACGTCCGTGGCGATCCAAACCGCGCGACATAGCGAAACGAGTGAACGTCGTCTGGGGCTGTTACTCAAGCCTTGGGACTTTACTCCCTTCCTGGTAGCGAAGCTTAAAGGCTTCACCGGCCGACAGTGGCTTTTCCAAGAGATCGACGAGTGGCGTGCGAGAGGCTCTGAGCCCGCCCTGTTGATCATCGGCGGAACCGGGGTCGGCAAATCGACCATTGTTGCGGCGCTGATTAATGAAAACCCGGGAGGCCAGGTCCTCGCTTACCACTGCTGCCGGGCGGACACACCCGCCACACTGGAGCCAGCGGGCTTCGTGCGCAGTCTGGCCGCTATGTTGTCCGCCCAACTGGACGATTACGGCGCGATGCTGGAGGACCCTGGCATCGTCAATGCTCTTCAATTTGGCGATACCGACCCTGCCAGCGCATTCGAAGGCGCCATTCTTGGCCCCCTTCACAGATTGAAGGGTCCTGACGACGGCAGACGCTACCTGCTCGTAGACGCCCTCGACGAAGCCCTGATGCGCCCTCAGCGACCCACGATCGTCGACGTGCTTTCCGCGCGGCTCGATCGCCTGCCGTCGTGGTTGCGCATCGTTGCCACCACACGCAGTGAGCCGAGCGTACTCAGACAACTAGGCGGATTGTCTGCTCGCATCCTGAGCGCCGAAGATCCAAGGAACCGGGACGATGTGCGCCATTTCATCGAACGCCGCCTCGCCGAGCCGGTCTTGCGCGACAAAGCGCAAGCCAGTGGCGAGACTCTCTCAGTCATCGAAGAAGGGCTGCTAAAGTCTAGTGCGGGCAATTTCCTGTTCGTCACCGCTGCACTCGATGCAGTTGAGAGCGGCCAATTCAGCTTCGGTCAGATTGAGAAACTGCCGCCGAGCTTAAGCAGCCTTTATCACGTGTTTTTCGACCGGCTCTTTCGCAATGGGGGTGCGGAGTTCGGTCCTTCGCGCCGGGTGCTGGAAATCGTGGCGGCCGCCTGCGAGCCGCTCACCCGGGAACAAATCGCCGCCGCCACTGGCTTGGATGCTGAAGAAGAACTTCCCCGGATCCTTTCCGGCTTGGCCTCGTTCGTCCCCCCATGCGAAGGCCGTTATGTATTCTTTCACAAGTCACTGTTTGACTGGCTGACCGGCTGGGACACCCAGCTGGATCGGCCGTTCGCGGAGTCATACTACGTGAGGCTGAAGCAGGGCAAGGCGCGGTTGGCCGATTGCTGTTGGGCCGAGTACCAGCACAGGACGCGAAGAGCGTCACTTTATTGCCTCAGGCATCTTCCCTTCCATCTACACGACGCCGATCGTGACAAAGACGCACGCATTGTGCTTCTGGATTTCGATTTTCTCCAAGCCAAGTTGGAATCCACGGATGCCAGTGCTCTGATCGCAGACTACGACTATTTGCCCAACGAACCAGATTTGCGGCTGGTGCAATCAGCCATCCGGCTTTCAGCGCATGTTCTGGCTCGCGACCCCCGCGAATTGGCGGGGCAACTCACCGGTCGATTCCTTGCCAACCCTGCACCCGATATTCAAGCTTTGCTAAAGAAGGCTGCGGATTGGAAAGGTCGGCCTTGGCTCCGGCCCTTGAGCCCAAGCCTGACGCCGCCCGGTGGTCCTCTGATCCGCACGCTCGAAGGCCATACGCGTATTGTAACTGCAGTAGCGGTAACACCCGACCGGCCGTTCGTTGTCTCGGCCTCGTGGGACGGCACGTTGCGGGTTTGGGAACTGGAGACCGGTCTGATGATCCGGATGCTCCAAGGCCATAGCAAGGCGGTCACCGCCGTGGCGGTTACGCCGGATGGGCGCCGCGCCGTCTCCGGCTCCCGTGACCGAATGCTGCGGGTGTGGGACTTGGAAAGCGGTCAAACGGTGCGTACGCTCGAAGGCCACGCGAAGACGGTCACCGCCGTGGCGGTTACGCCGGATGGATGCCACGCTGTTTCAGCCTCGAATGACTGGACGTTGCGAATGTGGAACTTGGAGAGCGGTCTAACAGTGCGCACGCTCGAAGGTCACATGGGCTTTGTCACTGCTGTCGCAATAGCGCCCGACGGGCGCCGGGCCGTCTCGGCCTCGGCTGATCGGACGCTGCGGGTGTGGGACCTGGAGAGCGGTCAAACGGTGCGCACGCTCGATGGTCACACGGAACGGGTGACCGCCGTGACAATTACCCCTGACGGGCAGCGCGCGGTCTCGGCCTCGGCTGACCGGACGTTGCGGGTGTGGGACTTGGAGAGCGGCCAGACGGTGCGCGCATTCGAAGGCGATTCCGGCTTCGCCACTTTCGTAGCAATAGCACCAGATGGGCGCCGCGCGGTGTCCGGCTCGCGTGACCGTATGCTGCGGGTCTTGGACCTGAGGCGCGGCCAAACGGTCCGCACGCTCGAAGGCCATAGGAAGGCGGTCACCGCCGTTGCAATCACCCCAGATGGGTGCCGCGCCGTTTCGGCCTCCTATGACCGGACGGTGCGCGTGTGGGACTTGGAGAGCGGTCAAACGGGGTCCCCACCAGAAGCCCATACCGGCTTCGTCTGCGGCGTCGCAATAGTGCCTGACGGACGCCGCGGCGTGTCGGCCTCAGCTGATCGGACGCTGCGGGTGTGGGACCTGGAGAGCGGTCAAACGGTGCACACGCTCTCGGGCCACACCAGCGACCTCCGTGCCGTGGCAATAACGCCTGACGGACGCCGTGCCGTCTCGGCCTCGGCTGACCAAACGCTGCGGGTGTGGGACTTGAAGAGCGGCAAAAGCGAGCGCACACTGGAGGGGCATACCGGTGCGGTCCGGGCCGTGACGATAACGCCCCAAGGAGGCTGCGCCGTCTCCGCCGCGTGGGACCAAACGTTGCGGGTGTGGGACTTGGAGAGCGGCAAAACCCTGCACACGCTAACGGGCCACACAGACTGGGTCGGTGCTGTGGCGGTGACGCCCGACGGGCACACCGCCGTGTCGGCCTCGTATGACCGCACGCTACGGCTTTGGGACCTGGGGAGTGGTCAAACTGGGCACACACTCAAAGGCCATACCGCCCATGTCCATGCCGTGGCGGTGACACCCGATGGCAATAGCGCCGTGTCGGCCTCGTATGACCGCACGCTGCGGATGTGGGACTTGGAGAATGGTGAAACGGTGCACAAACTGGAAGGCCATACGGACGCCGTCACCACAGTGGCCATAACGCCCGACAGCTGCCACGCCGTTTCCGCATCGGGTGACCACTCGTTGCGGGTGTGGGACCTGAAGAGCGGCCAGATGGTCCACCTGCTCAAGGGCCATACCGAATGGGTCACGGGGTTGGCCATCACACCGGACGGGCGCCAAGCCGTCTCGGCTTCATATGATTGCACGTTGCGGGTATGGGACCTGGCAACCGGGGAAGAGGTTACGGCCTTTAGCGGAGAGTCTCACATGTTCCGCTGCGCCATCGCGCCAGACGGTCGTACGATCATTGCCGGAGACGATTCAGGCCGAGTGCATTTCCTTCGGCTAACCAATCCACGCCGGACAGGGGCCAGTTAGGTTCCCCGGTTTTGACAGACAGAGATTTTGGGTTGCTTTCAGTAGTGATATCGGCACTGCAGGAAGTTGCTTGTAGCTTTGTCAACCCTGTATACGATTCGGTGTTCTCCGGTAATCCGCCGACTCCAAGAGCCCTTAAACGGTCCCCAGCGCAATGGTTCGGGTTTACCTATGCCTTTGAATAGACCTTCAGCGATCGATCTCACCAACTCGTCGATCTTAGCCGCTATCTTGGGAGTCTTCGTCGTCCAGTAATCATACTGCTCGAGAAAGCTTGGCGCGAAAACCAAATTAAACTTTGGCATGTTTGCGGGCCAAGAATTCCTCGAGCGTCATCTTGATTCCTTTTCCCGTTTCGATCTCGTCGAGCGATTCAAATAGTCGTTTCGCGTTGGCCGGTGAACGCAACAAATGAATCAATTCCATCATGGAGGAAAGTTCCGCCGCATTTGAAGCTGCTGCATTGTTTCTTCTCGTAGATTTGATTTAGTTGAAGGAGGAGACGAACAAGGGATCAAAGGTTGCTAATTGCTGCTGCGGCGCTTGAAGGAGATAGTAGCATGCTTACTAACCACATCGGAACACTTCGCGAGATGCTGGAGACTCGGCGAGGAGTCCTCTTGCCGGGCGCGCCGAATGCCTTGGGCGCTCGCGTTATTGCGGATCTTGGGTTCGAGGCGGTCTATCTCACCGGCGCCGGCCTGACGAACATGCATCTCGGCCTGCCCGACCTCGGTTTTATGGATCTGACCCAGCTCGTCGAGCATACGATGGCGATCCGAGGTGTCGTCGATCTGCCGGTGATCGTCGACGCCGATACCGGCTTCGGTAATGCTTTGAACGTCGCCCACACCGCTAAGACACTGGAGCAGGCGGGCGCCAGCGCCATCCAACTCGAGGACCAGAGCACGCCGAAGCGTTGCGGCCACTTTGCTGGCAAGGAGTTGATTACCGCGGAGGAGATGGTGAATAAGGTCAAGGCGGCCGTGGACTCGCGGCGCAATGGCCTGGTCGTCATCGCACGCACTGACGCCTGTGCCGTCGAAGGGTTCGAAGCTGCCATCGATCGTGCGAGCCGTTATATCGACGCGGGCGCCGATATGACGTTCGTCGAGGCGCCCGAAAATCTGGCCGACCTGAAGCAGGTCCCGAAGCGCCTCTCCGCGCCGCAGATGTTGAACATGGTCTTGGGGGGCAAGACACCGATCGTGGGTAAGGAGGCGGCCGCCGAGATGGGATTCAGTCTCGTCCTATACGCCAATGCAGCGCTTCAGGGCGCGGTGCAAGGGATGCAGGCGGCGCTGCGCGCACTGCGCGATAAGGGCGTACTGGACGAGGGCGGAGGGTTGATCGCGTCCTTCGCCGAGCGTCAGCGTCTGGTTGACAAGCCGCGCTTCGACGAGATGGAGCGGCGCTATGCGCACGGGGTGTGACAACAACTCTGGCAGGCGATGGCTCTTTTTACCGCCGGGCTGCCAGCCTGCAATAAGCGCGTGGCTGGATGTGGCTGTGAGATTTGCGGGCTAGGGGCGAACTTCACCCGCACGAAATCAGCGACTAGCGTTCAGTGAAGCACCAACCTCGGGCGCGTTTGGATTTACCTCAGGTCCAAAATAGCGCAGGATCACCAAAGCTTCTGTCGAACTGGCATTTTCGAAGACGACTCCTGCTCGTGCCGCTGATTCCGTGCAGAAGAGTTCATCCTCCGTCAGCTCATGGAAACGTATCAAGGTAGGGCTGCTCACGGTCGCTTTGTTAATCTTGCCGGCTCCCTGCACCACGATTAGCCCATACGCTCCATTGTCTCGAATAGTGCATTTTTTTCCGGGTTGAACGGTCAATTCTTTGGCCGTGAAAAGTTGTTTGCCCTGAATTTTTCCGTAAATGATCCAGCGATCGAGGTACCCCTCGCTCCCGGTATCGGCCACTGCGATCGGCTCAAGATAATGGTTCTTTTTGATTTCTGGATTAACATTCGCCTCCCAATCGAGTTCGCTGACAATGAAGTCTAGATCATTATGTCGTTCGGGAGGCATGTCCTTGACCAAGAATGAACGCGGAATCTCACGGCCTTCGACAAGTGATTGAAACATGGATGCGACGTCTGAGCCCCATTGCGCTTCAAAGGTGCAGAGGGAACCGGGGGCATGCAGAAATCCCGGGTGAACTAGCCAACCGGTCCCCGTCTTCAGGCGATACGCCCTAGATAAATCCAGAATTCCGTTGTCTCCCTTTTCCCACCTTTCCAAGCACAATTTTACTTGGTCTTTGGTGGTCCCTGGTTCCAAACCAAAAAATGTGTAAGGGAATCTGTTCTGGATCGTATTGTACTGCGGCGGAAAAAAGTAAGCCTCCGGTTTACCCTCCTGCCCAACCAGCTTCGCGTGCTCCTGAGATTGGTGCATGTGGTGCGGAATTGGCCCAAGATTATCAAATAATTTCGCATACACCGGCCAGCGGCGATATCCTTCCCAGATTCCATCGCCGACGATACCCGCACCGCATTCCTCGATCGCGTTAGCCAGGGTGAATCGAGTGTTTCGATAGACGCAATAACTAAATCCCTCATCTGGAAGTCTGCCTTCATTCATGGCCGGGATGGTGGAGGAAAACCAACGCTCGTCGATCCCTCCTCGATTCAGCCCAAGTGCGTAGAGATCGTCCGGATGTAATCTCAACCGACTTCCTGGTAAAAGGAACGAACGAGGAACCCAACATGGTGCCAACCGCAGTAGACCATCGCTATCTTCCAGCGACGCATCAACGAGTGCTCGCAAACCTTTCTCGACGATTTGCAGAGAGGCTGCATCTCCCATAAAGGTAAAGTTTTACCGCGCGAATTAAATCAAAGCAAACTTTTAGGATCCTCGTATCTGGAGGGCGACGCTCCGTCGTTGCCGCTGAGATCTTGGATAGAAATGCTCTCAGAGGCAATCCGGGCCACGAATCCTCACTGGTGGCGCATGTTTGCCTCGGCTTCCCGCAAGGCTGCCTCCGGCGAAGCCTGGCCGTTGGTCGCTATCTGCAACGCTGGGCCAAGGGAGCTGAAGAAACGGCCCATCTGAGGGATATTTGGCATCACCTCGCCATCGTCGAGGCAAACCTTCAACTGCTGCAACAATGGATTATTTTTGACCATCTTTTCTTCCAGCGAGATCAGGGCCGGAATACCAATCGGCTTTCCGTGGTCCATGGCGGTTAATCCCGCCTCCGTAAGCACGTAACGCTCTAGAAAATCCCTGGCCAAATCCTGGTTCGGGCTTGAACGGTTGAGATAAGCGATGGAGACCCCGACAAAGGGACGACCAGGATTTCCGCCCACGCCCGGAATCGGTGCCAGCCCAAAGTCGATTCCGCTCTTCGTCAGGTCGGACCAGGCCCATGGGCCGGAGATCATCATGGCAAGCTTGCCTCCTGCCATCATTTCTTCCGCCACGCTGTAGGTGACACTTTTCGGCAAGATACCCGCCCGGACCAGGCCGACTATTTCCGAGAGCCCGGCGATCGCTCCAGGACTCGCCACACCGATATCCTGCAAGTCAAAATCTTTTCCCTTCTTCCCAAAAACGTAGCCCCCCGCACTCGCCAGAATCCCCCAGGAATAGTAGGAGCTGTTATACTCCCAAAGGATAGTCGTGGCGTCGGGATGCTTCTCCTTGATTTTCGCGTTCAGGGCTGCCAGTTCGGAAAGCTGCGCTGGCGGAGGACCATCGAGAAGTGCTTTGTTGTAAATCAAAGATACCGTTTCCAGAGCGATCGGATATCCCCAAACCGAATCCCGGTGAACCACGGCTTCCCACGCTTTCGGGAGGAACTTATTGCGCAATTCCTGCGAGACATCAATCGGCGCAATTAAACCGGCATCCGCCCATTCCCCAACTTTATCGTGTGCCCAAATAACGATGTCGGGGCCTTTGGCCACTTGCGCGGCCGTCGCGAAACCGTCTGTAATCTGTTCGGGCGACTCTATCGTGACTTTGATCCCGGAATCGCTTCCAAATTTCTGTATGATCGGCGCGAGAGCGTGCCCGCGGTCGGGGTCGAGCCAGATTGAAAGTTCGCCATTAGTCCAAGCCAACAGCCGCGCGGGGATCAGACAAAGAGCCGACAAACGCAGCAACCAGCGGATCGTAAAGGACAATAAAGAGACCGCAGAACGAACAGTTCTGCTCCATCCATTCAGGTTTAAAGCGCCGTTCCAAGATTGCGGGCGGCGCGTACGCTCTCCGCCCGGGCGTGTGCCTAGCCTCGGACTAGTCATCAGTGGGCCAGTGTACACGGCCGGAATCTGATGCGACAGAATAAAAGTGCAGCCCGACAAATTTGGTCCACGTCGCGTCGCATGCCAGCTGTTTCCTTTTGTTTAAGAATGTTTTCAATGCTTTTTGTAATTTGCCTTCAGCGCCACTCCTTCCGGTCACGAGCCCAGCGCTGCAAAAAGATAATGCCCCTATAGTAAACGGTTTCCCCCAGAAATATGAAACTCACCTGGTATTGCTTCTCTCTAGCCCTTCTGGCTGTCGTGACAGCAATCTCGGCCCCGGCGTTAGAGCAATCATTGACCCCTGATTGGTTGCCCGCGAATAAAAGCGGTTTCGGCACGAGCTATACGACAGCAAGCAACGTGTGGTTCACTCTGGAAGGCGGCCGTCTAAGCGAAGTCTACTATCCTCGCCTCGACACGCCGAGCGTCCGCAACCTTGATTTCGTTGTCACCGACGAGCAGAGCTTTGCAGTAAGGGCCCAGGACGAGTCCACTTCCTTAACGCGGCTGGTGAACCCGCATCATCGACGAAAAGAGCGTCACGGGCGGCGTGAGGACGGAGATGATCCCAGCAGCCTGACCTACCAAATTGTCAATACCGACAGGGCCAACCGCTGGCGCCTCGCCACAACCTTCGTTACGGATCCTTCCCGCCCGACCTTGCTGATAGACGTCGAGTTTACTTCGTTGAACGGTCAGCCTTACCAGCTCTACGCCGTCTACCAACCGCAGCTCAACAACCCATTGATTGCGGCCCCTTTGAATGAATCGGGTGTAACGCAAGGCATCGCGCTGCTCGCCTCTGATGCGCAGAGGCAGGTCGCCAGCGCGTTGGTCGCCTCGCCCGCATTTACCGAGACTTCTAACGGGTATCTCGGTACAAGCGACGGGTGGACGGACTTGAGCCAGCATTACCGGCTAACCGTCCACGACAGCTCCGCGCCGAATGGGACCGTGGTGCAGACCGGCCGGTTACCTCTGACCGGGCTCAAGGGTAGTCAGCACCTCACGCTCGCGCTCGGCTTTGCCTCCGCCAAGCCAGTCGCACTTGATACGGCCAACGCCTCGCTGGACGCCGGGCTTAATCAAGTCTTTGAGGAATACGCCGAGGGCTGGGACAAATACCTGGACTCTGTGCGCGATCCTCCCCCGAGCCTTTCGACCAGGCACGAACGCCAGTTGTACGCGGTTTCTGCGATGGTGCTGGCCGCCTGTGAGGACAAGACCTACCGAGGTGCCTTCGTCGCCTCCCCGACGATGCCGTGGGCATTTGGAACCGGCATGATTAATCCCTCGGGCGTCTACCACGCCGTATGGTCCCGCGACCTATATGAGATCGTGACGGCGCTCATCGTCGATGGGGATCTGGCCGGTGCAGGCCGCGCTTTGGACTTTCTCTTTAATGTCCAGCAGAAGCCCGATGGCTCCTTCCCTCAAAACACCAAGGTCGATGGCACGCCGGTTTTCCCCGGCTTGCAGTTGGACGAAGTGGCCGACCCGATAATCCTCGCTGACCAACTCGGCCGTAAGGACGCGACCACCTGGTTGCAGCATGTCAAGCCGGCAGCCAACTTCCTGGTGAACTTCGGACCGTATACACCGCAAGAGAGGTGGGAAGAGCAGAACGGCTATTGCCCTGCGTCGCTCGCCAGCGAGATTGCCGGCTTGGTATGCGCAGCCAAAATTGCGCAGGCTAATAGCGACGCAGTTTCCGCGCAGCGCTACCTCGCTACGGCCGATTCATGGCAGTCACAGGTAGAGAAATGGACGGTGACCAAAAACGGGCCCTACCGCCCGTTGCCGTACTACCTTCGGCTGACGAAGGACGGCAATCCCAACGCGGGTACGACCTACAACCTCGGCAACGGAGACCCCAGAAACATCGACCAGCGCAAGGTGGTTGACGCCGGGTTCCTCGAACTGGTACGGCTCGGAATCAAACCCGCCTACGACGGGGTCGTCATCAACAGCCTCAAGGTAGTCGACGCGCAGCTCGACACGACGACTTCGAACGGCATGTTTTGGCACCGCTACAACGACGACGGATACGGCGAGACGTCCGCAGGCGCCCCGTGGGCTATGACCTCGCCTGACACTTTTACGACCCATGGTCGGTTGTGGCCGATTTTGGCCGGCGAGCGCGGGGAGTACAACCTGGCGGCCCACAACCTCTCTGGGGCCAAAGCCTGTCTTGTCGCCATAAGCCGAACCGCGAACGACGGTGATCTGCTGGCTGAGCAGGTCTGGGATAACCAGCTGCCGGGAGGCCAGCACGGCTTTACATCGGGCACCGGCACCACCTCCGCTACCCCCCTGGCTTGGACGCACGCCCAGTTCATCCGGCTGGCCTTCGACGTTGCGGCCGGGCGTTTGCTTGAGCAACCTCCGATCGTCGCTCAGCGCTACCTTCATCGCCACTGAAGGCAAACTGGCGGCGCCTCTAGCCTGCATCGCTCCTAATGCGGCGTAGCCGCATCCAAACGTGATTCGTCTGAAATGAGGTGATCGGGGGTCGGCGCAACTAAGGAATGACGGTAGGGCGAATCCGCCGCGGCGGATGAGCCTAAACCGCAAATGTTGTTAGTCCCTTGAGGCTCAGTTGTCCCGCTTCGCGGGACGAATTCGCCCTACCAGCTTTCAGCGGCAAAAATCCTCCGTCGCTTTCTGCGATGACGGCTGCTAAGAGTCGAGAGAATGATTCCGATCAGAGGTTCCGTAACTCACATTGATTCGCACGATTCCGGCCTTTCCTGGATCGAAGTCGAGATCGATGTCCCGGGTCAGTGCGAGCGTATCGAACTGGATGTCGAAAAACTGGGTCCTCTGGCCTATGCTCCGCCGCTCATAAATTCGCCGGAGGGGTTGCGAAGAATCTGGATTACTATCGATGGCCCTACCACGATCAAGCTTGGAGACACGATTCCGGCAAGATCTTTCATTAAAGGCGAACCGCCAGAATGGGCACATTCGTCTCTTTCAGGAATGTAACGAAATAATCCGTTCGACTGTTTTCGCCCGAGTCGCCGCAGAATGCTCGTTCTGCACGAGAGTCCGCCCTTCACGACGGATCTCGTCGGCTTCCGCCCGTGACATTTCCAGGCATCGAGTAATTCCGTTGACTAGCCCATCGGGCTCTGAAGTCACAAGCGCTGCCGTTTTCGGTATCTCGTCAGAGTCCAGTACCGAGTCAGAAACAACGAATGCCTCACATGCAAGCCCTTCATAAACGCGTGAAGTGAAGATCCCAAAACGGCGGTGCGAGGGAAATTGGACATTCAACACAACTTTCGTTCCAGAATATAACGCCGGCACCCTCATCGCGGCTACGGGGCCCTGAAAAAAAGGCAACAGCAGCCGCCACTCTTGCGCCGATTGCCAACCCGCACCGAATAATCCGAAACGTAACCCTTCGCGCCTACAAAACTCCGCAATCGGGTAGATCCCCGGCCGGTTGACCGCCTCACCCTTAGTGTTGTTCCCGACATAGACACAGTCAAAACTTGAGGCTGCCCCGTCAGGCTCGCGCCGACAGTAGATATCAGTGTCAGCGAATTGTTGGAAATAATAGGCTTGCAAACCGCGCTTAGCAAAATGATCCGTGAGGACTCTGCTGGCACATAACACGCCATTGAATCTGTTGCTAACCAGGTCGAACCAATGCTGAATCCATTGGTCATCCGTAAGGTGCGACCAAAATCCCTCACGCGGACTTTGCAGCCACACGAGATTAACGCGAGCTATCCTGTCGGCAAGCCACGGATGAAAGTAGATGGCAACATCAAACTTTTCCTGGTTCGACAGTGCTTCGCAGTCTGCTCCATCGACAAGTTGGCAGTCGTAATTTCGGTTGAGATGCTTAGTTAGACCTCTGGCTAAAATCTCATCACCCCATATCCAATCCGAGGAAAGGGTATGTGTCTCCGATAGTGCTAACGCGATAGACAGTCTTGAGCCTCGACGGAGTAGATTCATCGCTCCTCCCCTCGCTGCAAACGTTCGGCAAGTCGCTCTGCCGCACGGTAACAAACAGCCCAGATTGTGAGCGTTGGGTTAGTCCCTGGACAGGTCGGAAATGTGGCACCGCTGAACAAGTAAAGTCCCGGAGTATCGTGCACTGCTAGTTCCGGGCTGGTCACAGAATTGGCTGGATCTTCTCCCATGCGTGCTCCCCCCAGATCGTGGCAGCTGCCTACTCCCGTGAATCTCTGGCCGCGCCAGGTTTTTACCGCTCCCATTGCTCGAAGGATTTCTTCGGCCTTCGTTTCCATCCAGTTAGCCAGCTTATGTTCATTCTCCCGCATATCGTAGGTGATCCGTATCACTGGTAACCCGATGCCGCTCCTGTCTCGGTGCACAGGATCTAGATCGAGAAAGTTGCTCGTGTATGAAAGTGTGTCCGGCTGGATCCGCACCACCCCATAATGTTGCCACTCTCGCAAGTGATCTTTGTAAGGCTTACCCCACCGGCGAACATCCGGAGGTAAGGCCTCGCGACTAATCTGGATTGGCAGAAACTGTTGTTCGGCACCCAGCGTGGCACCGCCAATGAATCCGTGTTGGATTGAGTCAAACCGCGAGGAAAGAAAATCATCCAAGACAACCGCCTGAGCAGCCGGACCGGTGTGCCGATTAAAGAACACGTCCGGGAAATAGCCATTCACGTGCGCGAACATCTTGGTCATGAAATTCTTACCCAGCTGTCCGGCATTGTTGCCCAGTCCATTGGGGTGCTTTTGATCACCGGATAGGAACATGAGTCGAACGTTCTCGAACGTGTACGCGCTCAGGATGACAATTCGTCCGCGTTGAATATGGGCAACTCCATTGGGCCCGATGTATTCCACACCGCTGGCCTGCCCCTTTTCGTCCGTGCAAATTCGAATCACTCGGCAGTGCGTGCGGAGACTGAAATTTCCAGTGGCCAGCGCTTCGGGCACCGAAGAAAGCGACGGGTCCCATCTCTCTCCAGTGGGAGATCCAAATCCTGTGAACCAAGCGCTGTATTTAGTAGCCGGTCGCCCCTGGTAAGGAGTCGTGTTCAAACCCACGGGCACCGGATGGGGATGCAGGCCCATTTCAGTTGTAGCCCTTTTGAAGATTTCTCCCATCCGAAAGGGCCGCGTCGGCGGCATCGGCAACGGCTGGCTCCGCTGAATAAACGGGTTGCTTTCGTCACCGGCGATGCCGACATAGCTCTCGAAGAATGTGTAGTAGCGTTCGAGATCGTCGTAAGAGATAGGCCAATCCGCAATCTGACAATTATTCGGGGCCTTATCTATGCCCCATTTCTCAGCGACATGGCTCCGCAATCGGAAATGATGAGGGTGGAAGCGGCGAAGCCACGATCCGTAGTGAACGACTGAGCCTCCGACACCATTTACCATCCGCCCCATTGAGAATGTCGCAATCTGAGTCTGCTCCCCGTTGTTCTTGCGCCAGCGTGGAGTCTCACTGACGAACTTAGGCCCAAGATTAGAGCGACAGTAGTAGGTCGCACCCAATTCGTCCGGAATATAATCCGGGCTCGTTCGCCAAGGACCTGCCTCGAACCCGACAACCTTTAATCCGCAACCAGCCAAAACAGGTGCGATTACGCCACCGACGCCCCCAACGCCCACCACGATAACATCCGCCATCTCCGAGGGTGGCAGAAGGCTTTCGTGTGGATCGTAGCCGTTCTGGTATTGGTCTGGGGCAGAGCGCCTCGAACTTAAACCAAGATCAGCTAGCGATTGTATCCTACCTCCTTTTGTCACCGGCTTGTTTGTGAGATTTTCTTCCTCTGAGTTTTCCAACCATACACCCGGGTGCCCCAGTATCCTCCAACCAAGCTTGTCACGATTACCTCGATACACCGGATCGCAGAAAAGGCCCTCTTGCAGATGAGTCCGCAACAATTCGAAAAATGTACCGGATGCTGGTCCGGCAAATCCAGGAAGGGTTCCGCTTTCGACTTCAGTCAGAATTGCGTCCTGATCATCCACTGAGGAATCGGCAAAACTCGTCCCGTAACGCTGGCGCGATATGTGATCTATGGCGGCCAGGCCAAGACGATAGGTCTCGACCTGATCGCTATAAGGACCGGCGAGTGCGTTGTCGAGGTACTCAACGACACCAATTTCGGTCGCTCCGGGTCCGTGTTCATCAGCCGGAAACATCCGGGCGAAAATCCCGCTTGCCACCCTCGCCTCCTCCGGATTAAGGCTCACCAAGGTTTGTCCGTGGGAAATACCCTCTCGCATAGTCGTTAGATATACAAATTAGGTAACATGATGTTCTCGACTTCGCCGCTTTTGCCGGCAACGATCTAACGCCAGGTCGGCAGCCTGCCGTAGACCCGAGTCAGGTTAAACAGTTGTTCGCTTACGGAGTCTAACGATTTTATGTTAGTCAGTCTCCATCGCCAATTCTCAGGGGATAGCACCCCAGTAAGATTCATTCGTGCTTCGTTGCCGAGACCGAGCAGGTCCTGAACAGGAATGAGGGCCCATTTTGCCACAGACGACAGGGCCAAGCGAATAAATTCCCAGTGGATGTTTCTCTCCGTCACGGGCACTCCTAAATACTCTTCGACTTGTTTTCTTAGGCTGGAATTAAGATCTCTAAACCATCCCGCAATCGGTTTCAGGTCATGCGTCTCCGTGTAAACCACGGAGTTGGGCAGGCACTTGTACGGCAAATACGGGTGTTCTTTTTGGCCGTTGAACGCGAGTTGGAGCACAATCATTCCGGGAAGCCCTAGCGATTCCCTTAATGCGTGTACTTCATCAGTAATGAATCCCAGATCTTCGACAAACACCTGAGCACTGCCGGCGGATTCTATAATCGCTTCAAAAAAGGCTCTACCAGGGCCCCTGACAAAATAGCCGTCCGTAGAACGTTTCGAACCTGCTGGAATCGCCCAAAAAGCCTCAAATCCTCGGAAATGGTCTAATCGAATGGCGTCGTAAAGAGCTGCCCCTTCCGCGATTCGCATCCTCCACCATTTAAATCCGTCTTGTTGGTGGACTGACCAGGCAAAGGTCGGCGTACCCCAACCCTGCCCTCCCGGTACAAATTCATCGGGCGGCGCTCCCGCTTCGAGGTTCGTCTGTCCGGTGATTGGATCTACCTCAAACAGCTGAGGACTCTCCCACAAATCACAGCTTTCGCGGGCAACGTTGTAAGGAATGTCTCCGGCAATATAAATCCCTTTGTTATTGGCATAGTCTTTCAGGCACTTCCATTGCTCGAAGAAGGCGAACTGCAAAAAGCTAATAAATTGTTTATCTAACTCATCGGGAACATCCGGTCTTGTAACACCTTTACCTCTCTTCCATTCACCCCAATACACGCTTTCATTAAAAGGGTCCCTCGTGACAAATGTGGCATATCCTGGTAACCACTCCTTCGCGTTACAAAAACGCCGAAACGCCTCCTGCTCAGCTTCGTCTGCTTTGATACGGAATCGTTCGAACGCCTGCCTCAGGAGCCTCCATTTAGCTAGGATCACCTTGGGAAAATCCACTGCCTCGCTAGTAAGTCTGGGATATTGCTGCAGATCGTCTGGCTCCAAAAACCCCTTCTCCGATAATTTTTCGGGGCTTATCAGTAAATGATTGGTTGCGAATGCGGAAATCGGGCTGTAGGGGCAGAAATCAGGCCTTTCGAGGACAGGATTCAGCGGTAACACCGACCACAGGGACTGCCCGCTTGCACACAGAAAGTCGACAAACTCATAAGCAGAAGACCCAAGATCTCCGATACCAAAGGGTCCGGGCAGCGATGAAATATGCAGCAAAATGCCGCTTAATCTCTGCTCGATCAATCGAGTGCGTCGATCGACTCGTCCATCCACCGGACACGTGTTCCGGACCTCCGAAGGGCCAACAGTCAGGCAACGACGTTCCTTCATATCGCGCGGGCTATGCTCGATTACTCCGGTAAAACTTTGTACCCTTACTTCGTCCACGTCTTTGATTCAACCTGTCGCTTAGACTTCGTTGCCGATAACGAATTGGACGCTCGAATTCAACTAATCCAGGAATGCGCTAGTCAGTGGCCGAGTCAAGACTGGATAGAATTTCTCCACAACTATACGGAGATAAGATTGCGTGCCCTCCAAAGATGACGACGGGAAGACCGCTAAATATCTTGGGTCTTGAGCTGTCTGCTCCTGATGTTTGGCTCGGTATTTTCTCGCACGCGTTTCTGCGACAACCGGCGTGGGTCGCGGACGGCGCCCGAGCAGATGGGAGAAAAGATTTTCGAGATGGTCAATCAGCTCAATCGCGGTACCGTGTTGATCGATTCGCCGGAGGAGCGAGAGCGGATTGCCGAACTGAATCTCATTGCTGGCAAGCGGGCCAAGACTTCGACGGCGTACGCATCGGCGCTCAAGTACTTTGTGGCCGGTCGCGAGCTGCTGGCAGTGGAGAGTTGGGAGCGGCAGTATGCGCTTACCTTCGCGCTGGAGTTCCAGCGGGCCGAGTGCGAGTTTTTGACCGGTGATTTCACGGCAGCGGAGCCGGTGAAATCATCGGCCGGATTCGGGCCATAATTTGCCTGTAAGGCGGCTTGGTCAATCTGCGTAACGTCAGGATGTGCCGTCTGGACTGCCCGGACGAGGCTTCAAATTAACTTCAAACAAAAGACGGGACGATTGTTCGAACGTCCAAGATTTCGTCCTGATCAATTTCGTGACGAACATTCATAACTTGTTTAGCAGTAATAATTTATAATTTCGCACGCAGTTGGCACGGAAAGTGATCCATGGGTTCAGGAACGCAACGCCCATCCGAAAACGCGAACGACGCCATTCATTACCCAGCCCAAAGCCGCACCAGCTTATTGTGAACGGCATCCAACAACTTATCTCGCCCAAAGCTAACTACCTCTCCGACACGAAGTGTAAAACTCTCGTTCAGCAATAATGAAACATATCACGCTAACTCAGAAAACGGACGCCACCGTAAAGAGTTTGTTATCTCAACTATTGGATGGCGCGGCTTTCCCGGCCATCATGCTCGGGGCTGAGCTCGTTTTTTGCTGCCATTAGCCACGCTCTTGGCTTTTCAAGTAATTGAGGCGCTCAGAATGCGGCTCGCCGGGAGGCTCGCCCTACCGATGATGTGCCACAGGGACACCGGCGGTAGGGCGAATTCGTCCCGCGAAGCGGACAAATGAGCCTCAGGGGGATAGCAACATTTGCGGTTTAGGCTCATCCGCCGCGGCGGATTCGCCCTACCGTCATTCCTTAATCATCCCGCCCCTCCCAATCACTTCATTTCTCAGGAATCACGTTTGGTTGCGGCTGAAGGACAGTATTTCAGCACAATCGATAGTTAAGACGTGCCCCCTGTATCCTATGTACGACTAGACGAACGCGCCGAGTGGAAGAAGTACACGAGTTCACTGGTACGGCATGTATTCCGGGGTCCATTGACTTTCGATAACCTCTCGCCGAAGTCCTTCAGGTTCGGACGCGGGAGCTAATCCTTGTTCCTGTGCTTTGAGTGCGACCGCAAAAGCGATCTCCAACGCGACCTCCCGGATGGTCCTAACGCTCGGTAAGAGGGAAGCAGCAGGATCCCGTAGCGCCGGAGAATGATCACCGAGAGCTTTTGCCCCAGCAAGCATCATTTTATCGCTGACTCTCCGAGCTTGTGAAGCAATCAATCCGAGACCGACTGCGGGAAAGATGAAGACATTGTTGCATTGAGCGATCTCGATGCTTTTCCCGCCGTATTTGACGGGCGCGAAGGGTGATCCTGTGGCAACAAGGGCCCGACCTTCCGTCCATGCCAGGAGGTCGGAAGGTTCGGCCTCCGAACGGCTGGTGGGGTTCGATAAGGGAAAGATGATTGGCCGCTCGGTTTTGCCGGCCATTTCCCGAACAATCGACTCGGTGAAGATACCTTTAACGGTAGATAAGCCAATCAAGACGGTAGCGTCGACCTTGCTGATCACCTCTGCCAAGTCGACCTGACCATGCTGATCACGAGGCCAATCTGCAATTTCGTTGCGAGCTCTGGCGTAAGTTTTTTGCTCTTCCGAGAGATCTCGGCGATCGCTGTGCAACAACCCATCTTTATCGACGATCCAGAAGCGAGCACGGGCATCATTTTCGGAAAGACCCTCTTCAACCATTGCCACGCGAAGGTAGTCCGCAACACCGATGGCGGCCGAACCGGCGCCAACAAAGACTATCTGATGCTCTTTGATGCTTTTCCCAGCGACCTTGGACGCGCCAACGACCGCTCCCAGAACTACCGCCGCCGTCCCCTGGACATCATCGTTGAAGGTTAGAAGCTCGTTCTGATAACGCACCAACAACGGACGGGCATTTGGTGTTGCAAAATCTTCCCACTGCAGACAGGTCTGGGGTAACTCCTGTTTAACGGCCTGCACAAAGCGATCCACGAAATCGAGATACTCCTGCCCTCGGACTCTCTCGTGACGCCAACCGAGATACTCCGGGTCGTTCAGCCGTTCCTGATTGTTCGTGCCAACGTCCAGAACAATCGGGAGCGTTCTCGATGGATGAATTCCACCAATCAAGGAGTAAAGCGAGAGTTTTCCGATCGGAATGCCTAAGCCACCCACTCCTTGATCACCAAGTCCCAGGATGCGTTCACCATCGGTGACAACGATGACGTCTACCTCTGCGTTAGGACGATTGCGCAAGACTTCAACGATCGAGTCGCGCAAAGGGTAGGAAACAATGAGCCCGCGGGGCCGGCGATAGATATGGCTGAACTGCTGACACGCCAGGCCGACCGTCGGTGTGTAAACGATCGGCATCATTTCCTCGATATGATCAAACATCAACCGATAAAAAAGAGTCTCATTTGAATCCTGTAGTTGACGCAAATAGATGTGACGCCCGAGATCGGTATTCTTCGTACTAAAGGCTTCATAAGCACGTACTGACTGTTCCTGAAGCGACTCGACATGCGGTGGCAGGAGCCCGTAGAGACCAAGAGCGACGCGCTCATGGTCGTCAAACGCGGTGCCTTTATTCCAGACTGGCGTATCGAGCAGATCCATCCCGCGGAGTCCGGCGGGAAGGCTTATTTTCTCTGAATATTTCATAAGTGCACTTTCTTTTACTGAAACAAATCGGCAACCGGATCAATAGGGATCAGTCGTTGCTATCATTGGCTCTTTTTTCGGGGGGAATGTTCCGTAGATGAACCGCGCACCGCGGCTAAATTGAAGTAAGCCCTGAACTTTACGGGTTGCCATCGCGGAATTTGTCGTCTGTAATTTGTCATTCCCTTGGGTTGGTCCGACCCTATGACCTGTTGAGAACCAACATGTAAAGCAATGAAATCGATCGTAAGTTTCCTCGCCGGCATAATTTTCACACTGGTCGTGTTGACCGTCGTCGGATACTTTGCTGTTAAAGCAGGCGTCGTACCCGCGAACGCGGATAGTAGGCCTGTCGCCCTGGAAAGCTGGGTTGCAAACAACGCGCTGCACGTTGCGCTCGAGCGCGACACCAAGGGGCTCAGGAATCCCGTTCAGCCGAGCGACGAGAATCTGATCAGGGGCGTGCACCTGTACGCCGAAAATTGCGCGATATGCCATGGCGCATCGGACGGTAAGCCTTCGAACCTGGCTCAAGGCTTCTATATCGAAGCACCGCAGCTTGCCAAAGACGGAGTCGAAGATGATCCCGAGGCCGCGTCGTTCTGGAAGGTAAAGCATGGAATCCGCTTCACAGCAATGCCGAGCTTTGCCGCCACGATGCAGGACGAGGAGATCTGGAAAGTCGCCATGTTCCTCAAGCAGATGGATAAACTCCCGCCCACAGTCGATGCCGAGTGGAAGAAAGTACCCAGTGTTGCCGCCACTCCGCCACCGAAATAGGACTGAAGCCGCGCCTGGCCGGCGAGCGAAGCTAAAACCAAGAACCAGGTCATCAAGACGAGCGTCGAATTTTCCAATCGCCAAGGGACACGAGAGAGTGGGACGGGCGTCTCGCCCGTCAACCCTGGGAAGGACAAAACGGGTGAGAGGCCCGTTCCACTTTGGAAGCCTCTTTGAAGTCCAATGATGCAGCAATCAACTTCTTCACGATCTCCGCGGTTTCACTTTTCCGGTAGAGCAAACCCACATCCATAAAAGATGCCTTGGAAACAAATGGTATGTAGCGAACACGATCTCCAGCCACCGCGGTCGTAAACTCGCCGACCACCGCAGGAGCGTGCCCACCCTCGACCGCGGCAATAACGCTTAGCACGCCATCGCATTCTTGGATGATGGTGACGCGCGTCTTGCTGACTCCAAGCACCTTTGCCACCCATGGGTGATATTCGGGAAAATCCGCGGCCCGGTAGCCGACCAGTTTGTTCCTTGCAATTGCTGACGGACGAATCACTGAGAATTGCGCTAAGGAACTGGATTTGGCGCAAATAATCCCTACTGAATAGCGACGGAGCGGCTCGAACTCGACCCCGCGGATTTCTCCAGGCCTCGGGCGAAGAGTCAACCCCGCGTGAAGTCTCTTCGCTTTAACGCCAGCCAGGATCTCGCTTAGCGACAAATCGTGCAGAGTGACTGAAGCCCCCGGCGCCAGTTCATGATATCGGCCAAGAATACCAGCGATGATTGCCGCCGTCGGCGCAGGCGCATATCCTAACTGTAGCTCCTCGTAGGTTTCTGCCTCTATCTCTTGTGGGTGAGTCCGCAGCAGTTCAGCGTCGCGCATGAGTTCGCGCGCTCTGGCCAATAGCGCGCGCCCGACTCTCGTGAGCTTGACCTCTTGATGATTGCGCTCAAAAAGCTTTACGTTGAGTTCAGACTCTAAATCGCGGATCTGGCGGCTAAGTGGAGGCTGGGACACGTTTAAACGCTCGGCCGCGCGGGTAAAGCTTAGTTCCTCGGCAACGGCAATGAAATAGCGCAAGTGACGTAATTCCATCGGTGTGTCGACCCACTGTTGGACCGTAATACCTTTTGGGAATCACGTCAGGTCTAAAAGAGTATTTCCGTTGAAACACCGGTCTGAGGACACTTGAGAAGAGATTGGTAGAATTTATGAAAGCAATTGTAATCCACGGCTACGGCGGCCCTGAGGTATTGAAGTATGAGGACTATCCAGACCCAGCTCCAGGTGCAGGAGAGGTGCTGGTGCGGGTGGCTGCATCGAGCGTCAATCCGTTCGATTTCAAGATCCGGTCCGGCTCCCTTAAGGACTTTTTCTCTCTGACTTTCCCAGCGATTCTTGGGCTGGATGTTTCGGGGACGGTCGAGTCCGTAGGTCCGGGAGTAACAACGTTTGCGCGCGGCGACAAGGTGTTTGCCCAGGCATCCCAAACTTACGCCGCACTCTGCGTAGTGAAAGCAACGGATCTAGCGAAAATCCCGGAGGGAGCGGACGTGGTTGATATCGCCGCTCTCCCCACGGTGACGACAACGGGAGCGCAGTTAGCTTCTCTCGCCCTGGGAGGAAGACCATCCGGTGCGGCCGTGCTCGTAACCGGTGCTGCCGGCAACGTCGGTCGATCCGCGGTCTATACAGCGAAGAGTCGCGGGGCAAGAGTCATCGCGGGCGTCCTGAAAAGACAAGTTGCCCAGGCACAGTCCGCCGGGGCAGATAGTGTGGTCGCGCTAGATGATGCCGAGGCCTTTAAAGCCTTGGAGGCGGTCGATGCAGTCGCGGATACGGTCGGCGGGCAAACCGCTGATCAAGTGATCAAGAAAATCAAACCGGGCGGAGTCTTCGCTTCTGTTTTGGGGCCGCCCAGCACAGCGGCAAGCTATCCAACTATGAAGGTGAAGCCGATGCAGGTCACTCCCGAACCTGCCGTCCTTTTTGCGATGGCCGAGGCGGTGCAAAAAAGAGCGTTCTCGATCCCTTTGGGTCTGAGGTTTTCTTTGAAGGATGCCGGCAAGGCACACGCAGCGGCAGAGAAGGGCGGCGCGGGAAAAATTCTTTTACTGGTGTGACCGGTTGGCGGCAGGCTCCCCCAAACATGATGGAGTTCCCCAATTGGTTAAAGGCATTCAGGCAACCACTCGAACTGTAAAAATAAGATAAGGAGTCAAGGATGAAACGGATTCTATTTGCAGCTGCGCTGACGAGCACGCTCTGCACGATAGCTTTGACGCAGTCTACCCAAACTCCCGGGGGTCTGAAACAGTACGTGCCCGTCCTGCCGTCGGTACGGAAACAATTCTGGGAAATTGATCCTAAGCTTGGCTATGGGGTGAAAGGTGTCGGAGGCGGGGTATACGTGATGAGCGATAACATGTGGCAATCGGCCTTTCTTGTTACGGACGACGGCGTCATCGTTTTCGACGCACCTGAGTCGTTTGGCGCGAAGATTCCGTCCGCCATCGCGAGCGTGACGAGTCAACCCATTAAATACCTGGTGTACTCGCACATTCATCGTGACCATATCGGCGGGGCCGCCACCCTAAAGAACATCAACGGGAAAGTAAAATAAATGAACCAAGACATCGTTAACGTCATCAAAGCGTATGAAAAGTCACTCAATGCGAGCGACACTCAGGCCGCCCTCGCCCTTTACGGAGACGATCCCATTTTCATGCCGCAATATTCTGTTGCTCTCAGCGGTCGGGATGCGGTCAAAGCCGGCTACGAGAAGGTTTTTAGCACCCTCAAACTTAACGTTAGCTTCACGATCCATGAAGTTGTTGAAATGGGCGATTTGGCCTATGTCCGAACGACGTCCGCAGGAAAGACCGAAATTCTGGTCAAGAAAACGACGGTGAAAGAAGGTAACAATGAGCTTTTCATCTTTCGAAAAGAACACGGGAAATGGAAAATCCACCGCTATCTCTTCGCCTCGACGAATCCCCCGGAAGCGAAGTGAGACATACAGGCGCGTATGGAACTTCGCCACCTGCGTTATTTTATCGCCGTAGCCGACGAGCGCAGTTTCTCGCGAGCCGCAGAAAAGTTACACGTGTCTCAGCCGCCTCTTAGTCGACAGATTCGTGGCCTTGAAGCTGAATTGGGGGTCAAACTGCTCGACCGGAATCGTCAAGGGGTTCGGCTTACCAGGCTTGGAACTGCCATTTTAGCCAGGTCCCGCGCCCTGATCCGGGAGGCCGAATCGTTTAAGGCCGAAGCCAAAATCCTGGATAAGGAGGTCCACGAAGAGCTTCGGATTGGTTACGCGCCCTCTCCAACTGCGCTGATCATATCGAAGGTGCTCGCTAAGTATCACGAACTTGCTCCGGGAGGGCGCATCACGCTGCAAGATTTGACTCACATCGAGATGCTGCTGGGGTTGAAAACGAAGAAGCTGCATGCTGCTCTCACTTTACTGCCACGTCCTAAGGAGATGCGCGGACTTCGGTTTGAAATGGTCAGTCGGAATGCGGTGGGAATTATCTGTTCTGCGGAAAGTCCTTTGGCCGCCAAAGCGCATTTTCTCGAAGTGGGGCTGTTGTACCGGCCGACAGGGCTCAGCGACAACACCAAAAGGCTGATTGCTGCCTGCTCGGCGTGCAAAAGCACCTAGCCTGCATCGCTCAGCCGCCAGGACGGATGAGCGATGCAGGCTGGATACATAAGGCGTGTGAGATTTGCGGGCTATTGGATCGAGTGAACCGCGACAAATGCGCATCGGTTTATTCATCGCATTTTGTTGGGCTCTAAGCGGAGCTATCGCGCAGCAATTTTCCCCGGCGACGCCGAAACCAAGACCTCTACCGACGCCGATTCCGCTCTCTGAAATCGCCTCGCAAGCGGAATCCGCCCTCAGGTTTGTTCAGAGCATCGACGCTACCCTGTCGACCGACCCGATAAATGCAACCGTTGAAAACCGTCTTCCACCCTTGACCAGGGAGATCGAGTTGCGAGGGGCAGAGATGGCCAAATTTCTCGGTGGCAGTGTGCCGTTGGAGTTACTTCACAGCATGGTGATCGTTTTGCAGACGTATCGTGATCAGCTTTCAAGCTGGAATCGTGATCTAACGGAACGGTCTAAAATCCTGGACGGTCAGATCGCCCAGTTGGACGGACTTAGCAACCTCTGGAAAGCGACTCTCCAATTACCAGAACTATCCAGGGCGGCACCGGAGATTCCCAGGCGCGTGCAGAGTCTCATCGACTTCATTGGTCGCACGCAGCAAGCGGCCGAATCTCTTCGGGAAAGGGATTTGACCCTGCAAGGTCACGTTCTAGAGGTGACGGCTCGATTGCAAGCAATCGCCCCGGCTTTTGAGCGGGCGCAAGCCAACGCTGTTAAAAATCTTTTCGTTCAAGATAGTCCGCCTCTCTGGCGCCTTGGGGTCGAAAAGTGGAGACAGGAAAGCCAGGCATCACTCATACCGCGAGCAAGTGTAGCCCTGTTAAGAGCCTACCTTAGACGCGAGCCGACAGTCTTGTTGCTTCATGCGACCATTATTCTCTTACTGTTTCTTTTGGTGTATTGGCTGCGGCCCGGAGTACACAAATGGACCGAGGAAGAGCCGAGTCTGCGGCGGGCCGCGCCGGCCTTTGATTTGCCGGTTTCAACGGCTATAACGCTCTCTTTTCTTATCACCGGATCGATCTATTCGACGGCCCCGTTCTTGCTGCGCGCGATACTTTGGGGGCTACTCCTTATTTTCATTGTGCTCATTCTCCGCCGGCTAACCGATCGAGCACTACTTCCAATACTCTACGCCCTGATCGTCTTATACTTTGTTGATCAATTGCGATTGCTCACTGCGCTCCTACCAATATTGGGCCGGTTAGTCTTCGCCGCAGAAATGTTAGGCGGAACCCTGTTTTTAATCTGGCTGATTTGGAGCAAGCATTCACCGACCGTGGGTGTCAACACAACCAAGCTTTTCGCGCGAGCGGTCCGACTTGCCATACGAGTCGGCTTGGTCGTTTTTCCGGTAACTCTCCTGGCAAACGTTTTTGGGTTCGTCAACTTCGCGAATTTACTCTGGGGCGGAGCACTAAGAAGCGCGTACGTTGGCGCGAACGTGTATGCTGCGCTGCGAATTGTTGAAGGGCTAATCATCATATCGCTTGGGACGCGTCCTCTCGGTCTAATGCGTGTCGTTCGGCTCAACCGACCAATGCTTCAGCGGCGTATCTGTGGCGTTGCTGGATTCCTGGGTTTCGTGTACTGGGCAAGTCTGACACTGAGTTTTTTCGGGCTGCGAACGCCATTAATCACCGGCACCGAGGAGGTACTCCGGGCGAACCTGGCAATAGGCTCCTTGAGCATTTCATTGCGACAGGTACTCGTCTTTTTGGCGACGGTCTGGGCTGCTTTCGCCGTCTCGCGGTTCCTGCGTTTTCTTCTGGAGGAAGATATTTATCGGCATTGGCATCTCGCCCGGGGCATTCCGCAGGCGATTTCAACGATGGTTCACTATGCCGTCCTGCTCACTGGATTTTTCGTCGGCTTAGCCGTGCTCGGGGTCGACCTTAGCAAGGTCACGATTCTCGCAGGAGCATTTACCGTCGGAGTCGGATTCGGATTACAGACGGTCGTCAATAATTTCGTTTGCGGATTGATCTTGCTCTTCGAGCGTCCCATTAAAATCGGTGACATCATCCAAATAGACACGGACATTGGAGAAGTCCAACGCATCGGTATTCGAGCCTCCGTAATTCGCACCGCGGACGGTTCCGAAGTCATTGTGCCAAACGGAACGATCATCTCCAATAAGGTAACCAACTGGACCTTATCGGATCGGTACCGCGCGATTGAAGTGTCAGTCACGGTGGCTCGAGGCGCGGCTCCGCAACATGTGATCGAGGTATTGAAGCGGGTCGCCGCCAATCATCCGGGCGTCACAAAAGAACCGGCAGCCCAAGCATATGTGGTTAACTTTGCCTCGGCTACGGTGAGCTTTAACCTTCGCGCGTGGACGGAGCGGTACGAAGACTGGGTCCAGGTGCGCAGCGACCTTTCGGTTGCAGTCGATGAGGCTTTGATGCGCGAAAATATTACCGTAGCCTGATCCTCCGCGCATTCGCAATTTGATGATCAGGGCGACCTTTTCATTGCGAACTGAGGTCTACCGTGTCGTGAAACTTGCTGTAGTCCACCGTATAGCGGCCAATGGAGTCTTCAGTATAGATCTCTGCGAAGCGCCGGTTCCAAGCAATTTGTTCGTGTAGATACT
>JBAUZZ010000114.1:0-3684 GCA_049585495.1 Chthoniobacterales bacterium | reverse complement strand
GGCAACGACTTCGGCCAGACCAGTATCAAAGCACAGTTCCCCATGAGCAAGGTAAACTCGGCTCCACACTATCCATCCCGGTTTACTGATTCCTTTGCAGGTTCCGCCACCCAATCGGAAATACATTGGGGGCTGCCGCTCGCTCGACGTGCCATGGTAACCTCCGACAAAATGCGCCGGCGGCGCGCCACCGCTTATCAGGAACACCCAGACATAGGCGCCCAGTTGTTTGTCCCTGTATTGGCGTCCCCAGCGCAGATCGTGCAGCGTCGTTTCAGGCGAGTATCCCAGTTCGCGCCAGAGCCGATTGGTCACAAGCGCGTCCAACCCGGCACACTCATCGACTTCATTAAAGTGCGGTAGAGCCCGACCAGCGTACAGTTCCTCGCCGTTGAGTTCATGATGCACTGGCGGGCGATCGACATTATTCAAGAGCCCTTCGACCAGGTCGGACGCCGGAGCCAGATCCTTCAGGCCCTGTTGATATTGAATACCGATGGTGGCACACCCGAATTCGTCGGCCAACCGCACCGCCGCGACATACATTTTACACTGCTGCAACACTTGATGCTCGGTCAGATCGTTTTCTTCGTTTGACCCGTAGTTGAATTTGACTCCTTTATTGAGCAGCCAATCATAAACCCGACGGGCTTCTTCGTCGGGCACCGTAAGCATTTTGGCGTAGAGCGCGGACTGGCTCAGTCGCTCTTTGTAGACCCCGGTCCGATGCAACAACTCATCCGGGATGATCGCGTTATACATGCCCATGCAGCCTTCGTCAAAAACCCCCAGGATGGCCTTCTCCGACCGGAGTTTGGCGCCGAATTCTTCCGCCAATTTTCGGGGCGCCCCGGGAATTTTCACGTCCTTGAATTTTGTTACATGCGAGGTGTCGTGCTTGATCTTTCCGCTTCCTAGCCACTGCCGGAGTTTCTTAGTAAAGAACTTGTCTTTGAAGTCTTCGCTCCAGAGCGTGCTGTACTTCACTCCGGCCTTCGTAAGAGAACCATTTAGATTCAGCAAGCCGACCAACCCAGGCCACGTGCCGCTCCAGTTCGCCACCGTCAGAATCGGTCCCTCATGGCCGATCAACCCGGGCAGTACGTGTTGGCTGTATTGCCACACTGCTTCAGCGACAATCAGAGGGGCTTGTTTCGGGATGGCTCGAAACACCTGCAGCCCCATTTTCTGACTATCGATGAATCCATGGCCCTTTTTTTCGTCAAAAGGATGCGCTCGTTTAACGGTAAATCTTTCGCGCTGAAGTGCCTCAACTAAGGCCTTCTCCATCGCCGCCTGCGCCGGTTCGCATTTTTGGTTAGCTGACAAACGCAAATCGCCGTTAGCGACAAGGTAGATAGTATTCATGACTAAGATCGCGTACCATGACGGGCTCGAGGCAGTTTCCGGGGTTGAGATTGGACGCGAAGCATCAACAATTGATCGGTCACGAGCAATCGTCAGTTAACACATTCGCGCGGAATTTGTTTAGTATCACGTTTTACGCTGAACGTTCAACGATTAACGTGAAGCGAAGAAGGTTCCGCTACCACCACCGGAACTGGGTCAGGAATGCGTAGATGAATGCGAGCGACAGGGTGATTGTCAAAAAGAAGGTCGCTCCGACGACGGTGGCCACAAATATCCAATCCTTCTCCGTGACCGGCTTCGCCTGGCCGGCGTATCGCTGGAGAATTCGGTAGTTACGAATATTTGGTTTGTACCAGAGAACGAACAAGTTACCGATGAGAGGCACCATCCCGATGACTCCATTGATCAGAATGTTCAAGGCCATTCGGACCAAGGCGATCTTTGGTAACCGGTGCTGCACGCTCCGGCACATCAAGGCGGCCGACATCAGCGAAGTTATCTGATCCCCGATGATGGGTACCAGCCCAATAATCGGCTCGAGCCCAAATCGGATCCGCGTTCCCGGGACCGCAAAAGCTGTATCTAACAGGCGACTGACAAATCCGATGAGCGAATCGACTTCCTCTGTTTTCGCCTTCCTGGCTGGGGGCGGCAAAACCTCTACCTCGAGAAATTCGGCGTCACTCCTGGTATGACTCTTTTCCACGACAGTTCAAACACGGCGCCATCATTTGCGGGCCGACGGCCTTGTGATTTACCCCGGAATTTCGCGCAACATCTGTGAATTGGTTGGGAATTTCTTCAGGAAGGACAGTAGCCGTTCGATCGCTTCCGGAGGCCGATGGCCGGCCAGCCCACGTCGAATTGTATTGATCTTTTCGAGATCGTTGGCCGGCAAAAGGAGCTCCTCCCGACGCGTTCCGGACTTGAAAATGTCGATCGCCGGATAAATTCGCTGGTCGCTGATCTGGCGGTCGAGCACCATTTCCATGTTCCCGGTCCCCTTGAATTCCTGAAAGATTAGCTCATCCATTTTGGAACCGGTTTCGATCAAGGCAGTTGCCATAATGGTCAGCGAGCCGGCTTCTTCGGTATTGCGTGCAGCGGCGAAAAGCTTTCGTGGAATTTCCATCGCCCGTGCATCCATTCCGCCGCTCATCGTCCGGCCACCGCCAGCAAGCGCGTTATTGAACGCGCGACCAATGCGGGTAAGCGAATCCATCAGGACAAAGACGTCTCGCCCGGCTTCGAGCAAGCGCTTGGCACGCTCAATCGCCAATTGCGCAATACGCGTATGGGTCTTGATATCGCTGTCGTTCGAACTCGCCATGATATCGGCTTCCGGCACAGTCCGTCGGATCTCGGTAACCTCCTCGGGCCGCTCGTCAACGAGCAAAATGATAATGTTCATTTCGGGGTGGTTCTTGACCACGGCATTAGCGATGTGCTGGAGCAACGTTGTTTTCCCGGTGCGAGGCGGAGCAACGATCAACCCGCGTTGCCCTTTTCCGATCGGCGTCATAAGATCCATCACGCGGGTCGTGTACCGGTCCGGGATTGTTTCCAGGCGAATCCGCTCCAAGGGATTGATCGAGGTCAATTCCTCGAATACGGGCAAATTTCGGTAACGTTCAGGATCCTCGCCGTTGATCGAGGTAAGCTTGAACAGCTGCGGACCGCGACTTCCCCGCCGAATCTCTCCCTTGATCCAAAGCCCATCGCGCAGTGCGTGTTTCCGGACAACTTCCGGCGTAACAAAAATATCTTGGGGCGATTGAGTGTAGTTCCGCTTTGGGTCTCGCAAAAAACCGAATCCTTTACCCGAGACCTCGATCAGGCCTTCGCCAAAAACTGGTTCGTATTTTGGCGGTTCGGCCGCCGGCTGCACTTCTTCCGTTCGAGCCTCGTCCAGACTGGCAACTCTGTCCCCGGCAGCGCCGTTGTCCCGGTCCCGGAAAGGCGAGCGGTCCACGGCTTTCCGATGCAGCGCCGACGCTTCCTTTGAAGCGTCCGCATGCACTCCTATCTCCGGCGCTCTAGCCTCCGGGACTGCATTTGGCCCGGCCGGCGACAATTCCTCCGTATCCATCGGCTCAGAAGCATGCTCGACCACCCCTGAATCAATTGGATCGTCCTGGTCGTTGGCCTTCTTTGGCCGTCGCGGCGCGATCCTCTTTCCGGTTGCTTTTTTTGTTTTAGAAACCGAGGCGGTCCGCGGCCGGCGAGATTTCTTGCCCTCCTCCAGGTCCTGATTCAGTAAAGCCGGCCGTTCATTTACATCTGCCATAATATCGGAATTGAAAAGTGTTAGGA
>JBAUZZ010000113.1:0-1985 GCA_049585495.1 Chthoniobacterales bacterium | reverse complement strand
CTGCAAATTGTGGGCGATCAAGAGCGTGACAAAACCGATCGTTGAAGCGCACACACTCCCAATCCCGTTCTGGTAAAAGCGCTCGAGGAAAAGACAGAGAAGAACCGAACCCCAGCCGACAAAGAGCGCCGAACTATATAGATTGGTAACGGGAGGTCGTCCTTGCAAATACATGCGAAACAAGAGGCCAATCGTGTGCAGGAGGAACGCGAAGACGAGAAGAATTACGGCAGTCTTTCCGAGTGTTTTCGGCCATTTCAACCACGAGAATAGGGCGAATATAAGGACGATGACGTACAGAACCATAGCCTGAAGGAACGGTTGCGCCTGGTTAAAAAAGAACTCGAGCCGAGGCCGCGACAATTGCTCTGGAATCGTTCTGGCAAGGTATTGGTTATACTCTCGGATGATCCGGTTGAATCCGGCCACATTATTGTTGAGGTAAGCGGAGGTCAGATCGCCATACATGATAGCCGGATACGCCACTTTCCCGGTGGCGACGGCATTGAGAAGCGCGTCGGAAATATGCCACCAGCGGTCGTTGTCAGTCTTACCATTCGGATTCCGGAACAGCGTATACGTATCTAGCCTTACTGAGGATTTGGTAGCGTTTGGTGAACCAGAGGATACGGAAGAAATCCTGTTTGTTAAAAGGCAGGTTTGCCTCTCGATCCCGAATGGCTTGCACACCAGGTTGAAGCACCTGATCGAAAGCCTGCAACTCTTTTGCGAAATCGGGTGAGTCCTCAGCGGTCTGGCACCGCTACTAGCCGAACGACGCATTTATACCTACCACAAAAAGAGTTATTTACGAGACAGCGGCGTCATCGGTAATTAGTAATCCGTAATCAGTAACCTCTGCCCGCTCCCAAACGTCCTATACGACTACTGCATCGAGTAGCCGGACAAATCCTGGGTCCGCGTACGCATCGGCCATTTCCTGCACCGCGACCGTCTCTACATGGAGCAGCGGGTGGCGCATTTTATACCGCGGCGTTCGCAGCATTAAAGGCGGCAGGGATATTGTCAGCCGGGACGCAGGTCCCCAGCTGCCTGTCCTCCACCGTCACAATAGCGTAGTAAGTCTTCATGCTTGCGGTAGGCTCACTCAACTGCCGGTTAAATCGTGAAATCCGGGATTCCGCGGCCGATGGTAAAAATCATCGGCCCCCGAGACTGAACCTTGCTGGTCACTTGCAACAGGATCAATCAGCCTTGCCGTGACCCCTCCTGCCGTTGACGAACAACCGGTCGCCGCCAAAGCGGCTATACCAAACACTACCGCCAGCAACGCCACTCGTTTCACGTCGTTGCAGAATAGGCCGGAACCACGGTCGTTAAGCGTCCTCGCGGTGCTCCAAGGACGCTCTATTTCGAATTTCCTCTTCATAATGTGTTTTGTTTTTAGATCCAGTGCCAGCGTCATGGATTTACGGCCGATTAAAAAGTAGCTTCTATTTCACTTTCTTGCGGATCTTTGGCACTTTCGACCCGCCAGATTCAGATGAGAGCAATAGCAGGAGCAATCGGAAGCCAAAAGCTAGCGAGGCCACCATTCAGGCCAGCGAGATCTAGGGCGGTACCAGTACCCACACGGTCCCGCCTCATAGCAGCTATAAACTTTGCTTCCAGCCTTTACCCACTCTTCCACTTTATTCAGTAGCTTCCATGGATCCCACGCCATTTCTTCTGGTTCATAAACGCACGGGAACGCAGGCGGGGGGCGCCACGGAAATTCGCCCGAATTTAAAAACGGAACCTGACCGATCCTTGTTGGCTTCCGTTTGAGATGACCGCTTCAAACAGCCTCGGATCTGCGTTTGAGTGTAGCTTTACGATCCGGAAATTATCCAAGTTAGGCTCGGAGGTGATCTTCTGAACGTCGTTCGTCTCGGTATTTTGGACATAGATCACATCCTTTCCAGCGTCCTCAAGCCAGCTGACCAGCACAAGGTTACCAAAGGTCCCGGTCTGCGCTTGTGGCG
>JBAUZZ010000112.1:0-7750 GCA_049585495.1 Chthoniobacterales bacterium | reverse complement strand
TCCAGCGGCTTCCTCCTGTCAATAGGTAGCAAAAAGTAGACAGAAATCAGAATGAGTTGTTGGCACCGGTTCGGTGAGCCGAACCGAGATTTCAGACAGGTAAACGAGATGGCGCTTGTCCCAAGGCCTCTGCCTACTAGCTACTTTCTACTTTCTACTTTCGACTAGTATTTCATCACCTTGGCCAGGAACTGTTTCGTAACTTCTGACTGCGGCTGATCCAGAACTTGCTCTGGACGTCCGACCTCGGCGATATTGCCTGCGCTGAGCAGCGCGATCTGGTCGGCCACTCGGTGTGCGAAACCCATCTGATGCGTGACAAGAACGAAATCACGCCCCTCCTCGCGCAACTCCTCGATGACGTCCAACACTTCAGCGGTCATTTCGGGGTCGAGCGCCGAAGTGGGTTCATCGAAGAGCAGGAGCTTTGGTTTGATCGAAATCGCTCGCGCAATCGCCACCCGCTGACGCTGTCCGCCAGACAATTGAGCAGGCGATTTCTGGCAATGCTCTTTGAGCTGGAAGCGCTCCAGAATTTCCTCGGCAATTTGCCTGGCTTGTGACGGCGGATGTTGGTGCACTTTTTCCAACGGCAAAGTAATGTTCTCGAGCGCGGTCAAATGGGGAAACAGATTAAATGCCTGGAAGACGGTCCCGACGGTTCGGCGGTGCGCTAGAAGCTCGCGCTCTCGATAGATAATTTCCTGGTCATTCAGGCAGATCTTCCCGAGATCCGGATTTTCCAAGCCTGCGACGATCCGGAGCAGCGTGGATTTTCCACCGCCCGATGGACCAATCAAGGCCAAGGTATGGACCCGTTCGAAGTCGAGTGTAACGTCCCGAAGAACCTGCTGCCGACCGAAAGATTTGCAGAGACGGTGGACTTCAAGTTTCATATTTCGTTCGTTTCTCCAGCCACTGCGTCCATAAAGTGATCGGCAGCGTTAGCGCCAGATAGCCGATTGCCAACGGAATATAACACTCAAAATTGCTGTAGGTAAGCGCGGCAACTTGCTGGGCATTCCAGGTAAACTCTCCGATCGAAATGATCGATAACAACGAAGAGTCTTTAATCAAAGAAGCAAACATGCCTGCCAAGGGCGGAAGAATCACCCGGATCGCTTGCGGAAAAATGACGTAGCGATAAGTCTGAAAACGCGTTAACCCGATCGCGCGAGCCGACTCCAACTGGGAGGCCCCAATGCTTTCGATTCCACTTCGGATTATTTCGCTGATAAATGCGCCAGTAAACAATGATAGCGTGAGCACGCCGACGATAAACCGGTTCTGGAATCGAAATGCGTCGGCAACGACATAGAAGGCAAAGGAGACCTGCACCAACAAAGGCGTCCCCCGGATGACCTCTACGTACAATCGGCTCAATGCCCTGAAAACAAGCACCCCGGACCGTCTGGCGAGGGCGGCGAGTAAACCGATCAATGCACTTAACAGCAACGCAACCGCAGAGATGAACAAGGTGTTCCACCACCCCCGCCAAAAGAAATTCTGGTACTTCGCTACGGTTCCCCAATTCCAGCTATAAGTAAGTTGACTGAACGAGAAAACACAGAGCAAGGCGACCAGGAGAAAAGCTAAGGCCCAATTCAGAACGACAACCGGCCACGGAACAACCCTGTTCTGATCGTCGGGCGACAGCCAAAACCAGCCCCGGAGGGTGCGAAGCATCACGCTTCAGGAAATACTCGCATTTACCTTCTGAAGACAATCCAACAGATACGGTACAAGCTGCTTTTTTCGCGAGACTACGCCCTGCAATTCATAAAGATTCGGCGCCGGGTTGGGGTAATGGATTTTGTTCAGGAACTCTGAAGGGGCGGCGACGAGCAAAAGCGAATTTTGCGTGTTCACGTCGGTAATGAGGAGCGCGCTGAAATAAGCGTTCTGGCTATTACGATATTCGTCCAGAGCACGAAACAATTCTTCCTGCTTGCCGGCGAAGTAGGAGAAACTCAGCTCTTCGATCTGGGACACGCTGAACCGGAACTCGCCTTCCTCGTAATCCTTACAATCCGCTATAATCACTTCCTTCGAGGACAAGGTCCGAAGCGGAGAACCGACGGCGAAGATCTCCTCGGCCAACTTCGCGGGTGTCACGCCCGCGATCTGGCTCAGGTCGTCAAGAACTCTGGCGTCAATCGGTGTAGCAGTTGGCGACGTCAGATTAAGCGTGTCGGAAATCAAACCGGCCATCAACAACCCGGCAATCGGCGGATCCATTTTAATCCCCTGCTGTTCGTAGGACAGGGCCACCAGCGTACTCGTCGAGCCGACCGGATTGTTCCAGAAGAGGATTGGGATATCTGTGTTGAAGCTATTCACGCGGTGATGATCAAGGACTTCAATGATCGGGAGCTCGGCCGCCCCTTTAACCGCCTGGGAGAGCTCGTTGTGATCAACCAGAATGAGCTGCCGTGGGACCGGACGAAGAAACCCGCTTTTTGAAAGGATCCCGACGAGCCGCTTTTGACCGTCCAAGACCGGAAATACAAATTCGGACGAGTTCGCAGCGACCTGGCGCGCCGCGCGAATCGGCGTTTCCGGGGAAAAACTTGTGAATTGAGGATCGATCATTTGTTCGACCCGCACGGCGCCGCGCGAGAGCATCACGGAAGTCGCAGTATCAAATCGGCTTGAAATCAGGTGCGTCCCGGCCTCCTTGGCAGAAGCCCGGACCTTCGCCGAAACGTCCATTCCCCCGGTAGTAACGATCGCCAAGGCTCCGGCAGCAATCGCGGCAAGCTGAATATCTTCCCTGTCACCAACAAAAAGAACGATCTCGGCAGGATCATCCCTCTTCAGGCGGCCAGCAAAGGACTCCAGGCTCATCGCCGCGACCATGATGACCAGGCGCCGCTGACCGCCATCGAAACCGCCAGCCAGGTATTCTCCATTGAATGAATGGACGATGTCGTCGATCGCTGCTACGACCAGCCGCGAGTTCAGCGCCTCGTTACGCGGTGGAAAGAGATAATGACTGATTTTCCACCCCGAGAGCAGTCCAAGACAGCGATTCTCGGCGTCCACAACCGGCAGCCCGCGGAGTTTGCTCTCCTCGATCGACGTAATCGCCTGGTAAATGGAAGAGTCGTGCGGGACCGAGATTGACTTTGTCTCCATCAAGTCTGCGACTTTCGGCGCTACATCGCTGACGAAATCGGGCGCTCGGACGCGAAATTTCTCAAGCACGAAATCAATGCGCTCGTTGGTGTTGCCGGCGCGTGCCGCCACGACGTCCGTCACCCCAAGTTTGCGCTTGAATTCGGCATAGGCGATTGCCGAGCAGATAGAGTCCATATCAGGATTTCGATGGCCAATCACGATCGTCTGCATAAGACGTATTATGCAGCCAGCGCGCGCGGACCACAACAGAACGCCCGGGGCGCGGTCCTCTGAAGAATGTGTCAAAAATGTCACACAAGATCCGGTGCCAGGTAAATGGATTTCGTCTATGGTCCGTTGCAATTTGCAACTAGACCGAGTAGTAAAATTTTAAAATTATCCGTTTGAATTCGGCTCAGACCTAGGCGACCTTGGAACTTAAATTTTTACGGATTGTTCTGGGGGGAACAGCAGCCCTTCGTATCCAGCGGATGCGGGGGGCTGTATTTTTTCGCCATGCAACGTAAAGGGATCTCCTGGCCACTAGCGTTCGTCCTGGGAACTGCCATAGTTGCGCTTGCCACTTACTTGATCGTTGACCGTATCGCGTCGCTGCCTGGCAAGGCGATTTCCTCCTTCGCCCACGCGTCCGCCGAACAGGCGAAGCAGGTCCGTGACGCGTTTGCCGATTTGTTTGAGCTTCATCCGCGGATCTCTGTGCAGAACAACGTTGTTTACGAACAGTCTAAGTCGATTTTTGAGCTGTCGGTGGTGAGTCAGGAGACGGAGATCACCCATGAATACGATCAGACCTGGCTCGGAAGCACCAAGCGGATTCGAATCCACGCAATCTACCGGATGAAAGCAGGGTTTGATCTCAACGAAAGATTCGCTGTTAACATTGAGGGACAAGATGTTTTTATTCGTGCTCCTCCTGCCCGAATCCTGAGCGTCGAGCCGGAGAAGATTACAGTCGAGGAGCTGCGAGACGGTCTTTGGAATAAGATTCAGCCCGAGGACGTACAGGCGCAGCTTGCATTGCTGCCTGACCTGGTCCGGTCGAAGCAGGCCGGGCTGCCGGCCGAGGCGGAACAAACATTCAAGCAGATGATCTCGAGCCGGCTCCCGAATCTCAATCTTAAGATCCAGCTGAGCTCTCCCTCGGGTGGCCAGGCGGACTGAGCGTGTTCGGCATCCAGGTACGGTCCAAGTGCGTCAAATTAGGCCAAATCCCGAAATTCGGCGACGACAGCCGCCCCCAAGTTTCTATGGTTCTGAATCGTGCATTTCCGCGAGGATTTCTGCCGCTGAAAGGCGGTAGGGCGAATTCGTCCCGCGAAAGCGGGACAGACTGAGCTCGCCGAGGCTCTCGAGGGCTCACAACATTTGCGGTTTAGGCTCATCCGCCGCGGCGGATTCGCCCTACCGACATTCCTGGAATACGCTGTCACGCTGACACATTTCTGCCCAAGTCTCTACTTTGCGCTATTCCGGCCGCAAGCGTAAGTTTCGTTTGGCCATGACACTGGCGAACAAGATCACCATTCTTCGAATCGCACTGATTCCCGTCTTCGCGTGTTTTGCCTGGTGGTACGGCCGTACCGCGGCGGAGGCGCAACCGCAGGAATGGATGCGGATCGGAGCAGCTGGTGTCTTCATTTTCGCGGCAACGACTGACGGCTTGGACGGGTTTATCGCACGACATTTTAACCAGCGGAGCCAGTTAGGATCGATCCTGGACCCGATTGCGGACAAAGGACTGGTTTTAGTTGCAATTGTCGTCCTGAGTCTCGGCGATTGGGCGGATGGATTCCCCCTTTGGTTTCCTCTAATCGTGATCGGTCGCGAGGCCCTGCTGTTTCTTGGATTCATGGCTTTGACGCGAGCTATCGGCCACGTGCCAATTCGCCCGAGTTGGATTGGAAAAGGGGCGACCGCCTGTCAGGTCCTGGCAATCCTCTGGGTTCTTCTGCGGGTGACAGGGCTCAGCTCCATTTACTGCGTAATTCTGGCGACTGTGCTGACCGTTGCGTCCGGGATGGGTTACGTCCTGGATGGAGTTCATCACGTGCGAATGACCCGGAGCCAGCACGGCTAAACCAATGGGTAGTTTGCCAGCCGTCGCGATCGTCGGACGTCCAAATGTTGGAAAATCCGCGTTATTCAATCGCCTGGTTCGCCGGCGCATCGCGATCGTCCACGATGAACCTGGCGTAACCCGTGATCGTCTCGTAGCCGAGTGTAGAACCGGCTCCGTGCCGTTCACGGTGATCGATACCGGTGGCATCGGCAGCGAGTTCGGCGACGCCTTTGACGGCCGGGTCCGGGCGGAAGCAGATCTTGCTATGGATATGGCGGAGGTCATCGTACTGGTCGGCGACGGCCGCGAAGGCGTAACTCCACTCGATCAAATTGTAGCCAAGGAACTTCGATCGACTAGAAAGCCGGTGATTGTCGCCGTGAACAAGATTGACCATGTCAAGCAGGCCTCCCAGGATTCCGAATTCAGCAAGCTTGGGTTCGATCCGGTCATTCCGATCAGCGCAGCTCATGGCCGCGGTATAACCGAGCTTGTCGAAGCGATCGAAGAACACTTGCCACCCTCGGCTCCGCCCGACACTCCGGCGACTCGTCCCCTCAGACTCGCCATCGTCGGCCGACCGAATGTCGGAAAATCCTCCCTGATCAACGCCATACTGAAAGATCCCAGGACCATTGTCAGCCACCTCCCGGGAACAACCCGAGATGCGGTCGATATTCCCTACGAACGGAACGGCAAATCCTTCATCTTGATCGATACAGCGGGCATTCGACCACGCGGCAAACAAAAGTCTTCAGTGGAAGTATTTAGTGTCATGCGTTCCGAACGGAGCGTCGAACGCGCCGACATTTGCGCCCTGGTTGTCGATGCCATCGCGTGCGTGACCGCGCAGGACAAGAAGATCGCAGGTCTGATCCAGCGAAACCAGAGACCCTGCATCGTCGTCCTCAATAAGCTCGATCTGGTCAAGCCGCGGACCCGAATGCGAGAATTCCTGAACGCGCTCGTCGCCAAGATCCGCTCTGATCTTTTTTTCCTAAGTTATGCCCCGATCGATATCTTATCCGCCCTGACTGGAGAAAATCTGGATCGGCTTTTTGCCAGCGTTGAGAAAATCGAAAAACATTCCAAGCGGACAATTCGGACGGGGCCATTGAATCGGCTTCTCCAGGACGCGCTAGAGTCTCACCCTCCGCCCCTCCAGGGTTCCAGGCGGCTCAAACTACTCTATGCGACCCAGCTTACCCAGCGCGACGAGGCGGGAATCAACCCGCCTACATTTCTGTTATTTATGAATCAACAGGACTTGCTGAGCGATGAGTATCGGCGGTATTTGGAAGCAAAAATTCGAGACCGAGCTCACTACTGCGGACTGCCCATTATCTTCAAAGTGAGAGACCGGCGGTAGGTTATAGGGCGGCTGGGCCAGCCGTCGTGGGCCGTCTCTCCGAAATGGCGAGGTCAGTTCGGCGAACTGACCCTACCCTGTAAACTCATACCTCGCCTAGCCGGCATCGCTCCTAGCGCGGCGTAGCCGGCCCAAGCGTGATTGGTAAGAAGTGAGAGGTGATCGGGGCGCAGTTAAGAAATGTCGGTAGGGCGAAGCTTGCTGAGCCTAAACCGCAAATCTTGTTAGCCGCTTGAGGCTCATTTGTCCCGCTTCGCGAGACGAATTCGCCCTACCAGTTTTCGGCGGCAAAAAATCCCCGCGGAAATGCACGATGCAGAGACCAGCCGCCAAGATGCAAGAGGACACGGCGATGACGGAAGCATCGCCCTCCAGGCTTCTACAATTCTTAATCTTGCATTTCCGCCAGGACTTTTGCCGCTACCTGCATTCCTCAATTGCGCCAACCACCCAATCACCTCTCACCTCTCACTTCTCACCTCTCACGTTTGATTGCGGCTGCACCGCGTTGTGAATATTGGTCATCCCCCTTTCAGCAACTTGACGAGGTGGTCTCGACATCCATGGAGCCGTTTGTACTGGAGCATCTCGGGCGGCATTGTCTCGAGGTTACGCGCAAGAAGCATCGCTGCTTCCGGATTTTGCCGGAGCTGTTCGAGCGACACATGAAAAATTCGTATTCCAAACAAGATCAGCCCTGTGCTGATAGCCCCAAACGCTTGCCATTCGACTCGCAAAAACACATCGGCCCGCCCCGCGCCGGGTTGGATTAAAGGAATTTGTTGCTTCGGGTGTTGGTTCAATTGATTTGAACCCGTTAAGCCCCAATTTGTTCGCTGATAAAACTTATCAGCACTTAGCGTCCCAAGAAATAGACTGATCTGCGAACCTAGCACTGCGTTTAGTGCGGGCACGGTGGCGTGAGCAAAGCTGACCGGATGAGCACACTTTTCCGGTAAGCTCCAACCCGTTGGGAAACAGACGCACCCTCCGAGCACGCGGTTCGGAGGGCGCCGGTCCAGGACGATGAAATCCGGTTCCCATTGTCGGCCGAGTTCGACAAAATTCCTGACGCTCAATTCCGGATTCCATCGTTGAGCAAATTTTCCAACGATCCTGAATTCCCGCTTTGAAGGGGATTCACAAACGAAATCCTCTGGGGCACACGCTAAGAGATTGTT
>JBAUZZ010000111.1:0-2519 GCA_049585495.1 Chthoniobacterales bacterium | reverse complement strand
GCCCTACCGACCTCCCTCATAGTTTCGTTGGCAATCGGCTATTGGCAATCGGCTATTGGCAATCGGCTATTGGCAATCGGCTATTGGCAATCGGCTATTGGCTATCGCCTACTGGCTACGGCCAATGCCCATTCACGTCGGCTCTGCGACACGCTGAGCTGGTTCCCAGGCCCTTTGGCTGGACTGTACGTTAGACTTGATCACGCGCGGCTTGGTTTCGACGTCAACCCGCTTTCGCTTCATGGCCTGTTCCAGAAAGTAAGCCTGGGCATCGATTCGTTCCTTGTCGATGGGGCGGCGCGCATAAGTCGGCTCAGAGTTCTGCTCACGCGATTTCACGTTGTCCTTCCAGTAGACTTCGAGGATTTGCTCGATCTGAGTTCGGAGGGCCGGATCTTCGATCGGAAAACAAGTCTCCACTCGACGGAAAAAATTTCGCGGCATCCAGTCCGCGCTGGCGAGCCACACCTCCGCCTTCCCGCCGTTTTCAAATCGGAAGATCCGGCTGTGCTCCAAGAGGCGCCCGACAATACTCCGCACGGTGATGTCATCGCTTACTCCAGGCACGCGTGGACGCAAACAGCACATGCCACGCACCAGAAGATCAATTCGCACGCCCGCCTGCGAAGCCTCGTAGAGTGCCTTAATAGCCTCCGTGTCGACGAGCGAGTTGAGCTTAGCGAAGATTGACGCAGGCCGGCCGGCCTTGGCGTGCTCAATTTCACGCTCGATCATCTCGAGCACAAACTCATGAAGCGCCTTCGGCGCGGCCTTCATTTTCTTCAGTTCTGGAAAAACCGAAACGCCAGTCATCCAATTGAAAAGCTCTGCGCAATCGTTCGTGAGGACCGGATCACAGGTTAGCAAACCGAGATCCGTATACAGGCGCGCCGTCGATGGATGATAGTTACCCGTTCCGAGGTGAAGGTATCGCCGGATCCCGTCTTCCTCTTTGCGAACAACGAGCGCCAATTTGGCGTGGGTCTTAAGACCAACGATACCGTAGACGACATGGACACCGGCCTCCTGCAGCGTCCGGGCCCACTTGATATTTGCTGCTTCGTCGAATCGCGCCTTTAGTTCGATCACCACGGTAACCTGCTTCCCACTCTCCGCCGCCTCCCCCAGGGATTTCACGATCGGCGAGTCGCCACTTGTCCGATACAGCGTCTGCTTGATGGCGAGAACGTTCGGATCCTCTGCCGCTTGCTCGATGAAATCGAGTACTGTCTGAAAACAATCATACGGATGGTGCAGGAGAATCGGACGGCGCCGGATCAACGTAAAAATATCCTCCTGATCGGAAGACCCGGTGACGATAGCCGGGATAAACGGCTTATATTTCAAATCCGGGCGATCCACTTCCGAGATCACCGGCATCAAGCGAAGAAAGTTGATCGGTCCGTCAACGACGAAAAGATCGTCGCCCGTCAGACCAAACGTTTGCAGAAGCTGCTCGGAAATATGGCGCGGACAATCGGTCTGGACCTCGAGGCGAACGGCATCGCCCCGGCTTCGTTTGCGAAGTTCCAATTCGATCGCCTTCAGGAGATTAACCTCTTCTTCTTCGTCCAGATAAAGGTCACTATTGCGGGTTACGCGGAATTGGTAGGCGCCCGTGACTTTCACACCGTGAAACAGCGAGCCCACGTGCGCTTGAATCAAGTTGCCGATGAAGATGTAGCGATACATTCCGCTCGCTCCGGCCTTGTACGGCAAAAGTCGCGGCAGGATCCGCGGCACCTGGACAACGGCAAGATTGGTGCTGAGCTCTTTGCCTTCGAGTCCGACTGCCACGTTCAAACTCTTATTCAGTAGTTGCGGGAAGGGATGTACTGGATCGACCGCGAGTGGAGTCAAAACCGGGTAGACCGAGCTCTCGAAGTACCTGGAATAATACTGCTTCTCTTCTTTAGTCAGTTCGTCGTACCTCAGGAAGAAGATATTCTGAGCTTCCAAGGCGGGAACCAATTCTTCGTTCCAAAGACGGTACTGATCCTCGAGCATCCGTCGGACGCGCGCGGATATGGCGCCTAGCTGCTCGTTTGGACTCAGCCCGTCGGGGCCCGCTGCACTCAGGTTGCTCAGACTCTGTTGCTTAAGACCGGCCACGCGGACCTCGAAAAACTCGTCCAGATTTGAACTAACAATGCATAGAAACTTCACGCGCTCGAGCAACGGGTTGGTGGGGTCCTGCGCTTCCTCCAGGACGCGTTGATTAAATTCGAGCCAGCTCAGCTCGCGATTCACATAGAGGGCAGGATTACAAAGGGAAGAAGATTCGTTTTTCTGCATGGATCGGTTTCTCGAGAGCAGCCGTTTGATTCTCGTCTTCTGCATCCTTTTCTAACCGATTTTTAGCTCCGAGCTACTGAGCAGCTGTGACAGTTTGGTTACAGTATCACCGAATGGGAATTTTGGGAATGCCTGACGGGACTTCTGGGCGTCAAAACAGACAAAAGAGGCTCGCTTCATCAAGACCTGAAGAACTGCGGCGGCTCATCCGCCGAGGCCTCACC
>JBAUZZ010000110.1:0-1970 GCA_049585495.1 Chthoniobacterales bacterium | reverse complement strand
GGCCACTCTGGGGCAGACCGCAGGCCTGGAGGATGCTTTCGCCGATATGGCATCGTCGCTGCGCGTCGTTGAAAGTGGGGATCGCCCTGTGCCGTCGCAGGCGATTGCCGTTTACAAAGAGTCCAGCCAGCGCGTCAAAGCCGCTATCGCAAAATGGAGCGACTTCAAGAGGACCAGACTTCCGTGGCTTAATCAGAAATTGTCTGAAGCAAATCTAGCTCCAATCGCGATCTCCGAGATCGAACAAGAAGTCCAATTCCTAGTGTCACGCTAAACCGTTCCCGACAGGTGAGGTTCGAACAAATACCCACGGCGCCTGGTAGAAAAGTTTAAGCGGCTTTCGCCGCTGCATGGATTCGTGATCGCATTGCTTTTGACGCGAAACGGATTGCGGATGACTTCTTCAGACACATACGAAGAATTTCGTTGACACTACGAATACCTTCGTAGTATGGTCTTCTTCGGTGAAGCGACCTCCACAGAAACCTACCGCGTCGGAGCTCGAAATCCTCCGCGTTCTCTGGGCCCGCGGCCCCTCCACGGTCCGGGAAGTGCACGACTCGCTGCAGGCGAAGCGGGCAATGGGCTACACCAGCGTGCTGAAATTTCTGCAAATCATGACCGCAAAGGGCACGGTTCGCCGAAACGAAACCCAGCGGGCGCACGTCTATGAAGCATGCCTGCCGGCCGAGCAAACCAAGCGTCAGCTTGCCGGGGACATACTGCAGCGCGTTTTCGAAGGCTCCGCCAGCCAACTCATGATGCATGCCCTGGCCGGGCTCAAAGCATCAAGCGAAGAAATTGAAGAACTACGACGCTTGCTGGACGAACACGAGAGGAGCCGACGATGACCACTCTTACGAATTACCTTTCCCCGAGCACGATGCATTCCCTGGGCTGGGCCTTGTTGCACTTTCTGTGGCAAGGCACGGCGGTGGCGGCGCTGGCCGCAGTTCTGATGACGCTTTGCCGCCGCGCCTCCGCCCGCTATGTAACAGCTCTTGGCGCGCTCGTACTCATGCTCGCTGCTCCGATCACTACGTTCTTCTTTCTAACATCCTCCAGCGCATCGGCGCCCACAAAGGTTGATTTACCCGTTCAGGCAGAGCCCACGATCGCCCTCAATTTTGCGGCAAGAGCATCGTCGGAAATTTCCCGCTTTTCACCCTCACTGGATGCGGCCCCTTGGCTAGTGGAAGTGTGGCTGCTCGGAGTTGTTTTCTTCAGCCTTCGTTCCGCTGGAGGATTCCTGCTGCTCGAGCGCGAACGCCGCAAACAGTCCACCCTCGTGAGCCCTCGAGTGCTTGCGATGTGCGAGACGCTGCAACGCCAGCTTGGCCTGGGTCGGGCTATCCGTTACTGCGAGTGCGCGTGGCTGCAGGCGCCGGCTGTGATTGGCTGGTCCCGCCCCATCGTGCTGTTGCCTGTGACCGCGCTCACCGGGCTTTCCGAGGAACAACTGCAATCGATCATCGTCCACGAACTGGCTCACATCCAGCGCCTCGATCCCTTCGTGAATGTTTTCCAGATCTTCGTCGAGACTCTGCTCTTTTATCATCCCGCCGTATGGTGGCTGAACAAAACCATCCGTGCCGAACGCGAGCATTGCTGCGACGATGTAGCCGTTACGCTCTGTGGCAATCCCGTGGAATACGCTCGCGCCCTAACTCTCATGGAAGAATGGAGAACCGCTCCCGCTCTGGCCATGGCTGCGAACCGCGGTCCACTTACTGAGCGCATCTTCCGCGTACTGGGTCTGAAGTCCATCGGCGCCAGAACCCGTGGCATCGGACTGATTGGCGCCCTGCTCTGCCTGACCGCTGCGCTAGTTGCGGGCAATGCCTTGCTTGGTATCGCCTACCCAAAACCGATTGTGTACGCCAGTCAAACCGGGTTGGCACACCTCGCCTGGAGTTCGGGCGCCTCCCAACAGTCAGCCCCGGCGCCAGCTGCAACACCAGCCCCCAAGC
>JBAUZZ010000109.1:0-4264 GCA_049585495.1 Chthoniobacterales bacterium | reverse complement strand
TCTTGAATCTGAGTAGCCATTCATTCTCCCGATTGACCAGCCGTGAAGTATTCCACGCCTCGATCAAGTTCATGTGATGCACGTAGTGAGCATCGGTGTGAATACTGGCAGTATTTGCCCTCTTTTTGTCAGAGCGCCGATCTCTCCCAGACATCCAACGTATGGTTCGATTGGAGGCTGCAATGGATCGCCGCTTATTTATCTTGGCCCTCGGGATGTTCGCTCTCGGGACGGATAGTTTTGTAGTAGCAGGAATTCTTCCTGAGGTTTCTCGGACGTTTCGGGTAAGCATTGGTGCCGTCGGGCAACTGACGACCGCGTATGCCATCACCTACGCGCTCATGGCGCCAGTTATCGCGGCTGTAGCCGCCCATGTGCCGCGCAAGCGCATGTTGCTCTTTGCTCTCGGCATCTTTGCGATCGCAAACTTAATCACGGCGAGCGCGCCGAACTTCGCCGTCGCCATAGCAAGCCGCATCCTTGCCGGCATCGGTGCGGCGATGTTTGCACCGACTGCAACCGGCGCAGCTGCTACATTGGTCGCCCCGGAACGGCGCGGTCAGGCACTTTCCATCGTCATCGCGGGTTTGACAGTATCCACTGCTCTGGGTACGCCGATCGGCGCCGTAATCGCAGCGTTAGGCGATTGGCGCTGGACGATGGCCTTCGTCTCTGCTCTGGCCGTTGCCGCGGCCCTTGGTATTTCGCTTCTCTTAACAAACGTGCCGCTGCCGCCGAAAATCACTCTCGCTCAGCGCATCGCACCAGTGGCAGATCCGCGGATCGCGCTGACACTGCTCTGCACCTGGCTTTATCAGAGTGGCCATTTCATCGTCTACACTTACTTTACTGTGGTCTTCGATAGAGCGATCGGACATAACGCTGTGCTCACGGGTGCGCTCTTGGTCATATGGGGCGTGAGCGGTACGGTCAGCAACTTGGTTACTGGACGGCTGGCAGATTCCATTGGTGACCGAAAACTGATTCCCGCCATGCTAACCGTTCTGACTCTGGTCGTTGCGACATTCTCTTGGACTGGCGCAACTCTTTGGACGACGATACCCGCGCTCATCATCTACGGCATCGTTTCCTGGGGACTTCTCGCACCCCAGCAACGACGGCTGGTCCAACTCGCGCCCCAAACCGCACCTGTCGTGCTCGGGCTGAACACGTCATTCACATATCTTGGCGTCACCGTCGCGGGCATAGTTGGTGCGCTCGGCATTCCAGTATTCGGTGCCCATCATCTTGGCTATCTCGGCGCATCCATCGTTGCAATTGCATTGCTAATTGCACAGATGGCGACCTGGCGCATAAGTGCGGCGAGCATGGTCCAACAAACTGACAAGCTAGCGACGGCCTAGTCAGTCGCTCGGACATCCGCAACGTCAACTCCACGTAAAGTCGACGGTTCGAATAAAGCGATTCGACAGAAATCCTTGCAGAGGTCGGCGGCGAGGATTTCTGCCTCTGGCCTGTCCAATCGAGATTACAACTCTCACCATAGCCGCAGATCGGGCCGAGATCGTCTGGTGACGCTTGTCTACAAATTTGATTTCGTCGCTTTTAACCCTGAGGTACAAAAACGTTCTGGCAGGGAATGATGGATTATTGGCAACTCTCACATCCGAGGATAACCGACTCTGGCGGAGGAGAATTCGATGATCATCGATTTCGTAGAGATGTCCGATCGTCGGTTCGGCATTGCGGCGCTCGTTATCGTTTGAAGTGGAGGGACATATGTACAACGTGATGTCTGACCAGGGTCAATCAGCCGAAGTTCGAGACACTGAAATTGTGGTGAATGATGTATTGGAATCAGCAAAAGCAGGCAGCCATGCTGCATTCGAAGCCTTGCAGAACAAATATTCGCGTCGTCTGTTTAAACAGATTGTCGCGATCACAAGACATCACGAGGATGCCGAAGACGCATTGCAAGAGACATTTTGTAACGCTTACGTTGCGCTACCTCGTTTCGAAGGGCGATGCCATGTCTATACATGGCTGAGCCGAATTGCGATCAACTGTGCCCTGATGAAAGTCCGAAAGCGTCGAATTCAGATGGAACTGTCGATTGATGATCAGGATCGCGAGAATGGCGACAAGTTGGTGTTCGAAATTCCAGATCAAGGAAGGTCGCCTGAGGAATTGTTTCGCGTCGAAGAGAGTGTGAGACATCTCACCGACCTGATTGCGTCACTAGACCCTATATCACGGCTGATTTTGGATCTGCGTCTAGAGCGCGAATATTCCATCGACGAAATCGCAAAGGTCTTGAGTGTGTCTGTGTCCGCGGTCAAAGCGAGATTGTATAGAGCGAAGCATTTTCTTCGGATTTTCCTACCTGCCGCCCGGCACAAGCACGCCACGAGTTAAGGAACAAATTCTCGCTATCGGAATTGGCCGGGGGTGGCGGCTCATCAAAATCAACGAGAGGAGATCGAGTACTAGACTGGATGTAGCTCGCGATGGCGGGTCAACTCACCGAATCGTTCCCGGTACTGTTTGGGAGTCACTCCGATTTGTTGGAGAAACGCTCGACGCAGAGTCTGTTCATCGCGAAACCCCGTGATACTAGCGACCTTACTGAGCGACGTACGCCGGTCTTCGAGATGTTGCATCGCGACCTCGACGCGAAGCGATTGCACCCAGCGCGCGGGAGTCGTATTGAATTGGGCTTTGAATTGACGCATGAATGTCCGTGGACTCATCGCCGCGGCGTCCGCGAGATGATCTACATCAAGTTTTCGATTCAGATGCGCTCTGACCCAGACAGGCAGCTCGCGCATTCGCGCATCTTCTATATTTTCCTGCTGCGCCAATAGAGTGCTGTATTGCGCTTGGCCCCCTGGACGGGTCAGGAATAGAACCATCGTCCGGGCAATCGCCACGGCAACCGCATGCCCGAGATCTTCCTCGACAAATGCAAGAGACAAATCGATGCCTGCAGTCACTCCAGCGGTGGTGTAGAACTTGTCCTGTTTTATGAAAATGGGATCACGTTCGACCTTGAGATTCTTATGGCGGGACTGCAGGAGATCGCAGTACTGCCAATGGGTAGCAACCCGACATCCATCGAGTAGTCCCGCACCGGCAAGCAAGAACGCCCCGGTACAAGTGGAGGCGACGCGTCGAGTGTAAGCGGCGCGTTCCCGCAACCATTTCGAGACTTCCGGTGGCTGGGGGGCGACGGCTCCGATGCCCCCACTCGCGATAAGGGTATCGATCGGCCCGGCGTAGTCAGAGTATTTGCAGGTATTGGCGATGGCCATTCCACCTTCAGTGTTAACCGCGCCGTCTGATCGAGTGGATAGGATTTGAATTGAATAGTAGCGTTCTCCGTCAGTCGCAGCGCGCTCGAAAACCGATACGGGTCCCGTTAAATCGAGGATCTCGAACGGGGACGCTACAAGAAAAGCGATCACGGGCCGACGGCGCGTCATGATGCCTTAGTATCACACGAGCCCCGTCGTGAGCGCCTGATTTTATTCTCGACCGAAGAACGTCAACTTTTACTCAATCACCGAACCAAAACATTTATCCCAGCTGTTTCATTTTCCGCAAATATTTTATGTATCCCTCAAGCCTTTCTGGGATCGCCCTGTAGTATACCCCTCGACCTTCTCTCCGAGATTCGATCAGGCCGGCGTCTGAAAGCACCTTGAGATGATGGGAAACGGTGGGCGACCCGACACGCGTTTCCAGGCAAATATTTTTGCATCTCATCTCATTCAGTTCGCTTAGGTGCCTGTAGATGGAGAAACGGACGGAATCGGAAAACGCTTTTGCGATTTGCACCACATTTTGTTCCTCAATCGCCTTCATTGCGATGTTCCCGAATCTCGCATTCCTCGGCATATATGGTTTTACCCTCGTAACCGTTCGATGTGCTCCGGCTGGAGAAGGCTCAAACAACCATGGTGTGAGTCTGCTGGGTCTGTCCGTCTTCTTTGACACCTGAGTTCAGTTCCCGGCCCGATATCTAACCGTGGACCATCGATTGATGAGAGCCCCAACGCCCGCATTATTACTGGCGTTTTTCGCTATCTACAGCCTCTGGCCCTTCCTACAAGCGTCAAATCAGACGCCTAGTGATTTCGTCGCGAAGCGGCGATCAGCACAGCGAATGTGGCTGAGTTTGCCTCTTTTTTGTCACTTCTCCGCTTCTCGGTGGACATCGAATGAAGCGTGAGGAAGTCAGACTCTGAACGAAGGATTCGAAGGAGGTATGAAATGTTGAAATTCACCCATCGCAACCCGGAAA
>JBAUZZ010000108.1:0-1944 GCA_049585495.1 Chthoniobacterales bacterium | reverse complement strand
GGCCACAATCTCAGCCACGCCAACTGCCCCTCCCGCTCCGCAATCGGTTAGGTCGGTGGCGTTGCGGCTGCACGGTTCTAACACAATTGGAAAGGAGCTCGTGCCAGCACTGTGCGAGGACTTCTTGAAATTCCAGGGAGCCACTTCCGTCCAACGCAAGCCGGGAGCGAAGGAGGATGAGACAGATATCGAAGCAGTCTTGCCAGGCGAATCCGCTGATCCTCTGACTTTCGAAGTCCAAGCTCATGGATCGAAGACGGCTTTTGAAGATTTGGCCGCTGGTGCGTGTGACATTGGCATGGCCTCCCGCCAAATTAGGCCGGATGAGGCCCAGCAGTGCGCACGGGTCGGGTTGGGTGACATGTTGTCGCCTGCTTCCGAAATCGTTCTAGGCTTGGATGGCATCGCCGTTTTCGTGAACAGGAGCAATCCGGTCAACGCGCTGACAAAGCAGCAGATCGCGGATATCTTCAGCGGTAGGATCTCCGACTGGTCGCAAGCTGGCGGAAACCCAGGGCTGATCAATCTCTACGCGCTCGATGAAAAATCCGGCACGTTTGACACCCTAAAATCACTCGTGCTCGGCAGCAGCTCGCTGTCTCCTCGAGCCGCCCGCTACGAGAATGGCGCGAAGCTTTCGGATGAAGTGGCAGCGGACGCAAACGGAATTGGTTTCGCCGGAATGGCATTCGTGCGAGGCAGTAAACCGCTCGCTGTGTCAGATGCCGGCGCAAGGCCGCTACTACCAACGCCTTTTACTGTGGCGACGCAAAACTATCCACTCTGCCGCCGCCTCTACCTCTACCTCCCGGCGTATCCCCAAAACAAATGGACTCGCAAGTTCGTTGAGTTCGCACTCTCCGAGCTTGGGGGCCGTTCCAACCTAACGCCGACCGGATTCTTCGCTCGCAAGTTCGTGGAGTTCGCCCTGGCAAAGCTGGAGATTTTTTCCTGGTGGACCTCTGGCGGCGAGGCTGCGGCACTCGATGCATTATTCAACACTTTCAAGAAACAGTATCCTGGAGCTGGAATTATTAACGCCACTGTTGCGGGCGGTGGCGGCTCTGCCGCTCGGCCGGTTTTGCAAACTCGTCTGGCCATCGGTAACCCGCCCGACACCTGGCAAAGCCATCCGGGTTGGGAGTTGCTCAGTCAGTACGTCGAACCGAACTATTGCGAGCCGATTACCGATCTCTACCGAAGTGAAGGATGGGACAATGTCTTTCCGAAGGCTCTCGTTGATATGATGTCCAGAGACGGTAAGACCTACGCCGTGTTGGCCGGCGTCCACCACGGAAACGTCCTTTGGTATAACAAAAGGCTCCTCGACAAGAATGGAATCACGGTGGGGAATAAAATGACCTTCGACGAGTTCTTCGCGGCTTGCGACAAATTGAAGGCTGCCGGCATTACCGCTCTCGGTGTCGGTGATTCAGGAATTTGGGCCTCAGCCCAACTCTTTGAGAACACGCTCCTCGGAGTCGTCGGACCACAGGGCTGGACGGACCTGTTCGACGGCAAAATGAAGTGGGACGATCCCAAGGTAAAGCTGGCGATGCAGTATTTCGCGAAGATGCAGAATTATTTGAATCCAGAACATGCCACGCTGAGTTGGGATCAAGCCATCAAAGAGCTGATGGAGGGCAAAGTAGCGTTCAATTCGATGGGGGACTGGGCCGATGGCGAATTCATCAAAGCTGGCATGAAAGAGAAGGAAGACTTCGGCTGGGTCAGTCATCCTGGTACTGACGGCTCTTTTGTGATCGTGGCGGATGGGTTCACGGTGGCAAAAGGCGCACCTCACAAAGAGGCAACGATCGCTTGGCTGAAGACCATCGGCAGCAAAGAAGCTCAGGAAGCCTTCAATTCTCTTAAAGGATCAATCCCGGCGCGGATAGACGTAGACAAGTCAAAGTTTGATGGTTACCACCAATGGTCGATGTC
>JBAUZZ010000107.1:0-2771 GCA_049585495.1 Chthoniobacterales bacterium | reverse complement strand
AACTCGGTGTCAGAAAACGAATCTCCGGCTTGATCAAAGATCGCGCGGAGCGTTGGGTGGAGTTCATGCCAGGACGGACGGCAGCAGAGCGGGAGCGTAACTTCGTCCTCATCTTTGCTGCAATGGTCGGTGCCGTATCCGTAGCTCGCATTCTTACCGACCCTGCCGACAGGCAGAAGGTGCTGGCCGATATGAGAGATCATCTTTTGCGGAGCTTTTGATTTTTTTGCATCGATTGGATTATCACCATAATCTTATCTAAACAGTTACGAAAGGACCTTATGAGACTCACTGGTCGCATGATCCTAATCACGGGAGGCTCAGCCGGCATCGGCCTAGCTTTCGCCCTCAAGTTCCTCGAACTAGGCAATGAAGTCATCGTCACTGGTCGGCGTCAGGCTGCGCTTAATCAGGTGAAGTCGAAGTATCCCAAGCTCCACACGATCCAGAGCGACGTCGCGGACCCGGCGCAAATCGCCGCCCTCGCGGCGCGCGTGAAGTCGGATTTTCCCAAGCTCGACGTGCTGATGAACAATGCGGGCATCCTCCTCTACAAGAACCTCAAGTCCCCGGCCGCCGACCTGACCGGGTTAATGACGGAGATGAACGTCAACGTGGGCGGCGTCGTTGGAACGACCTCCGCGCTCATTGACGTCCTCACGGGCAATAAGGGCACAGTGATCAACGTGTCCTCCGGGCTCGCCTTTGTGCCGCTGCCAGCGGCGCCAATCTACTCCGCTACCAAGGCCGCGATCCACTCCTACACCCAGTCGCTGCGGTTCCAATTGGAAGAAACCGGAGTGGAGGTCATCGAGCTCATGCCTCCTGCGGTGAAGACCGACATGACGACAGAGCTTGCTGAGGGCGGTGGCACCGTGATCACCACGGATGAACTGGTGAAGCAATCCTTTGCGTTGTTGAAGGCCGGGACCCTGGAGATCCGGCCGGGGCAGTCCAAACAGCTTGCGTTCCTGCGCCGGCTCGCACCGGATTTCATCAACAGGCAGCTCTGGAAGGCGTCTAAGAAGCTGGTTCCGGTCGGGGTATAGGCCGGCTCCAGCTGACGGATTTGGACGCCGCTGCCCAGTTGGGACAAAGGAGAACATTCGTGGCGCAATTGTCTGAACATCCAAGCGTGAAGCATTATTACCAGGAAAGGGCGAACCGGGGTGAAGTCCCCAGGGATCAGGTCCTTGATGCAGCTTGGCTCCGGCAGTTGTGCCTGGATGCGGGAGCAGACGATGTGGGTTTTGTTCAGCGCGGTCGGCCCGAGATTGCCGATCAGAAAGCCGAAATTGAGGACGTCTTTCCGAAAACGAAAACGCTCATCAGTGTTGTCTGCCGTATGAACCGGGAGAACATCCGGACACCAGCCCGCTCAATCTCCAATCTCGAATTCCATCACACGACAGACGAAACCAACGAAGTGGCCCGCCGAATCGTCTCGGCACTGGAAGAGGTTGGGATTAGCGCGATCAACGGCGGAGCTGTTGGATTTCCAATGGAAGCTGATCGTTGGGGATCGAAAATGTGGGTGATCTCCCATAAGCCTGTGGCGGTAGCGGCGGGCCTCGGACAGATGGGGATTCATCGCAACGTGATTCATCCGAAGTTCGGGAATTTCATTTTGCTGGGAACGGTACTGGTGAATGCAGAAGTCTCCGAATATTCACACCCGCTCGTCTATAACCCGTGCCTGGAATGCAAGCTATGCGTTGCCGCCTGTCCGACAGGTGCGATCAGCCCAGACGGTCAGTTCAATTTCTCCGCTTGCTACACCCACAATTACCGCGAGTTCATGGGCGGATTCAGTGATTGGGTGGAGAAGATCGCGGATAGCAAAAGCGCACACGATTATCGTAAGAATGTCTCAGGGGCCGAGACGGTCTCCATGTGGCAGAGCTTGTCGTTCGGCGCCAACTACAAAGCCGCTTATTGCATGGCGGTATGCCCTGCGGGTGAGGACGTAATCGCTCCCTTCCTCACAAACCGCAAGCAATTTCTGGACGATGTCGTTCGCCCGCTGCAGAACAAACCTGAGACGGTCTACGTTGTTCCCAATTCTGACGCCGAAGAGTTCGTAGCGCGGCGCTTTCCGCACAAAAGCACCAAGCGTGTGTCAAACGGACTAGCCGGCCAAGGAACCATTCGCTCCTTCCTGCGAGGCTTGAACTTCGTTTTCCAGAAAGGTCAGTCAAAAGGCCTCAACGCTATCTATCACTTCACCTTTACCGGTCGCGACGAAGTGAAAGCAACAGTCACGATTCGAGACGAAGAGTTGCAGGTTTCCGAAGGGCACCATGGGCAAGCTGATCTGCGACTTACTGCCGATACCGAGACCTGGCTGCGGTTTGTGCGCAAGGAAGTCAATCTCGTATGGGCGCTGCTCCGGCGGAAGATTCGCATTCAAGGATCGCCCAGGTTGCTGCTTGCATTCGGTCGCTGCTTTCCGTCGTGAATAGGTACACAGAGGTTAATTGCACGTGCCGCGCGTCAGGGCAATAGCTCTTTTTATGTCACCCCCCAGCTTCCGAGTGCTGATCCAGGTGGGATGAGAAATGGAGACCATTGTTAAGTACCGCGAGCGCGGTCACGTCTTAAACGGTCTAGCCAGTCACCAGGTTCGTGTGACTCACTTCCGTGTGCCTGACGGATGACGGGCAACTCGGAAACCAGCGGTCTAGAAACGGAAACGGGAGATCCTGCTCGTCAGGCAGAAATCTCCCGCTCTGGCACTTCTGATTTGAGGAACTTGTTATGCGTAGAGCGCC
>JBAUZZ010000106.1:0-2465 GCA_049585495.1 Chthoniobacterales bacterium | reverse complement strand
CTACCTAAATCCGGCGTGAATTTCACCCTTATCCTTCAAATTTGACCGAAAATCGAGCATTCTTCCACAAGTTGTTTGCAGCAGTTGATGAATTTTGGTAAACGCAGCCTCATCCCTCCAACGGTTTTAGCTTATGAACACGATGGAGGATTTTCTCTGCCCAGTCTCGGATCACGGGTAAGTTAGCCAACCGTAGCGTAGGACGGTTTTGCGGGCGTGTAAGTTCGCCTGGCAACCAGAATAGCCTGTGGCGGAGTTTGCCCAGGGTCAGGCTTTGCCATTCCTGGGGGAGACACGTCCGCTGAAAAGCCGTGACTAGGTTGTAGGCGAGGCGAATCACTTCCAGATACAGGGCGTTAGCCGCAAAGGTACGAGTCGGAATCTTGGGCAGCGCAAAGTCCTCACGAATTTCCCGAATGCGTCGCTCCATTCCGGCGCGGCCGTCGTAGAAGTGCCACACTCCTGCTGGCGTCAGCGGCAGGGTCGTGTGCCAGGCTCGATACGCGTAACGCTCCAAGGTAAATAAGGTCGGCTGCGGCTCGGCCTCTTCGATCTTTCGCCGCGCGACAATACAACGCCGTGCATGAGGCCAATCGTGAGGACGGTGCTCAAAATCCGCGATCTCCCAGCCGGGATTCATCGGTTCATAACGCAAACCTCTGAGCTCGCGTTTCAGGGAGGGGGTCATGCGCGCGACCACGGAATATTGGGCCGGGCGCGCTTCCAGCATCTCCAACACGGGCCCGTAGCCGAAGCCGGCATCGGCCCGCACCCGGAGCTCCCGAATGTCGGAAGGGGTGGAGTGAAAACAGCAAGCCAAGAGTTCCTCACTGCCCGCCCAGGTTCCAGCATCGCCGTGCCGCAGTTCGACATCCCAGAGGAAGGAGGAGTTGGCTTCCAAACAGAGCAGCGGATCATACGATCGCTTCCCTCGATAGCGCGGATTGTAACCAACCTCAGCCCCTTCCTGATGGCCAAATACGGTGAGCACGGTGCTGTCCAGATCGAAGATGAGACGCGAGCGGTGCTCCGGCCTGTGGATAAACCTTTGTAGCAGTCGATCATTGGTGCGGTGTAACTGTTCCCGGAGATGAGTTGGGGCATTCAACAAGAATCGCCGTAACGTCTGTGGATCGGGAAAACTCTGCAACCCGGTCAGATACTGAAACGTTGCATCCGAACGTAACAGTGACGCCGTCTCGATGCGATCCAGCCCCAGCACGATGGGATAGACCAAAGCCAACAACATTTGCGAAACGCTGTAGTCCCGGTTGCGCCGGGGATAACGAATCTGCTCCGCCAGGAAGTAACGAAAATGCAGCACTCGTAGAAATTCTTGAAAGAAGTAACTTCCGGCAAAGTGGCTTAGGCCAGCATGATTACAGGAGATTCTAACGTTTCGCGGCGAACGGCGCATTCTCATCTTATGCTAACCGTCGATTAGGTTAACATGAGAGTCCTCCAAGTGGCACGAAAGCCGTGTCAGACGGCCTTATCATTATACTTTCAGGGCTGCAAATGCGCCGGATTTAAGTACAATGGCCCACACACCGCACAGTACGGCTGTAGATGAACTTGAAGTCGTGGACACCGTCGTGATTAAGATCAAGAAAGGTTTTGGCACCAATGCTCTTGTGCGCAGGTGTATATATGATTTTGGCTTCAGCAGGCTGGGCTAAGGCCAACACCCCCACTCCGGCCGCGCTGGCTGCGAGAGCATACATGTTGAGTCGCTGATGGACTGACTCGGAAAGGTTGGAAGCTGTCTTACGGGGCCCGGAGGAATGTTTCATAAGACTCCTTGGAAGGGCAGGCCATTATCCGTCCGTGCCCGTCGGGAGTCAACTTGCGCTTGCCTCTAGGATCTTGGTGCTAACCCCGTTTTGTGCGAGGAATGATTGCTTAGGGACGGGCGCATCACACTTTTGCGTTGTTCATGCGACGTTTCGTGTCACGCCTGCGATGGAGGCGAGCATAATCGACCATGTTCCGGACCGTTGCTGAGTTAAAGCTTTCTCCCCCATCTGGAAGCACAATCTTTAATCTTGCCTAACTCTATACACGTCGCCTCTTTTCCCGGATCTCGAATTTCTGGCGCCTTGGCATTCTGTGACGATGACCGTGACTTCGGGCTCGGAGATGAAACTTTGGAGCTTGGTGTCCAACACTTTCTCTAACTGAAGGGGCGTCTGCCCGCTTGCCTGCACTTGACCAACTAGCGGCAATGAGATCTTTCCGTCGGAGCGAACCGGAACCCCCCGGGAAATCTCAGGTTCTCCCCAGATGTTAATCGACAGGACGTCGTCAACAGCAATAACGTAGGTGTCATCGTGCGCTCGGACTGGAGACCCACCAGTTGTTTGTGCAGCTAGCCAAGCGGGGATCAACATGCAGATAACGAACGTCACTGCCCGCTGCCAGCACATTTTCCTCGCCGCAAGGGCATACATCTCGAAGTGCTGATG
>JBAUZZ010000105.1:0-6697 GCA_049585495.1 Chthoniobacterales bacterium | reverse complement strand
GCCCTACCGTCATTCCTTGGTTACGTCGACCCCCGATCACCTCGTCGACAAAAATAATTTTCATTTTGGGTTAAGGAAATTTTCGGGTTAGGGATCTGGCATCCTCGCCAACATGGCCACCAAAGTTGATCTCCACATTCACTCCAAATTCAGCGATCGATCCGCAGAGTGGATTTTTCGGAGATTCGAGTTTCCCGACAGCTACTCAGATCCACACAAGATTTACCAGCGGCTGAAGGCGAAAGGGATGACGTTTGTGACTTTCACTGATCACAATCGAATCGATGGATGCCTGCAGATCGCTGAACTACCAGGCAGTTTCATCAGCGAAGAGGTTGCCAGCCAATTTCCAGAAGATCAGGTTACGGTCCACCTCCTCGTCTGGAACATCGGCGAAGCACAACATCGGGAAATTCAAAGGCTGCGCCGAGATATCTACGAACTGCAACAGTTTCTCGCAGAACAGGGGATCCTGCACGCCGTGGCGCACCCGCTCTACGACATGAACCGGCAACTAACCGCGTTTCACGTCCAGAAGCTCGTGCTTCTTTTCAAGCACTTTGAGGGGGTAAACGGCTTGCGCGATTCGTTGTTAAGCGACGTGACCCGTTTCATGCTGCGCGCGCTCACGCCTGAGCTGATCGAAAAATTTAGTCGCCGGTTTCATCTGGAACCGACCCATCCGGAGCCTTGGCGCAAGATTTTCGTAGCTGGGTCGGACGATCATGCCGGCATTTTTCCTGCCTCGGCGTACACAGAGGCTCCAACTTCGGATGACGTCGCTCAGTTCTTTCGCTTTGTCGGGAAAGGAGACTGTATAACCCGCGGACAGGGGGGTACGCCGCTCGCCATATCCCATGGGCTCTATAACACGGCCTACCAATTCGCGAAGGATAAGTTTGCGGCGGCGGTCAGTCCGAACCTGGATTTTCTCGAATTGATATTTTCGCGCTTTATGGAGGGGAAAAATCCGACCCAGTTTTCGCTCGGCGAGAAGATCGCGTTGGTTACGAACGGCATTCTTTCGGGAAAAATTTTTGAATTGGCGAAACCGGCAAATCTTTCCATCTGGCCCGAATTGGCCAACTACTTTGGGAGCCCGGAGGTGCAAGCCCAACTCGCTCGTGAAACTCAGGGGGTAAAAGAAGCCGAGCGGCGCGCTTTTCTCCTCGTTGGCTTGATCTTCAATCAATTGGCCTTTCGGTTCTTCGATAAATTTGTTCAGCAGATCAGTGCTGGGAGCGTGATCGAAGCTATGCAGTCGCTGAGCGCCCTGCTTCCCATGGGCTTGTTGATGGGCCCCTATTTTTACGGATTTCACAGTCAGGCGCCCTCTCGTAGCCGGCTGTCCAAGATTTGTCTGGAAACGGTAAATTTTGTTCCTGATGTCCTGCAGAATACGAAACGAGCCTGGTTTACGGATACGCTCGAAGACGTGAATGGCGCGGCTATAACGATCCGGAAAATGACGGCAGCGGGGCTGGAACTCGGGGCGGATTTGATCGTAGTGACTTCGCGGCAGCAAATCAGCGTGACCGACATCCCGATTAAGAATTTTGCTCCGATTGGGGAATTCGAGCTGCCCGAGTATGAGTTGCAGAAGTTGAGCTTTCCTCCGGTGCTCCATATGTTGGACTACATTCAGCGAGAGCGCTTCACCGAGCTGATCATTAGTACCCCTGGCCCGGTAGGGCTCACGGCACTGCTGGCTGCGAAAATCCTCGATCTCAAAACGACCGGTATTTATCACACCGATTTTCCCCAATATGTGCGGATTTTGACCCAGGATAATTATTTGGAAACGCTGGCTTGGAACTTCATGCACTGGTTCTACTCCCAGCTCGATCTGGTTTACTTAAATTCCGAACAATATCGCCAAAGTTGGATCCGGCGCGGTATCGCTCCCGATAAACTCAAAATCTTTCCCCGTGGGCTCGATACTCGGTTTTTTACCCCGGATCAGCGGGATCCGACTTTCTGGGAAAGATTTGGGAAACAGCCGAACGAAGTTGGGCTCTTGTACGTTGGCCGAATCTCTAAGGAGAAAAATCTCGACGTCGCGATAGCGGCTCACCACAAGTTGCGCGCCGAAGGCCTTCCAGTCCGGTTGCTTATTGTCGGAGACGGTCCGTATCTGAAAGAATTGCGAGAATCGGCGCCCGAGGCTTGCTACACGGGTTATCTAAAAGGCCAGGAACTGGCAGCGGCGTATGCCTCGGGTGACATTTTCGTGTTTCCAAGCACCACGGACACGTTTGGAAACGTAGTGCTGGAGGCGCAGGCTGCAGGACTGCCATGTGTTGTTTCCGATCTCGGGGGCCCCAGTGAGCTTGTCGAGCATGGCTATAACGGCTTCGTCACCCGGGCATTCGACGTTGGCGATTTCGCCGCCGCTCTGCGACGGCTTGTTAGCGACCCGGACCTTCGCCGGACGATGGGGACGCACTCTCGCGACCGCGTGCAGGACCGAAATTGGAGCAACGCATTTCGTTTGTTCTGGAATCAGACACTGTAGGGGGGACGAGTTCGGGGTTCCGAGTTGGGGGTTCCGAGTTCCAGGTTCCGGGTTCCAGGGTCCGAGTTCAGGTGAGATGCGGTAGTGAATGCATATGGCGGGTGAGATTTGCGGGCTAGCTAGCACCGGCAGATTTTTATTGCAATCCCGGCGAAGTTTAATAGATTCCCCGCTCTTCTATGGCAAAAAAGGCTTGGGCTGAGAGGAACAAACGGAAGCAACGAACTGTGGAGAAGTACGCCACCCTTCGCACCGAACTCAAGGCGAAAGGCGACTACGAGGGTCTCACTCAGCTTCCTCGGGATGCCAGTCCGACGCGTCTCGTCAACCGCTGTCAGCAAAGCGGACGCCGCCGCGGTTTTATTCGCCGGTTCCGCCTTTCCCGAATTACTTTCCGCGAGCTGGCCTCCCAAGGTTTGATCCCAGGGGTCACCAAGTCGAGCTGGTAACCAGTTCAGAAAGCCGATTGGGAATCGCTGGCGCAAGAATTTGGCAGTGAGCGCAGAATGGAACGGGCCTGACGCCCGTCTTCTTAAGAGTCCAAATGCGTGATGCCCGTTCCACTCTAAATCGGCTCTTAAATGAATTTTCGCTGCAGGTTGATCGCACCGGGTGTGCGGTTAGGTTCAAGGTACTCAGGAAATAAATCGATTTGATGACAATCGATTCCGCGTTCGTTGCCGTCGTTAGTGGCTTGTCTGGGATTGAAACCGAATTTGCCTCTCCGGGGTCGATCCTCTTCAACGTTCTTGTCATTTTCTTACTGGTCTTTCTGAATGGGTTTTTTGTTGCCTCGGAATTCGCGCTGGTAAAGGTGCGAGCGACTCAATTGGATGCGCTGGAAGAAGAGGGAAACAGGCGTGTCCAAATCGCCCGGCATTTGACCTCGCATATCGATTCCTACCTTTCGGCAACTCAGCTTGGAGTGACGCTTTCCAGTCTCGGACTGGGTTGGATCGGTGAGCCGTATCTCTCCAGGCTTTTTCAACCGCTTCTTTTTCGCGTTGGAATCACGTCCGAACCAGTGATCAATGGGATCTCCTTTGCGGTTGGCTTCAGCGTGATCAGCTACCTCCACATCGTGCTCGGGGAAGTAACCCCGAAGCAACTCGCGATCCGCAGGGCGCTCGCATTCAGCTTGTTCGTCAGCGCACCCCTGCACCTCTTCTATACCGTGTTTCGGCCGGCGATCTGGTTCCTGCAAACCTCGGCGAGCTGGATCTTGAAGGTGATCTTCCGGACGGGTCCGTTAAACGAGAGTGAGATCGCGCATAGCGAGGAGGAGCTTCGGGTGATTCTCACCGAGGGCGAGGGCAGCTCAGCGGTCACGGACATGAGCAAGGAGTTGCTGATTAATGCGCTCGACTTTCGCCGCCGCGTCGTCCGGGACATTATGACGCCGCGCGGGGATGTGATTTACCTCGATATTCAGGATGGTTTCGAAACAAACCTTCAGGTGGCGCTGGAATCGGGCCACACCCGCTTCCCGCTCGTGCAGGGACATCTCGACAACACCGTGGGGCTGATCCACATCAAGGACCTGATGCGCGAGATGAAAAAGGAGAAGCCAGACCTTCTCTCGGTGAAGCGAGAGCTGATCCCAGTGCCGGAATTCATGCCCCTGGAGAAGCTTCTCAATCTGTTCCTGGCGAAGCGCGCACACTTTGCTTTGGTGGTAGACGAGTACGGCGGCGCCGTCGGGATCGTCTCACTCGACAACGTTCTGGGCGAGTTGGTAGGCGAAATCAAGGATGAGTTTGACCAGGAGCACGCTAAGGAATTTGTGCGCCTGAACGACCAGGAATTTGTCGTTCAAGGGCAGGTCAATCTCTATGAGTTACAGGAACTGGTCGACCTGCATCTGCAGGCCTCGGATGTAAGCACGATCGGCGGCTACGTTGTGCAGGTGCTTGGCCATCTACCGAAACAAGGAGAGCAAGTACAGATAGAGGATTACCTGGTCACAATCACTCAAACCGACGGACGCAGAATTCTGCAACTGCACTTCAAAAAAAATGAGGTGCAACCCAAACCATCGGAAGAGCTGCCAGCGAAGAAGGATTGAGGGGGAGAGTATCGTTTCTGGTTTCTCGTGTCTCGTTTCTCGTAGGATTCCGCTCAACCCAAATTCCGAAATTACCTTGGAGGGCGGTGCTCCGTCGCCGCCGAATTTCGGGATTTGGTATCAATACAAGAAACGAGAAACGAGACACGAGAAACGGGGACGGGAATCATAGCAGATTCTTTACAAACACCTCCTTATCAAAGTAGTCAAAATCGGTCAGCTTCTCACCGGTCCCGATAAAGCGGGGCGGGAGCCCAAGCTCGTTTTGGATTGCCACCGCGATGCCGCCTTTGCCGGATCCGTCCAATTTGGTGACAACTATCCCGGTTAATCCGATAGCCTCTTGAAATTCCTGTGCCTGAACCAGGGCATTGCTTCCGGTTGTAGCGTCCACCACCAGCAGGCATTCATGAGGAGCGGAGTCGTCGTGTTTCTTGATTGTCCGAACGACTTTTCCGAGTTCTTGCATCAGGTTATGCTTCGTGTGCAGCCGTCCGGCGGTATCGCAGACCAGAAATTCAATGTTTCGTTTACGAGCCGCAGAATAAGCGTCGTAACAGAGCGCGGCGGGATCCGCGTTGTAGTCGCCCGCCACGATATCGACCTCGATTCGATGGGCCCAGATTTTTAGCTGCTCGATTGCTGCGGCGCGAAAGGTGTCACCGGCGGCCAACATGACCGAATGCCGATCGGTTTTCAATCGATAAGCAAGCTTGGCCGCCGAGGTGGTCTTTCCTGTTCCATTTACGCCAACCAGCAGGATAACTTTTGGTCGATCGGGCAAAGGACGAAGTTTGGGACTCGCGTAGGGAAGAGTTTTTTCAATATGGAATCGGGTTACTTCAACGATCTCCTTGGCAGTGACCTTCTCTTGTCGATTCTGTAGCTCGCCGACAATCTTAAGTGTCATCGGAACTCCGATATCCGATCGGATGAGCGATTCCTCGAGCTCATCCCAATCGACGGGCTTTCCGCTGAATTTTTCGAGAAGACTTTTGAAAAATCCGAATGCCATAATATTTGCGTTTTGCGTTCGGCGTTTCGGCAGCCGGTGACGAGGTCCTACGCTGTTCCTTAGGTTAACGCTGTCCGGAGGGGGCGGCTGAGATCGAGCTTCACTCGATCGAGGACTCCGTTCACGAATTTGCCGGATTCGTCGGTCCCAAATTTTTTGGCGATATCAATCGCTTCGTTGATCGCGACGATCGGGGGAACGTCGGGTGCAAAGAGCATCTCGCAAATCGCCATCCGCAATACGTTACGATCGACCGCTGAGATCCGCTTCAATTCATAGTTGAGGGCGTACTTGCTGATCTTTTCGTCGATCAGCGGTTGATGTTCGATTACGCCGCGCACCAACCCGATGGCGAACAGCTTCACGCCCTCTGCAACGGGACGAAGGTCCCAGAATGAAGTTAACTCGCTATCCGAAATCGGACCACGAACGTTCAGATCCCAGTGAAACAGCAGTTGAAGCGCAACTTCACGGCCTTCGCGGCGTTTTCCCATGTCAGTGCTTCCTTTCTGGAATCTGGCTAAGCGAACGGAGAATGCGGATGGCAGCTCGGGCCGCTTCAGTGCCCCGGTTTATCTCGGGTAGAAGGCATCTCGCCTTCGCTTGTTCGTGGTTCTTCACCACCAGAACCTCATGCAGAATAGGCATGCCTGTCCTCAAGCCAATATCTAACAATGCCCCAGTAACAGCAGTCGCGATCAGTGAGGCGTGCAGCGTCTCTCCATCGAAGATCAAGCCAAACGCCAAAATCGCATCCGGGTGCACGCGGTTGACAGTCATTTGCACGGCTAAAGGAATCTCGAAGGAGCCTGGTACGCGGACCAGAGTCACTTTCGCGTTCGGCGCAACGGTTTGAAGCTCGTCGGTCGCAAAGCGGACAAGCCCATCGACATATTCCCGGTTGTACTCGCTCGCGACAATCGCGAATTGCCATGCTTCGAGCGTTCTTTCGGGGCGGGTGGGAAATGCTGTCGACATGAGTGCCGGACTTTACTCCTTCCGCCCGGCCCTGCAAGGGGTGGGCGTTTGGCGTTTCGAGTTTCGAGTTCCGAGTTGCGGGTTCCGCAAAGTGGCACGGGCGTCTCGCCCGTATTTCAATACC
>JBAUZZ010000104.1:0-1517 GCA_049585495.1 Chthoniobacterales bacterium | reverse complement strand
GCTCCCATATTTTCGTACGGGTCCTCGAGCTCGATTTCCTTCGCCACGGTAACGCCGTCTTTCGTGATGGTTGGGCTGCCGAATTTCTTGTCCAGGATGACGTTGCGTCCGGACGGTCCGAGGGTGGCTTTAACGGCTCTCGCGAGCTTTTCCACGCCCCGGAGCAGCGCATGACGGGCTGCCTCATCAAACTGCAATTGTTTTGCTGCCATAGATTTAACTTATTAACGTTTTAAGAGTTCGGGGTTAGCCAATGATTCCGAGGATATCGTCCTCGCGCATGATCAGGTAGTTTTCACCGTCGATCTTGATCTCGGTGCCACCGTATTTGGAGATCAGGACCTTGTCGCCGACTTTGACGTTGAACTCGATTTTCTTACCTTCGTCGTCGAGTTTGCCGGTACCGATGGCCACGACCGTCCCTTCCTGAGGCTTCTCTTTCGCCGTGTCGGGAATGATGATGCCTCCCTTCTTGAGTTCCTTCTCTTCGAGCGGCTGAACCAGCACGCGATCGCCGAGAGGTTTCACATTGATTGCCATATGTTCTCTGTATCCTCCTTTTGGATTTAATGTAGGGTTTTTACCTGCACCAACGCGCTAGCGGCGAAGGATTGTACCGCTAGCAACGGTGGGAATTCTGAAATTCGACTCAGCTCTTCTTTTTATCGTCGTTCACAACCTCGAAATCAGCATCGACAAGGTTCTCGCCCGGTTTGGTGGCGCCGCTCGGGCCAGTCGAGTTACCCGCGCCCGCCGCCCGGCTGCTTGCGCACCTTCCTGCGAGGAAGCCGCTCGCTTGTAGAGCTCCGCGCGCTTGCCGCCGGGAACTGAGACTTGCGGGCACCTCACCAGCTGGCCTGCCGAATCCCGCATTCGCGCCGAGCCATTGGGCTTCCAGCAAGGCTAAGCAGGAGCCCTAACAAAGCGTCTGCCCGGAATCCCCTAGCCAACCGACCCCTCCATCTCGAGGTCGATTAATCTCTTCAGTTCGACGCTATATTCCATGGGGAATTGGCTTACCAAGTCGTTCACAAATCCATTTACCGCCAGACTCATCGCCTCACCTTTGCTTAGTCCGCGCTGCTGCATATAGAAAATTTGCTCGGCGCCAATCTGACTGACCGATGCTTCATGCTGGGTAGAGTTGCCTGTGCCACGGACCGTGATGGTGGGATAAGTGTCGGTCCGACTCGTTGAGTTGATCAAAAGCGCATCACACTCGGTATTGTTCTTACAGCCTTTTAGGTATTGCGGGACATGCACCAAGCCGCGATAGGTCGCGCGCCCGTTCCCTACGCTGATACTCTTGGAAACGATATTGCTCGTCGTCTCATCGGCCGCGTGGATCATTTTTGCGCCGGTATCCTGGTGCTGGCCATCCCCCGCCAGGGCGATGCTGATCACCTCGCCGCGCGATTTGCGCCCTTTCAACACCACGCTCGGATACTTCATCGTCAGCCGTGATCCGATATTACAGTCGATCCACTTGATTTCGGCTTCCTCCATCGCCAATCCCC
>JBAUZZ010000103.1:0-5762 GCA_049585495.1 Chthoniobacterales bacterium | reverse complement strand
GACGCCTGGATCCAAAAGATGGATGTCGATGGTGATGGCGGACGACGAGTATTCGGACTTCGTGGCCAACGACGCGGAACAGAAAGTGATAAGGGAACCGCCGCAAATTCGCTCTCCGGATATCACGCTCCCGGATTGAAAAAGATTCTGGCTTGTCTGCGGCCTTGGTCATGAAATAACGAAGCTCGGTATAAAACTCCTCTGCGAGCCCTGGAGTCGCAACGCGCTCGTAGTAGCCCATTATCTCGTCAATGTCCGAATAGACCTCCGGATGAAGGACAAGCCGCATCAGCTTCGACGGCTTTCGATCCGTTGGTCGAGTTCCTCTAATGTCATGCCAAGGGATGGGTTCGCCTCAAATTCCGCATCGCGACGCAGAGCTTCTGCGATACCTTCATCTTCGTCGTGCAGGACCGATGGAAGCGATCCCAGTAGGTGTGCCGCCAGGACAGCTCTCTCGGTCTCTGGTAAATCCAGTGCGAGTTTCTCGACTTCTGCTATGGTTGCCATCGGAGCAAGTCTAGTTTCAACGGCCCCCAAGGCAAGGACTCATCAGAAAACCGCAACCTAAGTCGATCGCGGTCTGATGCCACATCATGAGAGAGGCGATCATCGCTATCATGTGGTCTGGAAAGACGAGACCGGCAAGGGGTGCTTCGCCTCGCGCGGGTTCCCTGGCGGAAGCCAAAAGTTTCCAGACATAAAAAATCGCGGAACTAGAGCGGCACCGGGGGGGAGATTTAATCTCGATGATCGGGAAATGCTCAGCTCCCAACAAGTTTGGGGTTTTTATTCCCGGGCTTGATATCTTAAGCCATGGAATTTCCTGAACTTGAAAGAATTACTCTCAATCCGATGATCATGGGCGGCAAACCATGTATTCGTGGTATGAGGATAACGGTCGGGACCATCGTTGGACTAGTCGCTTCAGGTGCTTCATTTGAGGAGATTCTGCAAATCTATCCCTATTGGGAATCCGCGGATATTCGGGCGGCGGTAGCATACGCGGCCTGGCAATCCGAGGAGCCGCGAAACGCCATTGCAGACCGCTTGCGCCTAGGCACAAGGGGTCAGCCGTGTTGGCCCTCGGTCGGAACACATCCGCTCGCCAAAAGCATGAGCCGGAGTGGTCGTCGAAGCGAGCACCCACTGTCGCAGGTCGAGGATATTTTGAATGTCTAACAAAAAGACAAATGTAAAAAGGAGTAGGTTATGACAGAAACAGTACAGAAAACCATGCGCGCAGCCGCGATCAACCGCTTTGGCGGCATCGAAGAAATCAAATTGCAAATGTTGCCCGTTCCCGAAATCGAGCCAGATGAAGTGCTGATCCGAATCGAGTCGGCGGGGGTGGGCGTCTGGGACGCATTTGAGCGCGAAGGAGGCTTCGCCAAGATGTTCGGCGTTGAGCCGAAGTTTCCTTCTGTGCTTGGTTCGGATGGAGCGGGCACGGTGTCCGCCGTTGGCGAGCAGGCCAACCGTTTCAAAGAAGGAGATCGGGTTTATGCCGCCGCTCTCACAAACCCTAAGGGCGGATTCTATGCCCAGTACGTAGCGGTAAAGTCGGCCAACGTCTCGCACATCCCCGGCAAATTAACGATCGAGGAAGCTGGTGTGATGCCGAGCGATGCGATGACAGCTCTGCGCGGCTTGGACGACATGCTAAGCCTGAAGGAAGGCGAGACACTCATGATCTTCGGTGCCAGCGGCGGAATCGGACACTTAGCCGTGCAGCTCGCCAAGCGAATGGGTGCCCGCGTATTCGCAGTGGCTTCGGGCGATGACGGCGTGGCGTTGGCCAAGAGGTTAGGCGCTGAGTTCGCAATCAACGGTCGCAAGGACGATGTGGTCGCAGCGGCTCGTGAGTTTGCCTCCGGCGGACTCGACGCCGCCCTCGTGACTGCAGGCGGGGAGGCGGCAGATCGGGCGTTAAAGGCTGTCCGCGACGGAGGCCGCGCGGCCCATCCCAACGGCGTTATGCCGGAGCCGAAGGCCTCGTATGGCGTGCGCATGAGCAGCTACGACGTCGAGCTTAGCCAGGAGGTGATCGCCAAGCTCAACCGGTTGATCGAAGCCAACCCGTTCGAGGTCCACATCGCCCGCACTTTTCCGCTCGATCGGGCCGCCGAGGCCCACCGCGCGCTCGACGACCATTACCTTGGTAAGCTCGCCCTGCGGCTCAGTTGAATAGCGACTTCGAACCTAATTGAGGGAGCTGGCTCCTGGGCGAGGGCAAGGCTCCCCCGGAGGTTCCGCAGCGATCTATTTCGGGTTAAGGGGTGACGACACGATTGTAGTTTGCGCCAACATCTGAGAGGGTGAATAAGATCAGCGCTGCCCTACTGTCAGTGCCGAGGTCTTGCTGAATAAGAAGTGGTCCACCAAGCACCCTTTCCTTGGAGATTCTGCGCGAAACCTTCGAAACGAATTTCTTCGGGACGGTCGCACTCACCCAAAAGCTGCTTCCATTGATTCGCCGTGCGCAGGCTGGACGCATCGTCAATGTGTCGAGCATCATGGGATCACTAACGCTTCACGCTGATCCTTCGTCGCCGATTTACCATAGCGGAGTGTTTGCTTACAACACCTCCAAGGCGGCCCTGAACTCTTTTACCGTCCATCTCGCCTACGAGCTGCGCAATGCTTCGATAAAGGTAAACTCGGCTCACCCCGGTTGGGTAAAAACCGAGATGGGCGACGAGAATGCCGATCTCGAAGTTTCGGAAGGCGGCAGGACGAGCGCATGGCTGGCTAGACTTCCCGAAGATGGTCCCACCGGCGGCTACTTTCATGCAGGGCAGCCCCTTCCTTGGTAATCGGGGCGCAAGACAGCTGGCCGGGCTTACATTGGCCAGTTCGCCGGTGGAGCGCCGCCGGAAAAGACGACGCTCCAGCAGATATTCTTCGCCGCGCCGTCTGGCCGCCCCGATCTCATCGGCGAAAATCCAGTACCCATCCGAACTATTGGCGCTTGCCTATTCAAAACAAGGGGAAGCTCCTGGCAGAACTTGCAGTAGCAATGCCCACAAAAGCGGCCGAGTGCTTGGCAAAGATTCTTGAAGGAGACAAAGACGGTTTGGGCGTTCTTAGCTGGCGCGACCATGTTAGAGCCCTTTTTTCCGCCACTATCTATTCCAGTGACCAAGCGGCGCGCGCAAGACCCGTTAAACTCATCCAGGACCTTGGTCGACGATCGAAGATTTTTTTTTTGCGTCGAATTGGGCCTTGAACGCGTATTCGAGGTCGTAGAGTATTATCGTGCGACCGGGGAAGCGCTAGAAAAGTGCAGGCGCTTGATGAGTGAATTGAACATTCACCGGTATTGGGGCCATTGCGGACTCTAGGGCAGAACCTACGCTGAGCTGTGCAAATTCAAACTCAGCAGATATGACGATTCGGAAAGTCCGAAGTCTCGTACTGAAAGGCATTCGACCACCTTCTATGCATAACCACCTGATGCGTAGGCACAAGCAGTCGGTCACGAAGGGTTGGCACGCAATCTGTTTATCTAGGTCCACTATCAACACCTTTAAATCACGATCAAAATCGACGAAGCGAGACACTCCAAAGAAACGATGAAACCGGCCAAACAGATTGTGTTCCTAGTGGATGTGGACGACACGTTGCTGGAAAATGACCGCATCCAGGATGATCTCAAGCGACATATCGAACAGGAGTTTGGCGCAGAGTGTCGCGACCGGTTCTGGGCAATTCAGGAGGACCTCTTCCAGGAGTTGGGCTACCGGGATTACCTGGGCGCTCTCCAACGTTTTCGCATAGAGTATCCCTACGAACGGCACCTTGTTACGGCTGCCAGTAACCTGGTGGACTACCCTTTCGCGAATCGCCTGTATCCCGGCGCACTAGACGTTCTGGAAAAGCTTCTCACCTGCGGGCAAACAGTGATTCTATCCGATGGTGATGTGGTCTTCCAGCCCCGCAAGGTATACCGTTCCGGCATTTTCGAAGCGGTCAACGGCCACGTACTCATTTACGTCCGCAAGGAGGAGGCGCTGGCGGACGTCGAGCGACGCTACCCAGCGGACCACTACGTAATGGTGGATGACAAGCTGCGCATCCTTGCCGCGCTGAAGAAAGCCTGGGGCGATCGCGTCACCACGGTATTTCCAAGGCAGGGAAAGTTTGCCAACGACCCGAAGTTGCTCGCCGCCTTTCCGGATCCGGCCGACGTGAGCGTCGCACGCATCAGCGACCTCCTGGAGTACAGTTTGGCTGACTTGCTCAACCCAACCAGTCTACGAAATCCAAAATGAAAGCGGCACAGAAACCGCACCCGGGGCGAGCCGGACTAATAGGACATCCTACTTTCCCCGATACGCTTTGGCCTTGGCAGTCACTTGGCAAAAACGTCAGAATTAGGAGATTCATGAACGCACCCCTGGCAGTTGCAGGCAGATCGCGCTGAGGTGTTGTGTTAACCCATCATGAATCTCACCGGCCAGTCGATTTGGATCTTCTTGAGCTGTTCAGTGACCGTCAGACCCAAGAAGTCCAGGCCGACTGAGCCGTGATGAAGGAGGTGGTCTCACTTTGAGGATTCTGGAAACCGTAAAACTCATATCGAAGCTTTCTTGCTGTCGCAATTGGCGAAAGGATACAGGATGAACTCGATCTCAGCGCCTGCCAGTAATACGGTTGTCGGCAAATCGGCGAACCATAAGCCTAAAGCGGTTTCCTTTGCGGAAACTTCACCCGTGCCTCTATTGGCTCCCCACGCGTAGAGACAGCCATTAACCACGCGTCGAGCCCGAATTCAAGGCCGCTTGCAGGTTTGCTCTCGCCGAACACTTGAGCGGCTTCTAACGCCACGGCTCCATGGAGGAACGCCCAAAGCGCGACAGACGCCTGCGCAGCTCGGTCCGACCCGGCAATTCGTTGCACCTGCTCGACGGTGAACGTCCAGAGGCTTTGGCGGAAGGTCGCATCGTGCTCTGGCGCGTGGAGACTCATCATCACCTCATAGAGATGACGGTTGTCCCTTGCGAACTTTATGTAAGCAGATGACATCTCGCGGATTGTGGTAACCGGGTCGCACCCCTCGGCTGCCTTCCTCAGCGCCAGTTCCAGTTGCCGGGCAGCTTCGTTTGCTAGCGCAGCTTCCAGTGCTGAGCGATCGGAAAAGTAACGGTAGATTGCATTGGGCGCGAGGCCGAGGGAGGCCGCGAGATTCCGTAACGACAAGTCGCGGATACCCCCGCGCGCCAGATCCTTCACCGCGGCCGAAAGGATGGTCTGGCGGTCTGTTTTCGATGGGTAAGGCATGAGAAATACTTTACACCTTGACAAGCGAAGGTGTACAGCGAACATGTTGAAGATGAACAGTGATCATCTTAGGAGAAATGCGATGGCGAACAGCAAAGATGTCGTGGTCACCGGGGTCTCCACCGGAATTGGTTGGGGAACCACAAAGGTGCTTGTTTCAAAGGGATTTCGCGTGTTCGGTTCTGTACGCAAGCAGGTTGACGCCGATCGTTTGCAAAGAGAGTTCGGTAACGGTTTCGTGCCTCTCACGATGGACGTTACGGACGCCGACGCTGTACATCAAGCTGCCCAGAAGGTCGGCTCCATGATAGGCGACAGGAATCTGGTTGGCCTGGTGAACAATGCAGGAATCGTGGTGAGTGGGCCACTGCTTTATCTGAGGCCCAGCGAGTACAGGCGGCAGTTGGATGTCAACATGATCTCCCCGCTTGTCGTAATCCAAGCCTTCGCTTCTCTTTTGGGAACGGATAAGAAGAGGC
>JBAUZZ010000102.1:0-9474 GCA_049585495.1 Chthoniobacterales bacterium | reverse complement strand
GGTGAAGGTGGCTGGGGTGCAGCGCAACGGCAGCGGACCAGGAACCTGCGCTTTGGAAGTAGTGTTGGCCGAGGGTCGGCGAATTGAAGTCAGGCGAGATTTTGATGCTGAGACCCTGGCGCGCTTGATCCGAACCATTGAGGAGATTTGATCGGTGTTTGGGCTTGGGCCTGCGACCAGGATCTACGTCGCTCTTGGAGCGACCGACATGCGCAAGGGCTTCGATGGGCTCTACGGAATGGTCCGAGACAAGCTGGGACTGGAAGTCAGGAGCGGGCATCTGTTCTTGTTCGCTAATGCCAGAAGAAACAGACTGAAAATCCTCTACTGGGATGGAACTGGTTTATGGATTTGTGCCAAACGGCTGGAACGCGGAAGATTTAGCTGGCCGCAGCACGGGGATCAATCGGATCGAGTGACGTTGAGTCATGAAGAACTATCGCTGTTGTTAGGTGGAATAGATCTGATGCGCGTGAGGCGCAAAAACTGGTATCGCAAGACAACGTCTGAGAGCGAAAAATTGTAAGAAAAAGCTATTAAATAAGCTGCATTTTTGTTAGTTATGTTCCTACAGTTGAGCGGCAATTTTACTCCCCTCAAAATGCAGGATCCGGAGCTGGTTAACCAGCTCAAGGAAAGGCTTCCGGAGGCGCTATTCGAAAAGCTCAATGGCTCTTTGTCCATTGATCGGGATCGACTCAGGTTCGCAGAGTATAAAGTCCGGGTATTGGAAGAAAGACTGCATCTGGTACGGATCGAGAAGTACGGGCCCGGCAGCGAAAAGCTCTCCGAGGCGCAACTGGAACTGCTGGAATTAGAGCCTGGAGTCAGCAGCGCCGAGGTCCAGGCCGAGAGCGAACGGGAACAATTGCAACTGCCGCTTAAATCGGCACGCAAGCATCCGGGCCGGCAGGAGTTGCCAGCCGAGCTGCCTAGGACCGAACAGATCATTGCTTGCACAGCCGAACAATGTGTCTGCGGCAAGTGTGGCAAACAGACCGCTGTGATCGGCTACGAGACTTCTGAGCAACTTGACGTCGAGCCGGCTAAATACTTTGTGCGGGTGACCAAACGCGAAAAGCGAGCCTGTAAAGATCCCGTTCTGGAGTTGAGTAATAACTTAGCCGAGAACGCGATCCGGCCGGTAGCGCTCGGGCGCAAGAACTGGATCCACGTCGGAAGCAAGAAGGCTGGGCCTCGTGTTGCAGCGATCATCTCAGTGGTCGAAACCTGCCGGCGCCTCAAAATCCCTGTCCGCGACTATCTGGGTTCCGTCCTGCCGGGATTGGGTGATTTTCCAATCAGTCGAATCGCCGAACTGACGTCCGCCGCCTGGGCAACCCGAAACTGACCGACCAAATTCGGAGACGCCGCCAGCTGTGCGGTTTGCTAGGCGGATACCCTTCACGCGCCGTCTGGTCGAGGCGGGAATAACCGGAACTGTGAAGGATATGGATTTCGCCCGGATCTCCGTTTGCCGCGACTTGAACGCGCAACATCACCGTGCCTTGCTCGCCTGCTGCGCGCGATTCTTCAGGATATTCCGGAGGCTCATTGTTGATCTCGTCAGGCTGTGCCGTCAGGTCTCCCTCGGTTTCATTACTCGCCTCCTTGACAGCGGTAGCCCTGGGATGAGTTTGGGAGACATTGTGCTTTTGAGCAACAGTCACAAGGTGGGGAAGAGGGAAGACTGACAAAACCACCGCGTCAGGGTGGAATCTTGGAAAGCAAGTGCCGGGATTTTACACCGTTACTTCGTCGGATCGCTTACTGCAAGACGGCCAATAGGGCGCCGCCTTTCGACGTCGCTAGTTCCTGCGTCGACACCGTACCGTCGTGGTCCCGATCGGCGGCCTTGAAGCGAGCCCGGACTAGTGCCCAATACTCGGCCTTGTCCAACGTGCCATCCTTATTCGCGTCGAATTTGCTGAATTCCGATGCGGTGATTCCTGCCGCAGCAGCCTCCTTGGGATCCAACGTGCCGTCATGATCGGTATCGAGGGCGGCAAAATGCCTCTCAGCCGCTTTCTTGGCTTCCTTCGAATCGATTGTGCCGTCCGCATCGGTGTCCAGAGTCCTCATTGCTGCTTGAGCGGTACTGGTACTGGGAGGAGTTGCGGGCTGCGCCATGCCCGTCGATCCCAACGAGAACCAAGTGCCGACGCTTACAAGTGCAATCCCAATGCCGACCTTAGAGGTTTTTGTCATGGCTTGTAACTCCAGTTGATGTTGCCAATCACCTTAATTCAACCTGACTTAAATCTCTTACGCCATTTTTCATGATACGCAATCTCACGAGACAACATCCAATAACGGTCATTGTCACTTCGTGATTCCCATTGATCGGCAAGAAAGTCTGAACATAGTCGGCCTGAATTTACTGTAATGGAGGTGGAGATTGCTTTGATCGCGCAAGCAGGAAGATGATTCGTTCGAATCTTCCTTGATCATTGTGAACCTAAGATCCCTGGCTCTTTCTCTTGTCGGTGCGACGGCACTCGCACCCAATCTGGCTCCTCCCCAGCCATCCGGTCCCGCCACCCCAAACGTCACCACCAACCTGTATGACCATTACGAGTCGGGCGTGAATGCCAATGAAACCCTCCTCACGCCGGACAACGTCAAAGACTCCTCTTTCGGACTGCTTTTCACTTGCGAGATCGACGGTCAGGCTTACGCCCAACCTCTCTACGTATACCGACCGATCCTCCTCCGATCCACAAGATCGCACCAGGCGCTTTATAATGCCCTAATTATGCGGTTGGTCTGACGCTTACCTTTGAGGAGCCCAATTGCGGGCGCAGAAAGCTCTATCATCTATGACGGCAGATGGGCATGAAGTTCGCTGGCAAACCGCTTGGCCACTTCCACCTGCTCATGTGCAATTCTCGCTGAAAGGCCTGTGTGACTGGCAGGATCGAGCAAGGCATTTATCGCGCTCCGGCTCAGATGCGCCGTTACACGGGGATCGGTGGCCAGGCGATCGGGAAAAGAAATGTTTTGGGACGCTGCGGCTTGCGCTGCTTCGTACACTACGTCGTGCGCATGTTGGCGGCCAATGCTCTTTCCAAGTTCTAGCATAATAGCTTCCGCGCTGATCATGCCGCCAGACAAGTCAAGGTTGGAACGCATACGTTGAGGATTGAGGCGCAATCCGCTAATAATCAGATCGATCCGCTCCAGTGCCTCGCCGATGAGTATCGAGCCTCGTGTGACCGCTTCAAACGCAAGGCTGGGGCAATGGTCTGCTTCGTGTTCGCTTTGAACAGCTTCCAGGGCCAGCGGCACCAACGCCCGAATTTCTGCTGCAATGCTGAGGATATCCTGGCAAAGCTGCGGATTGCGCTTTTGGGGCATCGTCGAGCTGCCGACTGTGCCTTCCGGTACGGGTTCTTCAACTTCTCCACATTCCGTTTTCATCAAGATATAAACTTCGCGACCAATCTTGCCGCACGTCGCACCCAGCAAGCCGAGCAGGCACACAAATTCCGCAAAATGGTCAACAATGCTGCGGGAGGGAACCGGCATCGGCGCAAGGCCCAACCTCTTCGCAACGCCGTCCTGCACTTCGGGCGCGCGATCGCCCAACGACGCAAAGGTCCCCGCCGCGCCACCGACAATGGCCACGAACAGGCGCGGTTCAAGCTCACGCATGCGAGTGATATGTCGGCCGATTTCGTCGATCCAGCCGGCGACCTTCAGGCCGAAGGTGATAGGAACCGCATGCTGACCATGTGTACGACCAGCCATAACCATCTCCGCACTCCGCTCGGCAAGGTCAGCCAGGGCCGTCATGATACGCCCCAAAAGTCCAAGAATAACCTTGTGAACCCTGCGCAGAATCAATACGTCGCCGGTCTGAGTGATGTTTTGGGTGGTGGCACCCCAATGCACCCAGCCGCCTTGCGGTTCACCGACCACTCGACTGAGTTCGACGATCAACGGCATTAATGGATGACTGGTTCGTGCAATTCCTTCCCGTATACGTCCGAGATCCAAGCGCTCCGTACGGCACGCCGCCGTAATCGCATCTGCGGCTTCACGCGGAATCATCTCAAGATCCGCTTGAGTCAAGGCAAGGGCAGATTCAATCTCAAGCCATGCCTGCCATCTTTGCTCGGTAGAAAATAGCGCCTCGATACCTGAATCAGGCACCCGAGGTTCCGTAAACCGCTTGCTCATACTGTCCCCCATCGCCAAAAGCTGTTCAGTTTATAATCTTTTGATTGCGGCTCGATCATGATTCAGGAAGCGGAATAAGGTGGGAGAGAATCGTCAGATCTCCTACGGTTTGACCGAGAAATAAAATCCAGTGTAGGGCAATCTTCATCCCTCTGCCAAGCCTTCAAAGAACACATTCATTGACGGGAGCAATGTTTGAAAGGGAAAGGTATTTCAAAAAGTAGACGCCGGATTGCTCGACCCTGAAATTCCGAATAAATGCCTGAGGAGTTATCGTCACAAGGAATAGTGTCATATAAACACAATCGACATCGAGGCGATCAAATGTGGTGCGGCAGCAGAGGATGGACATAAGAAAATTCCAAAACTATCAGAAAACAAGAAGTGACCTACGGAGGAGAAGCGAGATGCCAAAGATCTGGCGCGTGTGCGCCATCGTTTTCTTGACCTCGGCGCCAAGCGTTGTTGCGGTGACTGCGGACAGGCTACCGGTGTATGACCACATCGTCATCGTCGTCGAAGAGAACAAGGATTTTGAAGAAATCTTTGGGGGCAAGTTTGACGCACCATACATCAACGAACTAGCAAAAGAGGGTGCAAGCATTGGTCACATGTTCGGCGAAGAGCACCCCAGCCAGGGCAACTATTTCTGGCTCTTTTCCGGCAGCAATCAAAATGTTGGCTTTTCCGACGTAGTGCCGAGCGTCGCCAACCATCCCGGCTATCCGTTCAAGGCAAGCAACCTGGGCGAGCAGCTGATCAAGAAAGGCCGTTCTTTCAAGGGATATGCAGAGAGCCTGCCTGACATTGGCTCTCCGGTTGATTTCGACCCGCCGAATTGCGCCGGAGACAGCTGCGTCTATGGCCGCAAACATGTACCTTGGATCAGCTTCGCAAACGTCCCGAACGGGACGACGATCGATACTTCGTCCAATCTGCCGTTCGCAGACTTTCCGAGCGACTATAGCAAGCTGCCGACTATCGCCTTCGTTATTCCGAACCTGAATCACGATATGCATAACCATCAGGCAGCGGAAAGCATTCCCGCCGGTGATGCCTGGCTTCGGCAGCACCTCGATCGCTACTATCAGTGGGCGAAGACTCACAATAGTCTTCTGATCGTTACGTTCGACGAGAACGATGATAAGGATCAGTATCACGGGCTCACCAATCCATCGGTCAGTCCTCGCTCGGCCTATCCGCCGGTCGACAAGTACAGTCAGCACTTGCTCGATCTACAGAATCGGATCGTTACCATTTTCGCTGGCGCACACATCAGACCGGGTCTCAAACCGGATGCATATGCCGAAGGCAGGGGTATCACGCATGTCAACATCCTCCGCACGATCGAAGCGATGTATGGCTTGCCCAAATCAGGCGCGCAGGCACCTAATGCTGTCGCCGCTGGCATCGCCGACAAGACAATCGTCACCGATGTCTTCCAGCGATAGCGAGGATCCGCCCCAAAAGCGCTAACTTGTTTCAAGCGCTCGGTCTTTGCCCCAACGGGCACCAAGGCTCAGCTCTGATATTAACTCAGGGGTACCAAGAACACCAGTGGCGCAATTCCGGCCCCGAAGGGGCTGCAGGACTTAGCCCGGGGTTTCAACCTTAGCCCGGGGTTTCAACCCCGGGACCCGCCCACAACAAAGCGCCGCGCGCCCTGTAAGGGCGCCAGGTCTGCGCGATCAATCTCAAACCTATCGCTCATCGAATCCAATGCCATGTTTTTTAGAAACGATAGGCGAACTCATCTTAGGATGAGCTCTACCAGGATCAGGGCGAGGAACTAAACCGTGTTAGAGCTAGATAATATTTCTGGGTGCTTTAAGGCCCATTGTCGCGCCCTTTCAGGGCGCATCGCAATGGGGGGATAGGTTCCCCGGGGTTGAAACCCCGGGCTAAGTCCTGTATCCCCTTCGGGGCAAAAAACCATCCGAAAACCGAGCCCACTATAGTCTCACGACTTAAGTTAGCGCTTATGAGGATCCGCCCCAGACCTAAGTGCCCAGCAGAATTCGGCTAGTCATTCACTCCTGAAGTTCATTGAGATGCGGTCACATATTGAGCTTCACCGTTACCGAACGACCAGTTTTCCTTAGTGACCTCCACTAAGCTGATGAATACGGCCGGGAGTGACTTTCTACTTTTTGCCCGCGGACATTGTGACGCAGATTCTCAACTTTGGGCTGCCATCGCCGGTTGATGTACAGATCGAAGGTAATGATGTGGTGGCCAGCCAACAGATTGCTGAGAAGATCATGGCGCAGATGCGGCAAATCCCCGGAATAGCCGACCTGCGGATCCAACAGCCGCCTCGACTATCCGACCCTGGAAGTGGCCGTTGACCGGGTCAAAGCCGGTCAGGCCGGATACACCGAGCGCGATGTTGCTTCCAATGTGTTGAACGCGTTGAGTGGCAGTTTTCAAATAACACCCATGTTCTTCGTGAACTGGAAAAATGGCGTCGACTACAACCTCGTCGCCCAAACGCCTCAATACCGACTGCAATCAATGCAAAGGCGGCATTGAGCGCAGGAATCAAAGCCAAAAGACGGTGACCTCTTTAGCGCAAAGCGTGGCGGCTACGGGACCGAAGCCATCGGCTTGGTAGTTGGTGCGTAAAGCAGGATGGCGATTCGGCCCCGAGTCAGGCTCTGTGTGCTGCCGGCGACCGTCACCGGAGTTCGAAGATGGACCCGTTCGAAAAAGCGTGCCGCGAGGTCTCGAGGCATTCGCACGCATCCGTGGGACGCGGGATACCCTGGAAGATAGCCGGCATGCATGCCAATTGCCTGGCTAAATTCCATGTAGTACGGCATTGGCGCGGGTTGGTAGTAGAAACCACGCGGTACGCGGGTGCGAGGAGTTGCGTCGGATGTTGCGATCCTGCCCGCACCATCGACGATCGATCCGAAGCTCTGAGACCGATGGTCGATATCTTTGCTAATGATCGCGAAATTACCCGTCGGAGTCGACCATCCTGGCTTACCTGACGCGATCGGAGCGATCAGACTGACTTTGCCTCGTTCCACCAGGTATGCTCTCTGCTCCGAGAGATTGATGATCACCCTCGTTCCTGAGCGCATCGTATACGCTTTTATTGAACTGCTCTCGACCGGCGGAGGCGAAGCCGTCACGACCCGCTCGTGGTAGACGCAACCTGCGGCTAGCGACGCGAAAAGAATCATTAAACACACGGTTTTATTCATCTATCACTTTCGTACTATATTCGTTTCCGAGGACTCAATTCCCCTGTGCCATAGGCACGCATCGGATCACGTCAGTAATTCCAGCTCGTAGAAAGAGAAGGCATAGAGGCATTCTGCTTGTGGTTTTATCTGCCCCTGCAGCTCTGTCGGGTTAACTCGTCGTTGGCGCGAAAACCCCAACGTCTCCGGGTGCTCTTAGTGGCTGTTTATTTTCTAGCCTCAGCCTGCACTCGCGGCATCCCTTCAAAAGTGTACGTCGATCGATGGCCGGTCTGAGCGATAGTAGCCCTGGTTGTAGTCTTGATTGTAGGGATCCCCGTTGTAGTAGTTCCGATTGTAATAGCCACTCTGGGAATAACGATCGCCGTCATAGTGTCGATACCCAGTAGATGTATTTTCGCAGGATTGCGTAGCTAATGCGCCCAGGGCCAGAGCAAATATATTAAGAAGCAAAAGAAGCCGTTTCATTTTAATAAATAGTCGATTTTTACTGTCTACGTTAGTCACGTGTGCAGCAATCTGCACCCGCTTGAAATCGAGCTAAAGCCTAGACCGAGCGATGGCGAAGAGTACCGGCCTTCGGAGGGGAGAAGGAAATTGCACGAATAACGTTTTTGGGAATGACCCCTAATATTTCTCGCACGAATCCTGGAGCTTTTCCAATACTCCTTCTGAAGCGTTATAGTTGCTTGCGGATATGGCAGAATTGGTGAGGAAGTCCGTTCGCATAACCGAGAAAGCGGCTTGGGCCCAGCAATTCCACCCTGCTCGTCGTCATACTTAGAAGCAACGGCAGTCCTTCAAAAAGGGTATGGGAGAAGCTCGGCGATCCGGGCGAGAGTCACGATGCCGGAATGGATTTTCCGATTATGGCAAATCTGAACGAAACCGGGATCAAAGATGCTAGCGCCCTCAAAATTTCTACGGTCGTTCGAAAGGCCGAGGTTCAAGAGAAAATACTATGTATACGCCAAGCACTTTTCTTTTTGAAGTCGTCTTCAGGGATAGTTCCGGATCCCCCGGAGAGACTCATGGTTCGCCGGGCAGCGACCGATCGGTTTTTGTCGAAGTCGAACCTGACAGCATGGTCAAGACGGCGAGCTATATTTTTTCAGGAGACGCCGCCCGGCAATATGCCAAAGAATTGGCCCCTCTGGCTGCGCTGCAGGTCGTCCAGAAAGATCTTCCTCACGGCTTTGAACCCCCTTTTTCGGTGATGGAAATCGACCAGCTACCACTCCATCTCCAACATCGTTCTCCGAAATTTCATGGAAATCGCTTTAGTGCGTGGCTGCTCTAACCGCAAATTTCATAAGAGGGAGTTCGTTACAAGTTCTACAGCCGTTTTCGTCCGTCAGATTTGCTGGCTCGGCTTGCGAACGTGAGTTCAACCAGGACGAGTCTGGGTTCTACAGAGTTACGCGGATATGTAATTGGACCTTCGAAGGGGAGTACTAAAAGTGCAACCCTCCGCGGAGAGGGTCATTCCGGCCACATTGGATTCCGGGCGACGGCATTGGCCCGAAATCGTCGACGCGGCAAGCGAGGTGCTCGACGTCCTCGCACCAGACGCCGGGGTGATCGACGTGCGCGGAATCCAGACCTTGCCTAGCCGTACTCGCCGGACCGAAGCCTACGCCGAAGCGCAAAAGCGTAAATAAGCTAGCTACCGCAAGCTATCGCACCAGATCACTTCGACGATCACCTCGGCGGCGCATTGACCGGGCCTGGGAGCCGGGAGCGAAATTCGAGTCATCTCTTTGCCGGGCCGCTCGATCCGCATCAGAATAAGACCGTCCTCCCTCGATCATATAGCTGTCACGCCCGTTGGTAATTTTTAGGAACGCGCAGGAGCTGCGAAGCGATTGGGTGGTTATAAAAATCTAAGAGCTCCAAGCCTGCCGCTTCGAAATAATCGGCCAGGCGAGCCACTCGGGAACATCTTTACTATGACGGGTGCTGCTCAGCAGCTTTCGTCATACGCAAAAGGAACGGTAACCCGTTAAGAAAAGTATGCGTGCATCGGATTGGATTGAGCGAGATTAATCGTGCAGCCGTATCCACTCTAAATTCACCGATT
>JBAUZZ010000101.1:0-9189 GCA_049585495.1 Chthoniobacterales bacterium | reverse complement strand
TGGCTGTGGTGCCCAGGATCGCGGCGTTGCAAAACATCAGCAGAATGCCGTTACGGACAAAGTCGTTGTGATAGAATGGCCGAATCGCGTCGGCCATCTTCGCTGGGTCCTCGTAGATCAACCCGTGGCGATGCGACATACTGCCCACAATCATCATCGCGCCGGCCACAAAGACCGTGAAGCAGGCGCCAATGAATGTGTCCAATCGCGCCCACTTCAGGTCAGCGAAGCGCAGGCGTTTGTCCGCTACGCAGCTCTGCTGAAAGAACAGCTGCCATGGGGCGATGGTCGTCCCGATGATGGCAATGACCAGGAATACGAAGCTCACCGTGACACCCCCGGCGGGGACACTGGGAATAAGGGTATTGCGGATCACCTGGCCGACCGGCGGCCTGGAAAAAATGGCCATGATCACCCATACAATGTCTAACAGGCAAAGCGCGCACGTGATCCGCTCCCACCGCCGGTAGCTCCCGGAGATCACGTGGGTGATCAATGCCACGGCAAAGATCGGAACCGACAAATAAGGATTAATTCCCATCTGCTGCGTCGCCAGGGAGATGGCAGCGAACTCGGTCACCAGTGTCAGAAAATTCACGAGCAGCAGGTCAAACAGCGAGAACAGCCCCCACCACTTACCGAAACGCTCGAAGATCATCGCAGCGTGACCCCGCCCGGTTGCGATCCCCAGCCGGACCACCATTTCCTGGATGAAGTAGCAAACCGGCAGTAGTAACAGCATCAGCCAGAGCAAATAGAGGCCGTATTGGCCACCCGCCTGCGTGTAAGTAGAGACAGCCCCAGCGTCGTTATCAGCCTCCATCACGATCAGCCCAGGGCCGAATACCACCAGAAAGGTGAGTACATTGCGCAGCCAGGGGCTCTTTACTCTGTACCCGCGCGGAGATGCACGGAGATGATCTGCCGCAATGGTCGCTGTATTGGTGTTGATCGGACACCTGCTTTCATTCCTCGGGCATTCGGATGGCTTGTCCGAGGCAACGTGGCAGATACGAATTAAATTTACGGGGAGATGAAGATTAAAATTTCTTTATCTCGATTACTTCTTTTATCTCGGTTACGGAAGGTTCACCACGCCTCTCACCGCCCATGAGAGAAGCGGTGCATCCAAGGACTGGAGGGCGACGCTCCGTCGTCGCCGTCGAGCCACTTCAAAGCTGTTTGAATCGCCAAAAGGCTCCATAAGCAGTCTCATGGCTCTACCGCGACTGATAAGTCCGAGATCTCAGCGGCGACGACGGAGCGTCGCCCTCCAGCTACGGCGATCCTGCTCGGCGGAATTTCCAAGCCATGGGCTTCAACTCGAAGCGCCCCCTTGCAGACCGATACCCCCCTTCAATTACTGGCTATCCCTCCGACTAACCGTTAGTTTGGACAGCAGTACCCGGGTTGTCGGTTCGACCAGATGGTGAACCGCCAGGGGTAGGACTCGGACTTGGAGTAGGACTCGGACTCGGAGTGGGTGTTGGAGTAGGAGATGGTGCATAGAGATCGGGCACCTTGAAGTTTCCACGGTAACCAGCGTCATCGAGATACCTTTGCGAGTCGCTCGGTTCCGGAGGATAATGGACTTCGATGCTGTCTACAGTCGACCAAGACCCGTCGGCAGCTTCGACCTGAATGATCACCGGCGTCCGGACGGGCAAACCAGCGCTTTTAAATTCATTCAGCAAAGTGGTGCGTGGCGAAACGTCTCTACCTACCACCCCGATCGCCAGAGTCTCGCCTGTATCTAGGCGTATGATGCGATAAGTGCCCAGTCTTCCCGTGTTAGTCACTGAAAAATCGAACTGCAGATCCGTGTTCCGATCATTCGGTGCGCTCTTATCCACTTGCTCTTGACCTAGGACGGTGGCAGCCAATCCGAAGAGGAGCGTCGCGAGTATCGCTTTATCGTTTCGTACATGCGCACGCCTAGCACGGCTGCAAAAAGCCTGGTGTTCCATTGGTGCGTGGTGGGCATTGACGACGGAGGGGCCGCTCGTCTCCTTAGTCGGGAAAGACACGCGTGACAAAGAATTTGAACGCGAGCATAATCCACGTGCGGATAGGGCAACCGGCGATGCGTCTTTCCAAAACACCCTTACATTGTCGGGCTTCTTCGTTAAAAATTAGTCAGCGGCAATATTAAAAAGCTTTTAAGTTAGACCAAATCGTTGCCAGTCATCGTTTACACGCAATGACCAAAGCAAATCAACTTTATCGGACGGAGCATGAAGGCGCCGCAGGTAGAATCCGCCACTGCCCTGTCGACAACAGTCGAGCTAAACAGGCCATCGCGACGGCATCGGTTGTGGCCAGCGGGGCTATTGCAGCTTTAAAATTGTTTGTTGGAGCGCTGACCGGCAGCCTGGGACTGCTTGCTGAAGGCGCCCATTCGCTGTTCGATCTTGTGTCGACCTCGATCACCTTCCTTGTGGTTAGGGTGGCAGCAGTTCCACCGGACGCAAATCACCCTTATGGTCACGAACGAGCCGAAAACCTTGGTGCTTTGGCCGGAATGGCACTCCTGGCCGCGGCGGCGCTCGTTATCCTCTATCACGCGCTTGAAAGGATCTTTTTTCATCCGGGGGCTCCGGTGGTGACTGTCTGGTCATTTGCCGTATTGGTCATTGCGCTCGTCGTCGATCTGCATCGGGCGAGAGCATTGCGCAAAGCCGCTAAGGAGCACCGTAGTCAGGCGCTGGCATCCGACGCGGAGCATTTCACCAATGACATGCTGGGCACTGCAGCGGTGCTCGGAGGTTTAATCGTCGTACTACTCTCTCAATCGATACCATTACCCGACTGGCTGGTGTCCCGCGTCGATGCTTTCGCCGCTGCAATAGTCGCTTGCATCGCTTTGCGCTCGGTCTGGCGGCTGGGTGTCGAAGCGATTCGGGCTCTGATGGACGACGTCCCGGTAGAACTAACGGAAAGACTCAAGCAACGTGTCGACAGTGTTGAGGGAGTGGTCAAAGGCTCGACCGAACTACGCACCCATTTTGTCGGTACTCGACCCTACGTCGAAGTAACCCTTGGAACGCCCCGGGGAGGCTCGCTCGAATCCGCCCACCACCTGAGCCAAGTTGTCGAGACAGCCATTCAGCGAGAGCTAGCGGGAGCCCAGGCCACGGTGCATGTCGAACCGAAAGCTACCCCGCACGAAACTCCCGCGGCCAGCCTCCGAGCGGTAGCCGATCGACTTGGCTTGCGAGTCCACAACGTTAATGTCTACCTGCTTGGGCCCGAGACCCACATCGATCTCGACCTCGAACTCCCGGATGCCCTTTCCCTGGCTGAGGCTCACAAGCGCTCCGAGGATTTAGAGGAAGCCTTGCGACGAGAGCTTTCCGATCGAGTGCAGGTCGCTATTCATTTGGAGCCGCGAACCGATGATCCGCGCCGGGCAGTCCGGCAGCTTTCCTTTGCCCGGGAAGTTCACGATGTTCTCGCAAAATTGCCGCAGGCAGCCAACGTACGAGTTCACGATGTTCTGGTGACGGAGGAGGGGTTGGTAGTGACTCTGAAGGAGAATTTTTCCGGCACAACGTCGCTACGAGAAACTCACGATGCCATGACTGACTTGGAGCGCAGTTTGAAGGTTTCCATTCCGGGCGTCATGAGGGTCCACGTTGACCCGGAAATTTCGAAATGACGGGAGGACGAATCCGCCACGGCGGATGAGCCTAAACCGCAAATGTTGCTATCCCCTTGAGGCTCACTTGTCCCGCTTCGCGGGACGAATTCGCCCTACCGCCTTTCAGCGGCATAGATCCTCGCGGAAATGCAACATTCTTATGAATGGAACGGTTGTAGGGCGGCTGGCTCAGCCGCCGAGATCATCGGGCGGATCTGAGGCCGGATGGAAGTCTCCCGGCGCGTTAGCCACGCGCCCTACGCGCAAGTCAGGTTAGATTCAGGCGCAAAATTCTATCTGCTTCTTCCATTCCTTGCTTGTTCTGATGCGAACCGTGATCCGAAGGAACGATCCGCTCCGACTGCTCCCTCAAGATGCGAGCTCCAGTAAGGCACCACTCCGTCGCTGCTATTCGACGTGTCCCCGCGGCCGCGGTCGCCGATGACGGAGTGATAAGATATATGGTCGGCGATGGGTAAAGTGTTCAGCGTCTTCAAAAATGGATTATAGGGTGAGAGCGTGTCGATGCTGGTCGGAAAGTGTGGTTTTCGGGCGGAGTTTCCGGGCGTTATCAGGTATTTGGTCGCTGTCATTCCGATCGAAAGCATATTGACCGGAAGCTTGATGACGGCAATCCCGATCCGTCCGATCCAGTTTGTGGCCAGACCCGCTCCACGGTGAGGGGTCGAAAAAAAAATGACTCGGCTCACGTCGGGGCGATGTTCGAAAATGAGTGCGCTTTCCAGGAGTTGCTTATCTTTGGCGTTCATGGGGACCTGGTCTGGTGGTTTGCCGAAGTATTTATCCCAGAAGGTCATGCCGGCATCGGTCACCATCAGCCGGGAAACAAGCCCGCCCATGCTATGTCCGATTAATACGAGCTTCTTGTGATTCGGGTAAGTCTGGTCAATTCGATCCAGGTCCTGGCGTAAGAGCATCGCCGAATAGGGAAACGGGTAACCGCTGGGATAACTGTAGACCCAGAATTGATAGTGCTTGTTGATTTCGGGATCGGTGCGTAACTCGTTAAGCAGTGGCGCCCAGGTGGCCGGAGTATCCTGCAGGCCGTGCGTCATCAGGACAGGAATTTTGTTGGGATCGTAGGGCTGAAGTCGAACGAGCATGGCTGTATCGGCGTAGTTCCCCGGCCGTAGCATGCGAATCAAGCCGCGTCGCTGGGGACGATTCTTCGCCAACATGGCAGCGGGACTGATTGAGAAATCCGCAGCTAGGGGAAAACTGTGCCCAGCGACGAGCGCGCGGTCGGATGCCAGCGGGTCTTTGATAATCAATCGGGCCTGCCCGCCCTGAAATTCCAGCACAGCGGTCATCCCGTAATAGAGCCTACCCGGGGGCAGAAACTGCTCGCGTGCCCTCTTAACCGGGGCATCGGTCTGGACCAGCACAGGGGCGCCGATCCCATCGCGGTGGACTCGAGATGAATAATCTTTTCCTGCGACTGCGAGTTCGTCAGCCGGGACAAGATGTACGTTCCCCGGATCAGCGACGAATTTGATGTCGTTGGCGTAGGCGAGCCTGTATGCGGTTGGACCGGTTCCGATGATGACGGCGCCGGCTCGCGGCAATTTGCCGGTTACTTGCACCAGGGAAACGACGCGCGCGACCGAGTAGTTGTAAAGTTGAAGGGCGCCAGCATTGGATGGGTCACGCTTCAAATCCGCCAAGGCCTTTGCTGCGACAGCCAGATAACGGGAGAGTGCGGTCTCTGGATCACTTCTCTGAACCTTTTCCGTTGGAAGGTTAGCCGCAGAGACCATTCCGACGGCGGGTGGCGCAGGTTCAACGTTTTTGACGGTTGACAATTGCGCGCAGCCTGAAAGAGAGCAGCAGCGACAGCGGCAGAAATAGGCCTGTTCATGTGTGATCGGTTTGATGTGCTTCAAGACCTTTTCTACGCTCTCGGACGTGGGATAGGCAACTCTGAGATGCCGAATGCGCCGCAAACCGCTTCGGCGGAAACGAAAGAGTTCTGACCAGTGCGCTAAAGCTTAGTGCGGCTCAGCGGGAGCAACCTTACCCGGACGATGCACCTATGCTGACGTCGCACGCTTCGCGGCAGCGATGAAATTCTCCGTGGCCGGCGAATTGACATCTTTGCGGTACGCGACACCGACAACGAGGGGCGGGGGCGCCGGAGTAGCGGCGCTACCTCGGGGCTGAATTGCGATAGACGGCGCCTCGGCCCAGCGGTTAAGGGATTATCGTCGTTGACTGGGCGGACAAACTAGACCAGACTTAGTTTAACCGAGATTCCGGCGGCTGACCCCCGCCCACAACGCTGTCGCGTAGCGACTGCGGGCTGGGCAGCGGCTCTACAAGCTAGCCAAGGGCTTGGTCCTTGACATTCCATGATGCGATAGAAACGAAAGCAAAATTCCCGTTTTTAGACGCGTAATGGTCTAATTTCGGAATTTAGAGTTAAATGAAGACCTTGAACATTCAAGTGGCCAAAACTCATCTCTCGCGGCTCGTCGAGGAAGCTGCTGCTGGTGAGGAAATTGTGCTCGCGAAGGCCGGCAAACCGATCGCGCGGCTGGTGCCGTACCGCGGAACTGGAAAAAAACGGCTCCTTGGACCTTGGAAAGGGAAGGTGCGAATTGCGAAGGACTTCGACGCACAGGGTTCCGAGCTCGTCCGGCTGTTTGAACGGGGCGAATGAACCTTCTTCTCGATACCCAAGTTGTGATTTGGTGCCTCGCGGCGGATCGTCGCCTCAAGAATGCCGCTCGCCGAGTGATTGAAGATGACGCTAATCGGGTCTGGGTTAGCGCTGCCTCTGCTTGGGAGATGGAAATAAAAGGGGCTCTGGGAAAACTCAGGGTCCCGGACGATTTGCTAACTCAAATGGCAGCGATCAGATTTGACGAGCTCCCTGTGCGCATAGAGCATGCGCTTTTTCTCCGTCAGTTACCCGCTCTGCACCGCGATCCTTTTGACCGGATCCTTATCGCACAGGCGGTGTGCGAGGGATTAACCCTTGTAACGGCCGATCCCGTCTTGCAAGAGTACCCGGTTCGGATCATTCGAGCAGATTGAAGCCCAAATCGCTAGATTGCCTTGGGGCGGCGGCGCTCCGTCGCCGCCGAATTTCGGGAATGGGGTGAAGCGATGCGGAACACTGCCAATCTGCACCGCCCTTGCTGTAGGTTGTTTTCTTGTGAAAACTCGTCCATGAAGTTCCTTCTGCAAAAGCGGATCCCATTGCCGAGAATCGAGCGATTTTACTTTGGGCTTTTGGCTGCAATGATGCTGGCCTGCTTCGCGCGTCCAGCTCTTGCACAAGATACCGTGCGCGCGACTGGAGATTACGAAACTCCTGCGCCGGTGAACGCAGAAGATTTTCTGCCGAAATCGACATTTGCCGGCAAAAAGCTATTCGTCGAGAGAACCGCCCAGAATAACGGTTTGCAGAACACCTACCGGATCAGAGCGGGCTCTGAACAATATGAGATAACGGGAAGTGAAGCAGCTCTGCAATTCTGGCAAGAGCTGCGAGCGATAAGCCAGCTGCGTCAGATAAGCACGGCGAAAGCGGTCACGCGCGGTCTGAGTCAGTCAGCGAAGGCGACCTATCAAACGGGGAGACAAATCGTCCGAGATCCCATTGGAGCCGTGAAAAAAGTCCCGCAGGGAGCCTCCCGGTTCTTTGGGAAAGTGAAAGACTTTTTTTCTGAGGATGAAGAAGATACGCGCCAGAAGGCGTCGGTTGGCGAGACCATCAAAGGCTTCCTCGGGATTGACGAAGAGAAAAGAAAGCTCGCGGCCCGGCTGGGGGTCGATGTCTATTCGCGCAACGAGGCTCTACAGAAGGAACTCGATCGGGTGGCGTCGGCGATGGCCGGCGGCGGTCTCGCGCTCAATATCGGCACCATGCCTATCGGCGGCGCAGTCGGGATTGGCCTTACGGCAATTGGCATCGAACAGACTGTCGACAGTTTAATCAATGAGTCGTCTCCGGATGAGCTCCGCAAATGGAACGAGCAGAACCTGACAAAACTAGGCGCGAAGCCTGATGTCATTACTCAGTTCCTCAATCATCCCTGGTATACCCCGCGGCAGGAAACCATTATCACCGCCTCGCTAAGAAAGGCCAATGTCGATCCGAACCTGTTCTTTGAGAGTGCGAATAAAGCGCTGACCGAGGAGGACGGAAGATATTTCCAACACGTCGCTCAATTGCTGGCTGCGTACTCGGAAAAGGTCGCACCGCTGCAATCGCTGCGCCTTGAAGACGGAGTTCTTTGCGCGCTCGACCGCAATGGGGTGTTGGTTGTTCCCGTATCGTTTGACTATGCCATCTGGACGGAAACAGTCGCTCAACGGGCCGATGCTCTCGCCAGCCTCGTCAGTAGCGATCAAAATATCAAAAGCGCTAAAATCTGGACGGACGGCAAGTTGTCGGACCGGCTGAAGGCCGAGCTTGACCGGCGATCAATCGGCTATGCCGCGCCGTAGTGAGCGGCACGGGCGCCCCCTTAGCAACGGGTGGCTCGCTCGCCCTACAAGATTATAGCGGGGTAAAGGAATCGCCTCGCCGCAGTTTAGCCAATTCCGAAAATTCGGCGGCGACAGAGCGACTCGACTGAGCTCGCCGAAGTCGCCGCTCTCCGAGGCAATTTCGGGGATTTGGTTTAGCGGAGGCGGAAGCTGCGGCTATGGCCTGCGGAAGATGGCCGTGACTGCCAGGTCGAATCCAGGCAAGAGTGTGGTACTCAAGTTCTCGCCGGCCCGTAGCACCTGCACCGGCTCGGATGCGTCCTCCTCGAAGCGGTATACATTCACCGTCTCAGCGTCCGGGTCGATGATCCACAACTCTTTGACACCAAGCCGGGCGTAAATCCGTTTTTTGTTCACCGCGTCAAGCTGGCGCGTTTTTGGTGAGAGGATCTCGACGATCAAATCCGGCGCGCCTTCGGCTCCCGCTTCCGTGAGGATCGATCGGTTTTCGTGGCGAACGACGAGCAAGTCAGGCTGAAATACGTCCGTCTCGGTGAGATAAACGTCAAACGGCGCATCGTACAGAATCCCGACCGGGTTTAGTTCCAGGTACGGTCAAGCGCACCTTGCAGGTTACGTGAAATGTCCTGGTGAAACCGATTGGAAGCAGGTGCCATGTACAGATCCCCTTCGATCAACTGATATCGTGGTCCCATCTCGGGAAGGTTTTTATACTCCGCAACGGTCAAGGGTGGAGCATGTGGCCGGACGACCATCTGCAATCAATACCTCTTTCCAGGTATCTCAGCAACCGGCGCGAATGGCGAGAAAGATAAGGTAAGTCGTACAGGCTAGAAGCCTATGCCGCCCTCGGAGCCATAGTAGCATAGGCATCTTGCCTGTCTGGTTGCCGGAAAGATGCCAACACGCTCTCACCGTACAGGCTGGAAGCCTACGCTGCTCTCAGAGCTATCGTAGCATAGGCATCTTGCCTGTCTGGTTGCGGCTACTTTTACTCCTAGGTGTCACGCGATCGATCACAGTAGACGCGCCTTCCAGGTGCCATGCATCCACCCTTCCATGCATCCACC
>JBAUZZ010000100.1:0-2210 GCA_049585495.1 Chthoniobacterales bacterium | reverse complement strand
CTGAGAGCTATTCTGAGGCACGGCGCAGCAACTACGCCCAATCCAAAGAGTAGACACCGGGGTTCATATTCGATTCTGGCCTCCGTTCAAGGGGTGAGCAGGCCCTTGAAATAAATTGCAAGACTAGCAAGGGTTCGCTCGCGCTCATTTCGATTCGAGAAATTCCGCGTGATACCGGCTGATTAACTGAGACAAAGCGGCATTTAAGATTACATCGATTGTCGTGATTCGAGCGGGCAATTCTGCGCGGGCATTGGTGATCCATAGTTGCCGTTGCTTTTCTTGGATTTCGTATAAGAATTCGCTTACCGCAGCCCGGGCGATACGGCTGTCGTCGATCCCTGCTCGGACTTGAGCGTCTAGCCAGTCGCAATGGCTTTGCAACACGCAGAATCGCGGTGGCTCACGGAGTTCACGGCGACGGTTCACGCCTGCCTCTCCCTTAGCGCTTCCAGCACCTCGCCGAGATATTCAAACGAGGCATCCAGGAATTCCGGGTCGGTATCGATGACCATGGTGAGGACTCCTTCCTCAGTGGAGAGGTTGTATCTGACCTCTGCGAGTACTTCCAGCGCGTTTGTAATCAGATTCAGATTCGAAACCAGCGGATCGTTGGGGTCGAATAACGGTGTGCTCATTTTCTGGATCGGTGAAGAGTCAGAGTTGTCACCCGTACAATCACGGCAGCTTGCCCGAGCAAGACTTGACTCCGTCGGATCCGTTTGGCAGCAGTTGACATTGGACGACTCATTGTCACAGCGAGGACGGTGTGTACTGTTCAACCCCAGGCGGTGGTTGAAGCGCCGCCTGGGGGCATTGTTTGGAAAGCTCAGAATGGGATCGAGTCTGGCTCTTCGGCTGGTGTTGCGGCTTTCCGCAGAGTAGACGTTGAAGTCGTTTGGGTTTGTGGACGAGCCCCGAGGAGCTGAACGCTCTCGCCGACAACCTTCAGTTTCGTCCTGTTCTGACCGGATTTATCGGTCCAGCTATCCTGGTGCAGCCGGCCGTCAACGAAAAGAGGCGAGCCCTTCTTGGTGTACTGGCTCACGATCTCGGCCATTCGGGCAAAGAACGTAACGTCGACAAAGGTAGCTTCCTCCTTCGGCTTTGCGTGTCGCGCGATTAGTCACCGAGACTCCCATTGGGCCTTCACCGTGACTGCGGAACCGTTGATAGGTTCCTTGCCTCTCGGTCGTCGAAGGTTGCACTGATTCACGCCTCCTGGCCATCGACACGACTACGAAGCAGCTCGCGGCAGCAAGGGTTGCAGCGCAAATCGCGAATGCGATAGTCTTACAAGGGATGCGTGCCCCGTGAAATCCCGTACTCGCAACGTCCTGTTAGTGCTCGCAGGGTTCGTCATACTCGGTTCTGCGGTAGCGCTGATTGCGTGGGAGGTTCGCCTTTGGCTCCGCGTGCTCGAACCTGGTAAACTAGGGGCGAACTTTACTTAGGCGGGACTGGCCATCGGTACGACGTTCGCCGATCTGCGCGTCGCTACGTTTCCTTCTCGGGCGTTCAGGACGATTCTAACCGACGGAATATCTTTACCGTCGGCTTTCAGCAATTCAGAGAAGTAGCTCTCTGCTTTTGCAAAGGCCTTATAGGTCTCGAGCACCTTAAGGCCACCGGTCACCCGAATAGTCGCTAGCGGAAAATAAAGTATTAGCCGTTGCGAGTAGGCCAATTCCTGGAGAGCCGCGTCATGTGGGGCTTAACCGGCATCGCCCCCACCAGGCGCTGACGCTCACGGACCACCCGCGGCAGTTTGTGTAGCTAAAAGAGTCACGACGTGACATTTCGAGGCCGTGGCCATACCGGCGTCAATAAGTGGCGAACGCATCAGGAGCTGTAGCAGCTAAAAAAGAGGGGATGTGGGACACCCGAACTGCGAAAAGGCGCATTCTGTGCTTAAGCCGAACAAATTGCTACCGATTATGGAAATTATGGACCATACGGTGCCTGCGTCACCGGTGCCTCCCCCTACGGCGACACCGCGCTCCAAGCGGTCAGTCTCGGCTGATAAAATCCGTTCACGGCGGTGGGCGGTGGACAGCGTCTTGGACCGGGGCGAGATCGGAGAGTTGATCCGCGAAGCCATCGCTTTGCTCGTAGAATCCGGAGAGCTGCCGATCCCACGCACGCGCGGCCTCGATCCCGACTACGGGCGGGCGCTTTGCACTGAACAACCACCAACAACTACGCGACCG
>JBAUZZ010000099.1:0-9615 GCA_049585495.1 Chthoniobacterales bacterium | reverse complement strand
AGGTATCCCCGGAAGGCCTTTCCGGATGAGGTTCGAGAACGTGGGATCGTCGTCCGCGTCGCGAGCTCGATAGTCGATGTAACTAAGGCGCCTGAGTTCTGCAAAGGGCAGCGACGTGTCGATCGCCCTGAGTTCGTAGGCGCGTTCCGCGATAAAGCCGTTTAAAAGGAGTTGCCAGTCCCAGGGGTGCGCCGAGCCGATGTGCTTGATATGGAGACGGACGTTCGAGGTGCAATTGCTCAACAGCTCATTATACCACTGCGGCCGGTCGTGGAGCTCGTTGGCACTTTTGACGTAATCGAGGAAAAGAGCTCGGGATCGTTCCGGGGTCGCCGGAATCAGGTGATAGAGATAAACGTCTTCAAGCCGGTAATTGGTGCGCAGCCGCACGATGTCGCGCTCGTCCCCGATGACATAGTAGAGTTCGTACTGCCGATACAAACCTGCGATCGCCGAATAAGCCTGACCCTTCGCCGTCCGCGTCTCGATCGAAATGCAAACGTAGCCCTCCGGGCCGAAATCGAAGCTCACGAAGGTGTGGCAGATGAGCTTTGGTCCCCAGAAGTTGGTGAAAAAATCGACGGTGCGCAGATTAGAAAGGTACACGGTCTTGGTTTCCCATTGCGGGCGGAAATCGGTTTTGCTGAAGTAGTCGAAGTTTCGGAAGTTGTGGATCACGATGCGGTTACCGTCAATTTCGACGTAGGGCGCCTCGGCCACCTGTGGCTTCACGCGTATTGGAAGGGCGGATCGTGAGCCACCAGGCGGTCACGAGCGCAATTGCGCCGGCAACCGCGACCTGCGCCCGCCAGTGGGGTCGCACGAACGCGAGCGCTGCGATCGCACTTAACCCAAACGCAGCGGCCAGCGGTCGACGCAACCCTGCGAACGGGAAATCGAACCAAAATGCGCTAAAAACCCAAGCAACGCCGATCAGTAAGACCAAGGTGACGACACCCAGGAGGAACAAGCGAACTAAAGAAAGGCACACCTGGATGACGCCCGGCTTCACTGGGACCTCCGAGGATTTCAGTATTTCGGGATGAGACATACGGCGGCGATTCTAGTTTATCTGCTTTAGTCTGCACGTTTCGCGGCTGGGTGGTGTGCCAGGCTTTTTGGCTAAACCGGCTATGTCGCGCAACGCACGGCGAGAAAGAGTATCAGCCATTGCGCTGGGATTCTAGTATTCCACGCCAAGCGCCGTCTATTGTACCTTAGTCCAGCCCGCAAGCACTCGACGCGCTTGAGCCTCCGGGCTTGAAGAGTGTCCCCTCGGTTCCAACCTCTTTTACCAGCAGCGGAATTTTCCGGAGGGACGCGCCTCGCGGGTAAGGTGTTGTAGGGCGGCTGGCTCGGCCGCCGGGACAGCCGATGCGGTTTGTCCCGGGCGCCTGAGCCGCACAATCTCGGTGTTGACTAGCACCGCCGCTATGATCAGAAGCGGCACCCCAATTGCGGGAACGATGAATAGCCAGAGCGGCAAACCGAGAGCCACGATAAGCCAAAGCGTAGCGCTGACTGTCTGAAGAAAGCGAGGCCGGCGATTCCAAAACCAATTGGCACGAGCGAGCTCATCATGGTCGGTTGGATAGCTATGGAGCTCCGATTTTTCAAGTAACTGTGCGTCCCGGACGATATGTTCCTGGCACGCTATTGGTAGGGAGATCCGCCAAGGTGGAGAGCCGCATTCCGCCTAAGGAGCAGTGCTATCGCGCTTCTCTAACTGCCGCAACACTTCAACGGCGTAAAGGTCCGACCCAGTCAGCGCCCGCACCGTGTTGCGGATCGACGCTTCGGCCGTCCTGACCGGCGCCGACGGCAGGCCGCCAGCGGCCAGCCGCTTGCGAAACTGAGATAGTGCAACGTTACCTCGCCCGACGCTTGAGGGCGTAATCGTACTGAATCGGCCAGGCCGACTCTTCTCCTAATGCCTGTTGCGCCTTTAGCGCCCAATACGGTTCCCGCAGCATCTCGCGAGCAATGAAGATCAAGTTTGCGTCCCCGCCCGTAATGATCTCGTCGGCGTGACGGGGCTCGGTAATTAGCCCGACAGCACCGGTTCTGATATCGACCTCCTCTCGGATGCGCCGGGCAAACGGCACTTGGTAGCCTTTCGCTACCGGAATGCGTGCGTAGGGGACCGTTCCGCCCGATGAAACGTCGATGAGGTCGACGCCTACGCCCTTGAGCTGCTTAGCCAGCTCGACCGACTGCTCGATGTCCCAACCACCCTCTACCCAGTCGGTGGCCGAGATCCGCACGAACAGTGGCAACTCCTCTGGCATCAGCCCGCGGAGCCGCTCGGCGATTTGCAATAGCAAGCGCATGCGATTTTCCAGGCTACCGCCGTACTGGTCATTCCGGTGGTTGCTGATCGGCGAGAGAAATTCGTGCAGCAGGTAACCGTGAGCTGCATGGATCTCAAGGACTTTGAACCCTGCTTTAAGAGCGCGCCGAGCACCGGCCTCAAACGCATCGATGACGCCATTAATGCCAGCCTCATCCAGGGGGATGGGCACCCGATGAGCTTCGTCAAATGGCACAGGACTCGGGCCGACTACTGGCCAGCCGCCTTGCTCAGGCGACTTGAGACTCGCCCCACCTTTCCACGCCAGTTCGCAACTCGCCTTCCGACCGGCATGCGCCAACTGGATGCCGGCAACAGCGCCCTGGCTGTGGACGAATTTAGCGATGCGCGCCAGCAGTTCGATGTGTTCGTCTTTCCAGATTCCGAGGTCTCCCGGTGAAATGCGTCCTTCCGCGGCTACCGCAGTGGCCTCGACCATTATCAAGGCCGCCCCGCCGACGGCCCGACTGCCGAGATGGACCAGATGCCAATCGTTGGCAAAGCCATCGTGGGCGGAATACTCGCACATCGGCGACATGACGATTCGGTTACGAAAACTGACGCCTCGGATCGTCAACGGGCTCAACAAGTCGATCTCGGGCACCTCCCGGTCGTGATCAGTGCCGGCCCGACCTGCGCGGGGAATCGGCCGCACGGTCTGATCATTCGGTCGGTAGATCACAGGCTCACTCATAGCATTTGATTCGGTCTGTATTTTCATCGCGTAGTCTTATGCCAAGCAGGGCTACGAGCGTCCAATTCGTTATCGGCGCTGAATTCTAAGCGATAAGGAATCCAAGACGAGGACAAGGTAGATGTACCGTGTTTTATCGCCAATTATTTCTCCAACGCGATTAAACGTTTTGCGGCAGCGAGCAGGTCCGGCTCCGTGATTTCCGGCGCGGGCGCCAACGGATAGAGCTGAGCGCCAGGGCGAGAAATAAAGGCGGCGCGCCAACCCGCCCAGAGAGCTCCGGCGATGTCCCAGCCGTGAGCTGCTACCAGCATACACTCCTCTGAGGGCAGCCCCAGCCTCCGCGCAGCCCACTTGTAGGAGTGCCTGTGCGGTTTAAAAATCTGAATATGTTCGATGCTGAGCCTCGCCTCAAACATCTCCATCAACTGCGCATTTTGAATCTGCGCATCGACGGTTGCCTGGGAGGAGTTCGTCAACGTCACCATGCGAAAACCGGCCTGCTTTAACTTGTCCAAGGCTGAAGCAACATCCGGATGCGGCGGCAGGGACCGGATAGGCGATACGGCTTTGCGGGCGGCTTCCTGTGAAAGCGTGACGCCATGGTTGCGCCCCACCATCATCATCGCAGCGGCTCCAATCTCTCCAAAATCGTCGTAGTTATCTCCGACCGTAGCAACGAGAGAGTATTGAAGCATCGTAGTAAACCAGAGTGGCAGGAGCTCGGCTCGCCCGTCCAGAGCTTGAGCCATACTTGTCTTCATAGCGCTGAGATCGAGCAAAGTTTCATTGACATCAAAAAAGAGCATCTTCGGTCTCTTCATAGATTTCTTATCCGATCGTTCGCCGCAAGCCGCCCGGGAGACAAAACTAGTTCGTGAAAGACGTGGTTTTGTGCTCCTCGTCCGGCTGCTTTCATTGCGGACTGAGGTCTACCGTGTCATCGAACTTGCTGTAGTCCACTGTATAGCGGCCAATGGGATCTTCAGTATAAATCTCCGCGAAGCGCCGGTACCAAGCAGTTTGCTCGTGCCTGTTTTCATGCGCTGTCTTCAGCCGAAGCTGGCAAGACAAATTGAAATGTCGCGCCAACGTCGTCGTTTGACTGGACGGTTAGCTGCCCGCCATGCGCCTCGATTATCGAGCGACAGATCCACAAGCCCATTCCCATGCCTTCTGGTTTCGTTGAGTAGAATGCTTCAAAAACTGCTGCCATTCCGTCGGCGCTTAGGCCAACCCCTGAGTCGCGCACTGCAACGAGAACGGCGGATCGTCCAGCAAGGTCGTGCCGGCGGGATTGGATTCGTAATACTCTGGGGCGATCAGTGATGGTTGTCATGGATTCAATCGCATTCATGACCAGATTTAGGAGTACCTGCTGCAATTGCACAAAATCGGCCATCGCGGCCGCGCCATTCTAGGGGTGTCAGGTCCGTCCAGCGCAAGCCACCTGAGACGAGATCTTCACGGCCAGGCAGAGAATCGAACGGGCGTGATGCTGACGAATGTAGGTATCGGTCGAATAGGGATTCTGTGCTGAGGCATCGTCGAGGATCACGCTCTCCTGGCTGCGCGCGACAAAATGGACGATTGACTCCGGCACCTGAGCCTCGGCCAGGAATGCATCTCGCAGACGCACTATGATAGTGTCGCCGGCGGCAACGATGTCCTTGGCGACCGATTCCACCGGCGCCAAGTGGCGCCCGGTGAGAAAAGCCTTGGCCCCCTCGCGTGAAGGCGCGTGCGACAGCACCGCCGATGCCCCCTCCGGCTCCGTAGATCACTGCAACTTTGTCCTTCAGTATCATCTCTAATCTCTTTATGTCATTTGGGCTATTGTTAGGATCATATCCCTCGTATTCTCGCGTTCAGCGGCGATGCGGCGCGCTTGATGGCTGGCGCAGCAGCAGCCAAAACATCAGGCCGTGCGTAACGAGGAGCGGCGGCACCAGAACCGTGGGAATGAAGAACGCAGCACCGAGCGATCCTGGGTCGATGCGAACACCGAGCAAGCCTTGATAGAATGCCGCCAAGAGGTCAACAGCGCCCCAAACATTAAACACCCAAACCAGCGAGCTCGCGAACCATGCGCGCGCGGAAAGCGACCATATGGCCAGAACCGCGAGAATGGCCGCAAAGAGATCGCCATACGCCGCCGAAGCAGCAAAAGCGGACGGCAGCAAGGGCGATACAACTCCCTGAATCAGAAAGCTAAGCCCGATGAACCGGAACGTGTGGGGAACCGTTAATGCGATAAGCGCTTCTTCTCGACGCGCCATTCGAAGCCGAGGCCAGATGTAAGTCCTGGTGACGATGCCGAAGGCAACAAAACTCATCAGGACACTGAGCCCGAATAACGGAAGGCTATTCATTGCGCTTGAGGTTGCTGGAATTAGTCGCGCCTCTTTGACCGCTCAGTTCCGTGCACCGTCCGCTGTGCAGACACTCATAACAAAACGAACACGTCCTAATCTGCGCTAGTTGTTCGGTCGCTGCGAGCCCCATGACGTGAAATTGGTCCAAGCCAGCAAGCTGCCAAGAGTCGACCGATCCATCCGGCAGAGAATCCAGGATCTTAGTGAGTTTCGAGAGCAGGCCGGCCCCGGCTTCGTTCTTTTCGTAGTGCTGTCTGGTTACCGCGTTCTTTTCCACCCTGCTTGGCGTATGATACGCAGAACGACAGCGAGCGAGGCGATGAGCAGGGTAACAATCATGCGAATGCCTCCTTCAACGGACTTTGCACCACCACCGAGCCCTCGATGCCGTGGCTCGCCGTCCAGTCGGCGTCGTCGAGCGCGAGATGCGGTGTCGGCGGCACGGGCTGCTCTTGCGCCCTGTCGTAGATCGCAGGATTGAACCCCGGTAGGATCGGCACCGCCAGGAAGCGCGCGAGGGCAGCGAGCCGCGCGCCGAAGCTGTGGCGCGATTCTGGCAATGCCGCGTGGCGCCGTGCGATCGTTTCGAAGTCTTCGGCGTCTCTTCCGGTGAGTTCGCGTACCGTATCCTTGGGTGCGCCGACCGCGAACGCGCCGCGGTCATGGTCTTGGAAGTAATGCCTGAGGCCGCTGAGCAGGATGGGCTCCAGGCCTTGCGCCTTGGCTGCCTTGTAGAACATCCAGAGCGGCGTCCTCACATGCCGCACTTTGTGGCCGACGACGTGGCCGATGACTGCGGTCATTTCGACAACGCTGAGGAGTTTCGGCCCAGTCGGTCGGTAGCTCTTGCCCGCATGGCGTGCCGGATCGAGGAGCGCCGCGACCGCAACGCGAGCGATATCGTCGACTGAGGGCGGGGCGTCACGGCTCTCTCCCGCGACTGGCAGCGGAAAGACTCCGAGATGCGCCGCGAACGGCATCATCTCCAAATAGGGGCTGTCAGCGAAGAAGCCGGGATTGACGACGGTGTGTGCGATGCCCGGAAGCGCGGCAAACATCCGATCAATCAGCCAAAGCTGGCGCGTCATCAGCGACGGGTGATTGGGCCCGGCGAGCCATTGCGAAAGCCCGACAATCTGTTCCAGGCCCGTCTCCCGCGCAGCGGCGGCAAATGCCGACGCACTCTGGATCACGAAGGGATGATAGGGCGGACAGTAGTAAGCTCGCTGCACGTTGCGCATCGCGTCCACCAGCTGACTGGGATCGAAAATGTCCGCGACCACGATCTCGGCGCCGCGACGCTGGAGCAGATCGCTGCGCGCGTCCCGCACGCGGACGGTGGCGCGTACGGGGTAATCTTTGGCAAGCAGCTGGGTGACTACGGCGCTACCGGTTCTTCCGGTTGCGCCGGTGACCAGAATTTTAGGTTTAATCATGGGAAGAGAAGAGGGATAGCAATTCTGTGCTAGGTACGATATCGTACCTTGACTGCTGCATATCTGGTACGATACCGTACCAAAAGCAAGTAAAAAATGTCGGAAATAAAGAAACCTGAGCGCCGCTCACCCTTGTCCCACGGTCAGGCCAGGCACGCCTCCGGCTCCATCCGGGAGCGCGTGCTCAAAGCGGCATCTACCCTCTTTCGTGAACAGGGCTTTTCCAGCACCAGCATGCTGGATATCGTCACCCGTGCCCGGGTCTCGAAACGTGACCTTTACGCCCTGTTTAATAACAAGCACGCAGTGTTAGGGGCATGAATCAGCGAACGCGCCCAACAGATGCGCCGGCCCTTGGACACAACGACTCCTGTGCCGCAGACCCGGGATGCGCTAGCCAGGTTGCTCGTTGACCTTGGTGTATCGATCTTGAACACGGTGTGCCAGCCCGAAGTGTTGACCGTTTTTCGGCTCGCAATTGCAGAATCCGATCGCGTCCCCGAGATTGCTCGAACACTCGACAGCAACGGCCGCGAGGCAAACCAAAAAGCGCTCACCGAACTGGTCAGAAAAGCGCAATCACTGGGGTTGATATCCGCCGGCGATCCCGGAGCACTGGCAGCTCGCTATATTTCCGTGCTCTGGGGGGATCTCCTGATCCGGCTGTTGATGCGGGTGCGCGAGGCGCCGACAAAACGAGAAATCGAGGTCCGTGCCCGTGCTGCAATGGAGACGTTGATGGTAGGGGAGTAGGACCGCGGGGTAATTTTTCGCCAACATTATTGCCGTTTGTTGCAAAGGCATTCCTAGATGGCCGATTTGGGCGCTTTTGTCCACGATTGAGGGTACCTGGAAGGGACTGGTTTGGGATGCGCAGATCCCTTCTTGAAGCCGTATTCCCAGGGAAATTGAGCATGGCGACCCTAACGGGATTCGAGCCCGTGTTACCGCCGTGAAAGGGCGTAAATTGTAATGCATAAATCCACACTTTCTGAATTACTTGTGATTAGTAACCTCTGCAGTAACCAAATTCGTAACCATTTTCAGGCGCTTTTTAACCTGGTTATCGGAAGGCATTCGGTCACACATCACGCGGCGCTTCTCCTCTTGCTATGATGTTGACAAGCTTTGCCGATGCACCTCCCGGTGAGGCTTTGCTCAATCGTTGACCTTTAATGGGTATCGAGGGTTTCGTCGCCATAACCACCGCCAGCAGGACGACGATCCCATTGTCTTTGGCGATTTTAATCGGATTCCAGGACAGGCTGGCCGCATTGAGGATAACGGGAACCGCAATTGCTAGGATGAGACCCGAAAGAAACGAGATCGGTTGCGTTTTCATAATTCGATAGTGTTGCTTTCTAGCTTGGAGCAGAAACTGGGCGGAAGAAACGAGAATCGCGCAGAGCTCGACGGCTTCGCGGACAGCGCAACGCTAAAATGCCCTGGGCTTTTTGTGAGGCGCTAAGACCCGACCTTACAGCGGCACGCTCAGTTGGATTCCGAACACGACTATGTTCGTGGCGCTGCGGTAGCCGCCGGGATTGATAATGTACTGAAGATCCGGCTGAATGTTTAACCCGCGGAAGACGTCGAACGAGTAGAAAATTTCCTCTACAAACTCGTTGGATTGTACGCCGAAACCGGAACCAGGATGGCTGGCGATGTATGCGGTCTCGGCGTTCCGTACATTGCCGGCAACGCGGTTATAACCCGTTGCTATACCGCAGGAATCGTAGGGTCGCTTCGACCAGGGCCCCCCAGTAGTAGAGTCCAGTGAACACTTGAAAGTTCTGATATGCGGTCTGAGGATCTAACAAAATACTCCCTGCAAAGGCACTCAAACCAGTCTTTGGACGATTCGGATCCGGCGCAGTAACCTGTTGCCAAATACTACCATAAACACCGTAATCTCCTGTGAACGTGGAGCCCAGGAAGGGCGCCGCACCCGGTGCACCGGCTAGGACGCTTTTGGCGGCTCCGGAGGTTTCTAAATGGTTCGTGTTGCCGAAGGCTCCAACCACCCATAGTCCCGGTAGATCCTTTCCGCAAATATGCAGCTTCGGTTTCCAATCGATTTCGAACGGAATAACGGCTCCGCTGGTCCCGCCTGGATTGTCGAGCCGGAGGAAACTATTACTATGGCTCGAAATCCAATAGTTGTTGAAAGCAAAAACGCCGACTCTCATGGATAATGTCTTGGTGACGTTCCACTGTAAGTCCGTCCCCCATTGACTCACCGGCCAGGTGAACATGCTATAACCCGCCACGTTTCCGGTGATCCCTGACGTGAACGTCAGGTTTTCAAACGGGAAAGCGTAAAAGCCTCCGAATTCCTGACTCATATTCATCAAACCCAGTTTCAATTCCAACAAGTCGTTACAAAATGTCTGTTTGAACCAAAAGTCGGTAATCCGCCAGGTTTGTCCCCGTCCGTACACTTCCTGAATAAGTTGGAGCGTATTAGGATTGATGTATTGGCCCAGATTGTCTCCACTACGCTTGGTAATATAGCACTCGAAACTGCCTCCTTCCCACCCGATCATTTTTTCGAAGTTCAGGTCGATGCCGAAAAGGGCCTGATCCGTATAAGCCCAGGACTGACCATTCCCTTTCGGATAACCGCTGAAATTGTCCTTACCTCCACTGACATTCCCGGCCATCTCACTGAAGTAATCGAGGTTAAAATCGATACCCCAGTTGTGGAGGAGGGTACGCAACCCGAACCAGTCGCCGGTAACGTATCTATCCCAATACTCC
>JBAUZZ010000098.1:0-4512 GCA_049585495.1 Chthoniobacterales bacterium | reverse complement strand
TTCCCTTGGAGGCACATCTATGGTTGAGAAGATTTCTGCGGTTACCCTTCGGGTTGCGAACATGCGGGCATCCGTTCGCTTCTACAAAGATGTCTTGGGACTCGAGATCAGCTACGGCAGCGAAGGCTCATCTTTCACATCGCTCCGCACAAAAGACGGGGATACGACTCTGAACCTCGAACACGGCAATGCTAGTATCCGGTGGGGGCGGCTGATTTTTCACGTGTCTGATGTCGACCGTTTCTGGGCGTACCTCATGGAAAAGGGCTTTCATCCAGACGGTCCGCAGGATGCCTCGTGGGGCGAACGTTATTTCCATTTGTCCGACCCTGATGGCCATGAGCTTTCATTTGCTCGTCCGATCTAGCGGTCCTTTACGTGCTCAGGACGGAGGGCCGAAACCCCTGCGCAAATGAGGAATGTCGGCGCAAAGAGGCGGCAGCCAGCCCAGGACAGCTATGGCCTTCACCATTGAGACCTCCAACAGCGTATCCTATCACAAAACACCGGACAAGCGGCTCCGCGGTTCTCAATCCGCAGATTGTTTGCCGGCCAGGCTTTTCAAGCTTACCAGCGAGCTCTGGGGCAGACGCAAGTGCACGGCGCCGGCTTCCGTGTGCGCGATGGGGGCTTCCTGGAATTGCGCTTCCTCGGTGGTTTCGACGACCCGCCAATTCGCATCGGGAGCTTACGCACGCGCATGCGCGCGAGTACACCGCTTCATACGCCCCCAATCCCCTGTTCAACCTTGCGGTGCATGTCGGAGGCTGATCGTAGAAGCCTTGGGCGCGCCGGCATGACGTCCGCCGAAGCTATGGCAAAACAGCTCTTGCGCACCGAGCGACAAGAACAGCGGCTCTTCCGGCAATGGTTGGATCTGAACCAGATCCCATACTACAATCCACGCTCCGACAAACGTTCGACTTTGACGCCAGGCCTGCCAGATTTCTGCGTCATATACGATGGCAGAGCTCTCTTGATTGAGATGAAGACAGCGCGTGACCGGCTCTCACCCGAACAGGTAACGATGAGCGCCCGTTCTTCTTCTGCGTCTTGTACGTCGCAGCTCCGTCGGTCCAAACTCCGTCACGGCACACGCGGCCTAGATAGTGAAAATGCCCGATGCGTTTCATTAAGGCGTCTTGCGCTTCTTCCCGGTCACTGTAGAGCCGGGTTTTGACGATGTTGCCATTGCGTCTGAATTCTGCTCTGTATCTCATGGGGTTTCAGTTCCTCCCTGGCTCTCCGTAGTGCTCAAAAGCTAGCTCGAAGTATTCCTCGAGCCAGTCTCCTCCGTCCCCGTCGTCAATGTCATTAAATCGCGGTTCGAGCGCTTTGCGCCATTGCTCGCGTCAGTGTTCCCAAAATTCCGTTTCATCCATATTCAGTGTGTCTCCGAGTCAAACTCCAAGAGTTTCTGCGCGACGGCAGAGGTTTAGGGTTAAGGCGAAGAGCGCCCCGAACAGGAACGCGAGCACCAAGTCTTCAATAAAGGTTATTACGCGCACCCTGGTCCTCCCCTGGCAAGACATTCATTTCGTGCAACCGGCGCTCCAGCACCTCAAGCGACCCGATTGTTTGGGTTAGACTGACGCGCAGTTCGAAAGGGAAATACTGCAGCCCATCGACGAGGATGCGGGCCGATTCGTGAATCGTAGCTTCCACCCGCACACGCGCGAGCTCAGCGTAAAAGAGATCATCATTGCGATACTAGTCGCGTACACGACCGGCGCGAGATTACAGTACGTTGCTAACCTGCGCTGGAGTTCGATTGACACAGAGAACGGCGTTATTAGCTTCAGGGAACGCAAAGGGGACAAGCCGGCCTTGGTTTGGCCTGCACCCCGACTTGGCGGACTGGATTACCAGGCAACCGGTGCCGGAAGGGAACCGCAAATTCTTGTAAATTTCCCAAAAAGGGCAAGTTTTTGGGAAGTGCGAACAATCATCGGCATAGTGGTTACCGCCGTTTGGATGACGTCAACTGCGTTAGCAGACAAGTACGATGATCTCGTTACAAAAGGGTATCGCTGGGTAACTACCGATGGCCCATTCGCCTGCGCTTCCAAAGACGATGTGCATCGGATCATTAAAAATCAAAGTGACGAGAACGCGCTACAAATGTTTGAAAAAGGAGGCGTGTACTTCCTAATACGGGGAGCGATAGTTCAGGTGGTGCAGGAGGACAAAGCTTCGGGTATGTCGCAGATTCGTTTGGATGGAATCGCCGCGAATCTTTGGACGCCGAGTAAGTTTCTCAGCATGCGCCCAATTACAAACATATTGGGGACTATCGCAGTTCCTGGACAACCTATTGGGGTCAACATACCTGGCACTAATAGCCAGCTGAGCCCGACTGCAACACCCAGCGAAACCGCGACTCCAACACACGGCGAAGCCGCGGAACCTGACGTGAGCCCGACGCCCTAACGAGAGAAGGACGGGTGATTGCTGCGGTTTTTCTCGGAGCGGTTGTCGTGACTGGAGGATGCGACAGGATCCCTACGCCTAAGGGCCGGATATGGGTATGTGGTGGACTCGGCCAGCGGTAAGACCCTCCAACCGTGAACAACTTCATTGAACCGATGATGGCCCTCCGAGTCCGGGATCTGCCGGTCGGCAATTGGCTCTATGAGCTGAAGTTCGACGGGTACCGAGCGGCTTGCATTCAAAGGTTGCTGCGCTGGACTCTGAGGGCAAGTCGTCCTTCCAGCTCCTTCAATCGTATGGAATTCGCAAGGGAATCCCGCTCGTCTACTACGCCTTTGATCTGCTTAGCTTGGAAGGATCCGATTTGCGTTCTCGGCCGCTTGTTGAACGACGTGCGCTGCTTGCCAAGTTGCTCAAGAAAGCCCCCGAAAATATCCGCTACTCCGAGGAGCTACAGGGCAGCAGAGAAGAGCTGCTGCAAGCTTCGTCCCTGCTTTCGCCGTTTCTCGTTTCTTCTCGGAGTTATTCATTCTCGCGGCCTCGACCGAAAAGCGGGGCGCAGCGGAGTTCATCTCGATCGCCTTCGTGATCTGCCGGATCGCGACCCAGACGTGACGCGCCCCGCGCAGCTCGGAGCCCGAGATCGCGAGAAGTAAACGGCGCGCGTTCTCAAGCGCCGACTGGATCGGATCTTCAAGGTCGAACTTGTCGCGAACGAGCCGGACGAGCTCCACGACGGAGACGATCCCGAGCTTCCGCATTCCCTGGCCGCGATGGTGCTTGACCGTCCTCTCCGAACTGCCATGTTCGGTCTGCTGAACAACCGGCGTGGGTGTTCTCCGATCCTTGATGCAGGGGGGACATTAAATTCCGCCAACGACCGAGCCACGTCAACACTTTGAATAACGGAAGCGTGGTTGTTCGGCTGGCGGATTAGATGGAGATCGTCGGCACCCAGGGTGTAGTGGCGAATCAACTCTCCTTCGTCACCGTGGTTCGAACAACCAGCTCGGATTCGCTGTACAGCTCAGCTATTTGCGTTTCCCGGGTCGATCACTCGGCGTTGATCGCTGATGCCCGCGCAGAATTGCCTGCACGAACATCGAAGATCGATGTAATCCTGAATGCACAGTTCATCAGCCGGTATCACGCGGAATTTATTGCATCTCGATGAGCGCAAGCGAAACCTATCGAGGTGCCCGGCATCTAGGACACGTCAGCTAAACCAACAGAAAGGAAACAACATGGAAAAAGATGAGGAGCTTGCTCTTTTACTAGATCGCGCCATTGAGCTTGCAAGGCAGGCCGAAAAGGAAGCCGAAGAACTCGCGCGTTGCGGCGCGAAAATCGATGCTGCTGTAGTAAAGCGAGCAATGGTGCTATCCAGGAGATGGACCGAGCTGGCTGCGCAGTTGCGTCCGCAAAGTTGATCGCGCGAGCGATGTGGTCCAGGTGCCCGGCCTGAGGGCACAGTTACTTCCCAAAATGGCGAATGAACTTGCAGCGAAGCCACTGGCTAGCTAGACGCGAACCGTGACCGCTTCGGTACGCCACCGACCAAGGCAACGTCACCCACTGCGCAGCCAGTGGTGCGCGGCAGCCAATTGAGCCTGGCCCGGAACCGAAACCTTGGATTACCCCGCGTCGGGGAGCAGCACCGCCTCGGCCGAGTTGTCGGTCACGCGAGCGGTGTGGAAATACTTGGTGCAGGTTCGAGCCCTTCCGGATGTAATGATCTAATTATCAACCTATTACAGAAGTTCTGGGATCTATTTTGTGACTGGATTTGCGCGCTTAGTCACAATATTTTGGCGAGGGGTATTCACGAGTTTCTTGTTCATCTGAACACATAACAGATTGAAATTGTGTAGACAAGCTTCCTTTCCCTTGCCATCCTTTCAATACCTCCCTATCGGAACCGAACTCTATGGGAACTTTCCTTTCGACGAATCCCTTTTCTCATCCTGGTACGAGGACACTGGAGCAGTGTGAACAAGCTGTCCATGTCAACACTTTGATGGCAGGGGAAACTTTCAAGGAAATCCGAGATCGAAGACTCTACGGTTCGGGAGGCTTTGAGAG
>JBAUZZ010000097.1:0-1973 GCA_049585495.1 Chthoniobacterales bacterium | reverse complement strand
AGTAAAGTTCCCGAAGTCACTCTGGCTTTTTGGATTATCAAAATAGCTGCGACGACCCTGGGCGAGACGGGCGGAGATACCCTTTCGATGACGATGCACCTGGGCTACGCTCTCAGTAGCGTCGTTTTTTTCTCCCTCTTTATCGCCACGGTCGCAGCCCAGGTGACAGCGAAATTCTTTCACCCGCTACTCTATTGGGCCGTCATCGTCGGCACGACAACCGCCGGCACGACACTGGCAGACTTTGCGGACCGCTCGCTCGGCATCGGGTACGTGGGAGGCTCACTCATGCTCTTCGCGATATTGATGATCGTTCTCGGACTCTGGCGGTTTTCCATGGGCTCCGTGGCAGTCACCAATATCACGTCGCGTAAGGCGGAACTTTTCTATTGGATGACGATTCTCTTTTCGAACACGCTTGGGACTGCTCTCGGCGATTTCTTTGCCGATAGTTCGGGGCTGGGATACGAAGGCGCAGCCATCGTCTTCAGCGGTGCCTTGGCACTTATCGCGGCGGCTTACTTCTGCACGAGGATTTCCCGGACCCTGCTGTTCTGGTCGGCGTTCATCCTTACCCGGCCGCTTGGCGCGACGGTCGGCGATCTTCTCACCAAGCCCGTAGCCAGCGGCGGACTCAATCTCAGTCGCATAAGCTCTTCCTTGATCATCGCGGTTTTTATGATCGGCTGTATTCTGTTCGTGTCTCAGAGGGCAGGCAGCCATCCGGAAGGTCGTGGACAAACCCCGTGAGGCATGCCGCACAGCTAGCCCATTCGCTTCAAGGGCCGATTGTTCGTCGGAAAGGTCGCTCGCGACAATTTAACGTGGATGCAGCCAATGGCACGCCTCTGGAATGCTAAGTTGCCACGTGGTGCTGCATTAGGGCCGCCACGACGAAAACGTCCACGAGATTAAAGGATATGCTGACAACGGCTCCATCCTTCGAATTGATCTTGATTCCACAGAGCGAGAAAACGAGCAGGAGAAATGAGCTGCCTAACCCGTTAGACATGCAGAGCATCTCTCGTCTGAGTCGATTCTGCGGCCGGTTCTGCTCGTCGATTGTAGGGCTCCTGCTCGTTGTGTCATTCAGGGTGGCGGTTCCAATAGCCCAAGCAGGTGAGAAGGACGATATGAAGGTGTTGCTCCAGTTAGAGAGTCAAATGGCCCGAGCTTGGGTGCAGCGGGACGCGCAGACCCTTGAGCAAATTTTGGACGATGACTATACGCTCGCCGGCACGGGTGAGGCTTTGATCGGTAAAGAGCAGTACATCGCGGGACTTGATAATCCGGAATTCCAGACCACGTCCGCGATCGTCGATGATCTCCGGATACGTGTCTATAGCGATGCAGCCGTCGTAACGGGTCGCGCTACTTACCAAGGTCGGTCTAAGAAGCGCGGAAGGTACCTTGACCGCTTCAGGTTTACCGACACCTTCATCCGGCGTGACAGCATTTGGAAATGTGTAGCTACGCATGCATCAGCTCTTGCGTCGGAGTAAAGCTTGCGAAAAAAAAGCGTTTCTGACGGTTGCACGTGTTCCGGCGCAGGACCCCTAAAGGGAACTAAAGATGTGACCCTGCTTGCCGGAGCCTGTCGGATAGGGAAAGTGTCAGCTCTCTTTTCGAGCGTACTCGGGGTCGGTCGCGAGCCTTCGCTTTTCGGCAGCATTGGGCGGATTTTGCGGGGCAGGCAAAGTGAAGACAAATGCGGTCCAACCCGGCTGCGGTCGCTCCAACCAAATCTGACCTCCGTGGGCCAATACAATCTCGCGGCAGATGCTGAGCCCCAGTCCTGAACCGCCTCTTTCGGAGGAGCGACTCGGGTCGGCTCGGTAAAAGCGTTCAAAAATACGACTTTTATGTTCTTCGGGAATTTGCGGTCCAGTATTAGCCACCCGAAAAAACACGAGCGAACCGGACTTCGTCACTGAGATCGAAACGGTGCCGCCCTGCACATTGTACTTAATGGC
>JBAUZZ010000096.1:0-5324 GCA_049585495.1 Chthoniobacterales bacterium | reverse complement strand
GGCCGTATCCCATCTCGACAAACATTTCGGTCAGGCCTTTCATCGGAAGCTTATTCTTGCCGCCGACGTTTATTCCTCGAAGCAGCGCAAGGTAGGTAGTCGACATCCTGAAAATTTACCCTGTGAGCGTCGCAGTTGCAGGGCACTCAGCAAAGATTGGAAATCAGCGGTTTTTCTTGCTGGCACCGGCACCAGGCGACACAATCCGGGATAATGTGCGTTCGTCCCTAAAAATTGCTTCCATATCCGGGATCGATGTGCGAATCCATCTGACCTTCCTGCTGTTTCTGGCCTGGATTTGGTTCAGCTACTACCAGGTGGCCGGATTGCCCGGTGCCATTCAAGGGGTGCTCTTCATTCTAGCCTTGTTTCTCTGTGTTCTCTTACATGAATTCGGCCACGCCTTCGCGGCACGCGGATTCGGCATCGCCACGCCCGACATTACTTTGCTGCCGATTGGCGGGGTGGCGCGACTCAGCCGTATCCCGGACAAGCCCTGGCAGGAACTCGTTGTCGCCATAGCCGGGCCGCTAGTGAACGTGGTGATTGCCACGGCGCTGATCTTCGTGGTTCATACCAGCGCTGCGCTCGATCAACTCGAATACTTGGAAAGTCCCAGATTCGAGTTGTTGGGGAAACTTGCCTCCGTGAACGTAATGCTGGTTTTGTTCAACTTGATCCCAGCGTTCCCGATGGACGGTGGCCGCGTACTCCGCGCGTTGCTGGCGATGGCGATGCCGTACGCGCGAGCAACACAAATTGCGGCCTGGATTGGCCAAGGCCTGGCCGTTGTTTTCGGCATTCTTGGGCTTTTCGGCAATCCACTGCTAATCTTCATCGCGTTCTTCATTTTTGCGGGCGCCCAGCAAGAAGCAGCGATGGCGCGGTTCCGCGGGCCACCGTCGGCGAGAAGTGATGGCTGAGAGGGCGCCGAGACGCAGGACTTGCGAAGTCGGGAGCCCCACCCTCCAATGCAATTTCGGAATTTCGACTAAGACGACACCGTATTGGATTCTGCAGAGGTCACACTGGCGAGCCGGGCGCCTTTGAGTCTAGGCGGTGCCACGGCTCGAATTCCGGACGCTAACCACAGACCGACGGTGGCCCAGCCGGCATAAATCCAAGCAACGTTTCCGAAGCCGACGAGTTGATGGTTAGCACCGTCATGGATTACCCACCCGGCAACGGTTGCTGCCAGGGCCGCAGAAAATTGAGCAACGGCTGAGTTGACGCTCATAAAACCACCGCGGTGTTCAGGCTCTACGCTGCTGGTAATCATTGCCATTGCCGGAACAAAGCGGCCAGTCATTGAGATCATGAAAAAGGTCGAAACTGCTACAGCCAGAAGAGCCGGAACGACGGGCAAATGGGTCGCCAAAAATGCTGCCACTATCGAAGAGACCATCATGGTGCTAAAGACTCGCATTCGACCGAATCGATCGGCTAATCGGCCGACGCCGTTCATAGTAAAGAGCGTGGCAGCTCCGCCGACCAAATAGACCAAGCGAAGCTCTCCGCTACTCAAATGGACGTTGGAGACCAAGTAGCTGGCCAGATCCGGAATGATCATGAATCCGCCCAAAGTCATTACCGACATCAGAGCCAGCGCTCGAAGATGATTCGCGTTGGCCAGGATCGCCCAAAATCTGCGCATCAGCGTTTCGCCGCGACTCGCCTGCAGATGCGCCCGGACTTTGGGTAAACGAACGAAGCCAAAAACCCAGACGATTCCACTGACCGCAGCCAACAAAAGGAACGGGACATGCCAGCCCAGTTTATCGGCAAAATAGAGACCTAATGGTACACCTGCGACCTGGGCGACGGAAAACGCAGACATCACCGTTCCCACCGCCGATGCTCGGCGAGCGTCCGGAACGAGATCGCCGACCATTGCGAGACTGACGCCGCCGACGATGCCGCCGAAACAGCCGGCCAGGGCTCGAGCGAATACCAGCGCACCGTAGGTCGGTGCAAGCCCGCAAAGTAGCGTGCCGACAGCGAATCCAGCGTAGAGCATAAGCAGTGCCGTCTTGCGATCGAACCGGTCAAGGACGAAGGCAGCACCAAGTCCAGCTAGCCCCGCTGCTCCCGCATATGACGATACCGCCAGATTAAAGGCTGGCGTGTCGATCGCAAAAATCCGCATTAACTGCGGTCCGAGCGGCATCATTATGACAAAATCCACCGCAATCGTGAACTGCACCGCGGCGAGCATCAGCAGCAAGAGCCATTCTTTGAATGGTCGTCGCAGCGAATCATCAAAGGATGGTACAGCGACGGTGGGTCGCGGCCGAACAGAGGAAGAACTTTCAGGCCTGGTCAAGGTCGCCACTCTCGACGCGGATCGCCTCACAGTCAAAGTCTGGCAGGCGTGGGGCAGGAAACGCCTTTCAAGATCGGTTAATGCGCCACTAGCCTGCATCGCTCCTGGCGCGGCGTAGCCGCAACCAAACATGATTCGTGTGAAATGGGGTGATCGGGGGTCGGCGTAGTTAAGGAATGACGGTAGGGCGAATCCGCTGCGGCGGATGAGCCTAAACCGCAAATGTTGTTAGCCCCTTGAGGCTCATTTGTCTCCGCCATTGGCGGAAACGAATTCGCCCTACCAGCTTTTGGCGGCAAAAATCCTCGCGGAAATGCACGATGCAGAACTCCTATAGTTATAAATCCTGAGAGATTTGTGAGCTAGACTACAGCTTGTACGCTCCTATGTAGACGTGAGTCGGAGAGGTCAGTCCCAGCGCTGAAAGCGCGACGAGATTATAGCCTGGGCCTTGCAGCCCAAGGCTATAATCTCGGGCGCTTACAGCGCTTTTCCTATCCGGGCTGGCTAGGTGGTCTGACCTATCTTTTGCTTCCGCTTCCTCGGCCTGCTATTGTTGGCTTTTGTCTTTGCCGCCAGCGACCTTACCTCGACGTCCGGTTTTTTCCGTTTGCGGGCATGCTCCAGGAAAAGCGCCTGGGCATCAACTCGCTCTCCTTCCAAGGCCCTGCGAAGGTATGTCGGTTCCGGCCCTAGTTCCCAGGCCTTCACATTGTCCTTCCAATAGATGTCAAGAACATGATCGACCCGCTCACGCAGTTTCCCGTCCTCAATCGGAAAACAGATCTCCACGCGCCCGAAAAAATTCCTTGCCGTCCAGTCCGCACTCGCGAGATAGATTTCCGGGTTACCGGCGTTTTCGAAACGATAGATTCGGCTGTGCTCTAGAAATCTGCCAACGATACTGCGCACGATCACGTTGTCGCTCACTCCAGGTAACCCTGGACGGAGGCAGCAGACACCTCTGACCAGGAGCTTGGTCTTCACCCCGGCTTGAGAAGCCAGATACAGCGCTTTGATGACCTCCTCGTCGACCAGTGCGTTCACCTTACTGAAAATGCCAGCGGGTTTCCCATGCTTGGCGTGGGTCGTTTCGCGCTGGATCATTTCAAGGACAAACTCGTGGAGCGCTCTCGGTGCCGCCTTGATTTTTTTCAATTCAGGAAAGACCGAAACACCGGTCAACCAGTTAAACAGCTCCGCACTGTCGTTGGTAATCACCGGATCGCACGTTAACAACCCGAAATCTTCGTAAAGTTTCGCGGTGGACGGATAGTAGTTCCCCGTCCCGATATGCAGGTATCGGCGGATACCCTCCTCTTCCTTGCGAACAACTAACGCCAGCTTTGCCCGCGTCATTAAACTAGCTATCCCGTAAACCACATGAACGCCGGCCTCCTGAAGCGTTCTGGCCCATTTTATGTTTGCTGCTTCGTAAAAGCGGGCCTTGAGCTCGATCACCACGGTAACCTGTTTCCCGCTCTCAGCCGCCTCAGCCAGGGAGGCCACGATCGGGGAATCACCGCTGGTTCGATAAAGCGTTTGTTTGATTGCCAGAACATTCGGATCTTCTGCAGCCTGCTCGATGAAATCCAGCACAGTCTGAAAGCTTTCATAAGGATGATGCAACAGGATTGGTCTACGCCGGATTTGCGAAAAAATATCTTCTTCATCCTTCGCTCCGGTCACGATGGTGGGCACAAATGGACGAAACTTGAGATCTCGCCGATCTACTTCAGGAATCACCGCCATCAGGCGCAGAAGATTGATGGGTCCATTGACCTGGTAAAGATCGTCCCCAGCCAGGCCAAACGTTTGCAGCAATTGATCAGTGATATGGCGCGGACAGTCCTGCTGAACCTCCAGGCGGACCGCGTCCCCGCGACTCCGTTTCCGTAACTCAAGTTCGATGGTCTTCAGCAAATTGTCCGTCTCTTCCGCGTCGAGATACAGATCACTATTTCGAGTCACACGAAACTGATAAGCGCCCTTCACCGTCACGCCGTGAAAGAGAGAACCGACATGCGCCTGGATAAGACTCCCAGTGAAAATGTAGCGATACATTCCCTTCTCCCCGTCCGCGTACCTAAGCAGGCGTGGCAGCACAAGCGGTACCTGGACAACGGCTAGATTCGTTCCAATTGCCGTTCCGTCCAGCCCCACCGCAACGTTCAGACTCTTGTTCAGCAACTGCGGGAAGGGATGGACCGGGTCTACCGCGAGCGGCGTGAGCACCGGGTAGACCGATTTTTCAAAGTACTTCGTATAGTATTGCTTTTCTTCGTTAGTGAGCTCGTCGTAGCGCAGGAAAAAAATATTATTTTCTTCCAGGGCCGGGACCAGTTCCTCGCTCCAAGTACGATACTGGTCATCCACCATCTTACGCACTCTCGAGGAAATCGCGGCGAGCTGCTCACTAGGGCTCATTCCATCGGAGCTGGGCGGACTAACATTGCTTAGGCGTTGCTGCTTCAGACCAGCAACCCTTACCTCAAAAAATTCATCGAGATTTGACGCGACAATGCAGAGGAATTTCAACCGCTCAAGGAGGGAATTGCCCGGATCCTGCGCCTCTTCCAAAACCCGCTGATTATATTCTAACAAGCTGAGTTCGCGGTTGTAGTAGAGCGAGGGATCACATAGATCTGGGGAGGTTTCCTTTTCCATAAGTCGTTTCCCGGCAGCAATCCTGCTACGATACTCGATTTGTTACACCTTGTCGCGAGTACCGCTCTGAAGTGCACGCTGCCCGCCGTTTTTGATAGGGGTAGGGACGACCGGTGAGTCGCCCCTCCCTCCGAACCGGACAGGCGGCTCTCCCGCATCCGGCTCTCCAGTTGGTGGTTAACTTTCAAGAAGATCGGCAGGCCACACGGTGTGCTTGCTTTAAGGAGAACAAGCCCACTGTGGTGAAGTAAGCATTGGGCCAGCGTTGATGATCGTTGCCGCGTCCGCGCCCTTTCTTGCCCAGTCGCTTTCGCAGGATGCTGCGTAGCCGTCC
>JBAUZZ010000095.1:0-25227 GCA_049585495.1 Chthoniobacterales bacterium | reverse complement strand
TCAACTGCCACGCGCGCTTCCTCGTGAAAGTAGCGTCGCATGCCTTCCCAGATCGTGACCACCTTCGGATCGTACGCAACTGCACCTACCCAGATTGTTCGGCTCATGATTGTCTTCTCAGTAGAGTGCGTTGCGACCGAATGTAATCATCCGGTCGATAGTGACTATCAGCCCACGTGATCAGGTTACTCTGTGCGCATTGGTTTAGAAGAGCGGCATGCCTAGGATCGCCCTTGCGATGAATTCCCGAAGGACGTCGCCCGTCGGCGCCATCACGGCGCCCGCATGAGCATCGCGGAAGAGTCGCTCGATGATCATGCGCTTCGAAAACGCCGCACCCCCGCATACCCGCATCGCCGTTGAGGTTACGCCGATGGCTATGTCGCCTGCGGCGGCTTTAGTTTCTAGCACGCGGAGCAGGGTCGTATCCCGAGGCCGCTCGAGGTGCTCAACCAGGTCGTCAATGCGCCCCGAGAGCCCATCGGTGTCGATTTGCATCATCGCGAGCTGCGCACGCAGCGTCGGTAAGCTCTCCCCGAGACTTTGGCCCAGATGCTCGAAGCGAGCGCTCTTGAGATGCGCCGCCGTTGCTGCGACCACAGCGCGACAGAGGCCTACCGCTACGGCCGCCGCCCCCAGATTGAATTGCGGGAGCACCAGGTCCAGCATGGCCTGGAAACCTGCGCCGTCGTCCGTGAGCTGGAGTCCGTACGGAATCTCGCAGTCATCGAGCATGATTGGAGCGGAGGCGTTGGCCCGTAGCCCCAGCCCGTCCCAGGAGCCCTCTACTAAAAGCCCGCGTACGCCTGCCGGAACAAGATAGAGGGTCGAATCGGTAGGACCTGCCCCTTCAGGCGCGAGCGACGAGACCACATAACTCTGCGCATAGCCAGCGCTCGTCACCCACGACTTCTTGGCCGTGATACGCACGCCAGTGCCATCCCGTCGCGCGCGGGAGACAGGCGACCAGAAGTGACTGCGCGAGCCAGACTCGCTGAAGGCGAGGGTGGACAGATGCCCGCCGGTGGCGATCTCGTTCAGCATCTGCGCAACGGCGGCGCCTGGTCGAGCCGCGGCGATCGTCCCGGCGGCACAGATATGCATCATATAGACCATCGCGACCGATGCGTCGGCTTCGGCAAGTGTCGCGGCGACAGCCGCGAACGTGCGTGGCCCGAGACCCGTTCCGCCAAATTCGGTCGGCAGCGTGAGCCCAAGAAGCCCGGCTCGCCCGAGCGCATCAACAGCCTCGGTTGAGAACCGACCCTCCTTATCGTTCTGCCTAGCGGCCGGGGCCAGCACACGATCTGCTATTTCTCTTGCTTTCGAAAGCGCTGTCTCATGATTCATGATGCCCCCGATTTAAAACCGTGTCGCAGGATAAGGCCTCGCCCAAAAGCAGCGAACAATCGATTCAAGCTTTAAAAATCGAGCGACACGAGAGTCTCAATATGAACGATGAAGGCGCGGGTAAATTCCACGCGCATTTTTAGATTTTACCAATTCTTCCCATGGCTCTTAGACCGCTCCAGCCAAATTGAATCCATAAGATGTCAGAAACCCAGGCATACCTGTTCTTGAACTTGCCGAAGCCGATTCACCCGGATCGCGATTTCCTGATGACCGGGAAGCTCAAAAAAGCCCGCAGGTTGAAATCTGCGGGCTTTAAGGGTTGCGCGTAAGCGCCCTTGCTATGAGACCACGAACCCGAGCAGAGGCCTAGCCGGACTTTGGGGCAGCACTTGGGCTTGGCGAAGCCTTGGGTGTGCCCTTCTTATGATGATGCTTGGTTTTACCGGCGCTTGCAGAGGGCGCAGGAGAAGGAGTTGGAGTCGGATCGGCAGCTTGAGCGATAACGCTCAGACCGAAAACTACAGCAAGAGGGAGGATGAATTTCGTCATATTTTCTTTGCCTAAGACTAATTCTGGGAATTTGGACTTACTTGTCGGTTGTTTCGCCTCAGAAGATCGGTCTTTTCACTCGAGTGATTGCATCGATCTGCCGAGGCGGTCCGCACGATGAACACCTAAACCAGGAAACCGCTTCGAGGGGTACCGCCCGGCCACTAGTCGGAGTAGCAGGTTTCTCATACTTCACCTCACTCACCTTAACCCGCAGAAGAAGAGGAAGTTTCGGAAAATTCTTGCCGTGCCGCCAATCGGTTGCAGGAGCAAATTCCCAGCAGTGTTGTCGCTGTATTCGCCCGACTAATTCAAGCGCGAGTCAGAGGGAGATACCTTTACAGCAAACCAAGGCATCGTACATTTCCTTGCGGTCTCCCCCTCGAGAACCTCCGGTGAAACGGTAACATGGCTTACCCGCGCTTTCGAATACGGGGCTGCCAGAAGCCGACTCCGAACCTGCAGCCCGGGCGAAAATAATGCTCTCGAGCGATCCAGCTCAGGTTGCCGCCTCGGATGGACGGCCGAAATTTTGGGCAGTAAGCTTTTGCGATCGTAAAAAGAACGAGCGTTACGACTATCCGCCCGGTATTTTCGAAACCTTGGATGACGCGAGAGCGTTCGTTGATAAATATATCTCCTGGGGTTGTCCACTTCCCGGAACGCCACCGGGCGTTCTTTCCAAGGAAGATCGGTAGGGCCTATTCTCGGGGATTTCGCGGACCTGGGTTACCTCGGCGGGGTGATCGCGATCACGTGCCTATTCGCCCAAACCGACTGATTCGGATATCTATTTTGGCAACAGGCCGATACAGAGAAACTGGAGAATGAACAGTAGAACCTCATGCGCACCACCTTGGCCATTACCCACGTAGCCTTTGAAGACCTGGGATCACTGGGCATCGAACTGACGCACGCCGGCTTCAACATCGAAGTAATTGATGCTTGCACCGCCAACTTGCGTGCGATCAATGCGGTGGACCCTGACCTCATGGTTGTGCTGGGCGGCCCGATCGGGGTTTATGAGCGCGACACCTATCCCTTCATCGAAGTAGAATTTGATTTGTTGCGCTCACGGCTTGCCGCAAAACGCCCGACGTTAGGTATTTGTTTCGGCGCGCAGTTGATGGCGGCGGCCTTCGGGGCGCGTGTCTACCCAGGAACGCATGGCAAGGAACTGGGTTGGGCACCAGTCTATGTAGGTTCGGACTTGAGCGTCCCGCCATGGTTTAGGGCTTTACTCAGCTGTGAATTGCGCGTCCTACATTGGCATGGTGACACGTTTGACTTACCTGCGGGAGCCACGCACCTGGCGGGAACAGCTCACTATGCCAACCAAGGATTTGTGGTGGGAAACTATGCGCTGGCACTCCAGTTTCATCTCGAAGTGACGGTCCAAGGATTGGAGCGCTGGTATGTTGGTCATGCTTGCGAGTTGGCGCAAGCGGGCATTTGCGTGCGGCAACTACGTGAAGAGAGTCGTACTTTCGGTCCAGAACTGGAAACTGTAGCTAGCCAGGTCTGGCGGCACTGGCTCGAACATGTGTCTAATCCCACTCAAAACGCTGCGGGCGAAATTTCGCGTTGACCTTCCTGTATAAGCTTTCGAGTGACGTTATCGATCGCTGCAATGTGATCAGCTTCCACAGCATGCCGAAGACTAAAAGTATAAGCCAGAAAAGCGGTCGCAAGGAGAAGAAAATATCAGGACCAAGCGCGCTGCCGTCGATTGTTTGGTCAAGCTGCTCCTCCTTTTTGTCGACTCGCTGCAAAACCGCAGCAAGAAATTTAAATGTGCTGCACAGGTTCAGAAGCTCTCCAAGGAATCCTATTTTCCGAGCATTTTAGCTCGAATGTGAAGGGATCTGCGGAACGGGTAGCTTCAAGGCTCTTAAAACCCCGGGGTCGATCAGTCCGGTCATGTGCAAACCCTGCGCCTTTTGGAAGGCGCGAATTGCCTGGCGACTATCTGAATCGATCACGCCGTCAATCTGGCCGTGGTAGTACCCGCGCCGTGCGAGCTCCGATTGAACTTTCCTGGCCAGATCCTGCCAAAATCGTTCATCATACACCGGCGCGGAGTCATAGTACGCATAGTCGTCAGGATAACCATAGTAGGGGTAACCGTAGTCGGCATACCACCAATACGGGAATCCGAACGCAACAAAATCAAAACCGAAAAAGAAATGGCGGTGATGAAAGAACCGATGATCACGGTCGCGGTGATCAAATCCGTGTTCGAAAGAACCGTGTGGTCCACGTCCGCCTCCCATTCCATTACCAGCTACGGATTTGGCCGTGAGCGGTAACAAGACCGCGAGAGCCAGCCAAGGCCAATGACAAAAATGGAACCTTTTCATACACAAAAGGCGTGATAAAAACTTAAAATCTTTTACTCATTTTTTCAACGCTGATGGCGTTGGGCAGTAAAGCTCGGCGGGCCATACCGCTTTGTGTATAAGACAATTCCAAGTGTATTTTATTCCCGGTGGCTGGTTATCTCCTGTGCGTCGGAGCGGTGGTGTTGCTTACCGTCTCTGTGTGATGCTAGAATGGTCCGTGAGTTCCGCGATGATCCTGTCCGATGCAAATCTTCTCGCTACCCTTGGATTTTCTCCTAAACGCCTCGAACGGCTTCATCGGTGCATTGAGAGGTTCGTGGACGAGGGGAAACACGCCGGAATTGCCCTGCTCGTGTTACGCAAAGGCCAGGTCGCTGACGTTTTCGCCGCCGGGTTTCAGGATCATATACTCGGGATCCCGATGCAACGCGATACTGTCGTTCGTATCTATTCGATGACAAAAATTGTGGTAAGCGTTGCGGCTCTGATCCTCGTTGAAGAAGGGAGGCTAGGCTTACTTGATCCGGTCAAAGATTATCTTCCGGAGTTCGGCGATCCCCAGGTCGTCATCGGGGGTACACCGGAGAACCCTCAATTGGCTCCTGCCAGCGAACCGATCACGATTCATCATCTGCTCACCCATACCTCAGGTATTATCTACGAAGCGCCTGGGGAGCCAATCGGTGAAATCTATCAAAGGGGTGGTTTAGAAGACGCCGAGTCGCTGGCTGAAATGGTCAGGCTCCTGGCGCGGCTGCCCCTGAAGCGGCAACCGGGGACAATGTTTGAATACGGATATTCCACCGATGTACTTGGCCGCGTCATCGAGATAGTGAGCGGCCAGCCATTGAATGTTTTCTTGAGAGAGCAGCTTCTGAATCCGCTGGGAATGCAGGATACAGATTTCGAAGTTCCGGAAAGTAAGATGGGTCGCCTGGCCAAGGTCTATGAACACGGCGAAAACGGGGATCTACGAGCTTTGCCATTCTTAGAGGTGAGACACGCGAAGGCGTAAGAAAATATCCCTCGGGCGGCGCAGGTTTATTCTCCACGCTCGATGACTTTGGGCGCTTTGGGCAGATGCTCTGCAACGGCGGCGAGATGGACGATAGGCGAATCCTGGGCCGGAAAACATTCGGACTCATGACGGCGGACCATCTTGCGGGACTCCCGGTGGTCAATCGTACTTTTACCACTGGTTACGGCTTTGGACTAGGTGTTGCTGTTCGAATCAATGATGGCTTGGCCGGCACCCTGGGTACACTTGGTTCCTTTGGCTGGAGCGGCATGGCTACGACGCTTTGCACCATCGATCCAGCGGAAGAACTGGTCATGCTGATCTTTGCCCAACACCTTCCTTTCGACGAACACGGTCTTTTCCAGCGATTTACCAATCTGGTTTATCAAGCTCTGGCCTAGCTCGCATTTTCGAAGATGTAGGTAAAAGCTGGAGCCTTACCTACGGTCTCAGCGGTAGGGAAGCCGCGGTTTTGGCCTGCACCAGCCAGCTATTTGTCACCTAGAGTAGTTAAAAAGTGCTCTTTTGGTTAATAGCGGCCTCATCGACCTAATAATAAACTAATAATCGTCAGACGAACATGCTTTGTCCGGTATTAGCGGCGAAGCAACTTTTAAGTGGAACGGGATCGTTTCTCCGAAACGACAATCCACCTGTGACACGCTTGGCGCATAATTGTCTTATAAGTACCTGACGAGCGACCACGCGCATCAAGATGCTATTGGTTGCTAGGGGCGATCGTTTGGTATTGTGTCGGATCCGATGCTGTGGCTAGGTTATAGGTGAGCATCTGGATCTTCCAATCATCGCCCTCTTAAGTTCTCGCGTTGAATAGTCTCATTCCGTCCTCCGGTCGCCCACATCTCATTGTGAGCGCTATATATAATTTGCGGGGGAATCCCAATCGACTGCGCTGCTCGTCATTGCCATTGTAATTGACCGTGCGAGATAGCAACGTTTCAACGTTTCAGATTGTCGTTCATCTGACGAAAGAAGAAAAGACAAGTGAGAACTGGTAGCTAAATGAGACCAAATCGAAACAACATGAACATCATCTGCTTCCTCATCACGCTGGGCCTCGTGATCGGATGCAGCCAGAACAACTATAAAACAGCCGGCTTCCCCGGTCATCAGGATCACTTCCTGCCAGCATCGAGGGACTATGACCAACAAGAACGAGTCGACGATTCAATAGATTTTGTTAAAGGGAATTTCGACCCTGATGATCCGGATCTTGATTTTTAAAGGTTACCTTCGCTAATTCCAAAATGCACTCAACCGCCGGGTGAGGAGCGCTTTTTCAGCAGAATCCGCCTGCCAGGCGCAGCCTCAAGTTTTTCCGGCGTAGGCTCGTTTGAGGCGGTTAATATCGATCTTTTTCATCTTCAGCATGGCATTCATCGTTCGATCGGCCTTTGCGGGGTCGGGATCATCGAGCATTTCGGCCAATACGGTAGGGTTGATCCGCCATGAGAGGCCATATTTGTCTTTCAGCCATCCGCACGGCCCTTTGCTTCCGCCTTTGGATAATTTGTTCCAATACATGTCCACTTCCGCCTGCGTCCGGCAGCTGACCGAGAACGAAACGGCTTCAGTGAACTTGAACTGTGGTCCACCGTTCAAGGCGATGAACTCCTGGCCACTGAGGGAAAACAACACCGTCATGACGGTGCTCTTGGATCCGGATCGGGCATCTCCATAGCGGGCGACCTTCACGATCTTCGAATTTCTGAAAATGGAGACGTAAAACTTTGCTGCCTCCTCGGCTTCATTGTCGAACCAGAGAAACGGGGTGATCTTTTGCATTAGAGTTGTTGGTTTCCCCCTTTTTTTTCAGCTATCTACACGATCCGGCAAAAACAAAGCCGAGCTAAGGAGAAATAGAAAGACTGCTACAGAGCCGATCCATTCCCAGAACGAGAGATGCCAAACGATCGAGGTTTTCAAGGCCTGGTGAAGGCCGTGTGACCAGGGAAAATGAGCACTCGCTGACAGAAACAAGCATCCGCTTAAGGCTGCGCCAACCAGTGGAATCATCGTGACAAGGATCCACGAGACCAGCAGCTCTCGTTTGAAAAGTTTCTTTCCAGGTCCGGGGAACAAATATCCTCTCAGAGCACACAAACAGAAAGTGACCATGCCCACGCCGAGGCCAAGCGCAGCAGCTCGTCCAAGCATTTCGTGAAGTCTCGGGGACCCGCTGTTTAAGTGGGAAGACTGGGGCACGATTAGGCCGGCGAGAATGAGCAAAATGGTGCCGCTTACAAACGCGATGGTCCCGATATTTGCACCAAGTTGAGATGCAAAGCGCAAACGGGCATGAATGTAGCTTGTAAATGGAATCATAAGCAGACCGGCTATGGCTATGCCGAACGATGGGATCCAATGAAACTCCGGATTGTTCCGCGGCGAGATCAAATTAGAAATCACTCGGTAGCGCCAATCGTAAGTCATTGGGGAAACAACGGCGGCATAGGCAAGGGTTCCAAAATAAGAGGCGAAAATTAGCGGGATCGCCCAAGCTAATAGCATCTTTCTAACCGAATCAGGGAACATGAAACGAGCGATATTCTCTAAGAGCAGAGGTTTCCGTTTCCTACTTCCCACAATTCGCCATCTTACCATGGCTCGCGATGCCGCCTAGCTGGAGGTCAGCAGGAGGAGGGGAATACGGAGATTCAATCGTCACAACTGCATTCGCTCAACCCCGCCAACCATGGTCTGATCGTCTAAAACAATCGGCGTCCCCGACAATTCGCTCAATTGGAACACGATCGCCACCAATGGGAATGTGCTGTCGTCATGATAGAGCACACCGCTGAACAAGTGCGAGAGAAAGTGGGTGCCGTTTATCGCTCGGAATCGCGGCGGATCTTTGCGACCCTGATCCGCCTGCTCGGCGACTTCGAGCTGGCCGAGGACGCGCTGCACGATGCCTTCAGTGCTGCGCTCGAGCAATGGCCGAAGGAGGGATACCTGCCAGTCCCAGGGCGTGGCTCGTTTCTGCGGGGCGCTTCAAGGCCATCGACGCGATGCGACGGCGCGCCCGGTTCGACGATTCGCAAGCGGTTATCGCCGAGCAATTCGGAGCCGAGGCCCGCGACGGCGCAACCTTTGACAACGAGGGCATCGAGGATGACCGGCTTCGGCTAATCTTCACCTGCTGTCATCCAGCGCTGGCGCCGGAAGCTAGCGTGGCACTGACGCTGCGGGAGGTGTGCGGTCTGACGACCGAGGAGATCGCGCACGCATTCCTCACCGTTCCGTCCACCCTGGCTCAGCGCATCGTACGCGCCAAGGCGAAGATCCGTGATGCTCGTATTCCGTATCAGGTGCCGTCTCCTGCCGAACTGCCGGACCGCCTGGACACGGTACTTCGGGTGATCTACCTGGTGTTCAACGAGGGATACGCCGCCTCGAAGAGAAGAAGTGGGAGACGATGTCCGAAAGCGAGCGCAACGCAATGTTGGATGAGTGCTTTGCCTACGACGACATGTTGCGGAAGAACGGTCACTTTGCTGGCGGGGAAGCGCTCCAAGCCCCCGGAACGCCATCACGCTGCGATGGCAGAATGGCAAGGTGTCCATCACCGATGGCCCGTATGCCGAAACGAAAGAGCAGTTGGGCGGAATCCTCGTGCTCGAGGCCGCGGACAGGAACCACGCAATCCAGTTAATGTCGAAGCATCCGGGCGTGAAGGTGGGCCCCTTCGAGATTCGCCCGGTTGCGGACCTGACCGAGATGATCCGCGAAAGTGAAGGGCGGCGTGCACGGGCAAATGGAAAATAACATGAGAAAACCGTTCTGGATGAAGTCAGATATCTCGCAAAGCTGAAGGAGGTCGATGACTAAGCCAGAAAACATTTACGTTGCGGATAACGGTCTTTCAGGAGCGGGCCAAAATCTGCCGCCCTTGTGGGCGCCCGCACACGGTGCGAAACTCCCAAATAGGAACTTCTCTTATGGCAAGCGGCCCCATCACTCCAGATCGACTCACTGAATACCGACAAAAAGGCTACACGCTCGTCCGGCGCATGTTCAATTCGCAGGAAATCGATTTGCTTCGGCGTTCCGCGAAGCAGGATAAGACCCTTGACGACCATGCCTTCGGACGCGACGACGGCCGCGGCAAGATTGTCCGCCTTTCACTCTGGAACCACCCCGGTGACACCGTTTACGGCATGTTCGCGCGTTGCGAATCCATCGTCAACTCCGCCGAACGGATTCTGGACGGCGAAGTTTATCATTACCATTCGAAGATGATCATGAAAGATGCGAAGACCGGCGGCGCCTGGGCCTGGCATCAGGACTACGGCTACTGGTATCAGAATGGCGTCCTTTCACCCGATCTCTGCAGCGCATCCATTGCTGTCGATCCAGCAACTCGCGAAAACGGCTGTCTTCAGGTCATCGAGGGTTCTCACCTGCTCGGAAGAGTCGACCACGTGCAGACGGGAGATCAGGCGGGCGCCGACAAGGAGCGCGTCGCCGCTATCCTCGAGCGCTTCCCTTTTGTCTACGTCGAGATGGATCCCGGCGATGTTCTCTTCTTCCACAGCAATCTTCTCCATGCCTCGGCTGAAAACAGCTCCGATAAGCCCCGCTGGTCCATGATCTGCTGTTACAATGCGGCTCGCAACAACCCCTACAAGGACTCGCACCATCCCAGGTACACGCCTCTACATAAGGTCTCCGATTCCGCCATCCTCGAAGCCGGCTTGAAGCGCTTTGCCGATTCTACGGAAGACGTTGCCTGGCTCGAAGATAAAAAGGACAAGAGCGCGCGCAGCTTGGAGGACAAGGCAGCCAAACACTCGTAGGCCCTGGCACCGGAAAATTGCTGAAATCAATCGGAGAGTCGAGGGACTCCGGAGAGAGGGCGTTTACTAGCTTTTCGGTTGATGCTATCAGGGGGCATGGGTCTGGACGGTCATAACGACAGCGCGGGCGTAAAGTTTCCGCCACCGCTGCTGTACATCGCCTTTCTCATTCTGGGCATCCTTGCGAGTCTTTGGCATCCATTTTATCTACTGCCTCCCGCTCTCGCCTGGACGCTGGGCGGGGTGATGCTGGCAAGCGGCGTGGTGCTCGGCCCGATTTGGGGAGTGAGGACCTTGCGCATGGCAGGGACAACAATCAGGCCAGATAAGGCCACCGCAAAGTTGGTGACCGACGGACCGTTTCGCTTCAGCCGAAACCCGCTCTATCTGGCGCTGACGCTGATGTATGTCGGATTCGCGCTTATAGCCAACTCCGTTTGGGCTCTGTTCCTGCTCCTGCCGGTGATCCTCATCATGTCGCGGTTCGTGATCCGACGTGAGGAAGAATATCTAGCGCGAACTTTCGGAGATGAATATGCGCACTACAAGATGAACGTCCGACGGTGGATTTAATTCGATTTTGTCGGGCGGACCTCGCCTCATGCTCGATTGTTTCGCGTGATCCTATACGGTTCACTTGGAGCTTTTCCGGGGTTCCGGTCCCTGTGTCTGTCGCCCTGCTGCCTTATTACTTGATTAGACGAAATCGTCTAATACATTGAGACGTGTCCCGAGGCAAGGAAACCAAAGCAAGGTTGCTGCAAAACGCCCTTCGACTGATGTGGCTGCGTGGCTACGGTTCTATGACCATCGATGAAATCTGCGAAAGAGCGGCGGTCTCCAAAGGAAGTTTCTACCACTTCTTTCCCGGCAAAGCAGAAGTTGCGGCAGCTGCCTTGGAAAGCTACTGGGACTCGATAAAGCCCGATTTTGATCGGATCCTCTCCTCCCAGAACCATTCACCGGTCGAGAAAATCGAGGCATATTTCGACCATGCCTATTATCGTCAGGTGCGGCGCAAACAAACCATGGGCCAGGTGATGGGCTGCCCTTTTGCCACACTCGGCGGCGAAGTGAGTAAACATGACAGTGCGTTCGCTAGAAAAGTACGAGATCTGATGAAGCGCTACTGTGCTTATTTTGAAGGAGCTTTGCGCGAAGGGCAGAAATTGGGCCATATCCGGATTAAAGACCCGGCAGCCAAAGCTCGGGAATTATTTGCCTATCTGGAGGGCTCGCTGACCCAAGCGCGAATCCACAACGACACGACGCTGATCAAGAACCTATCGGCCGGGGTTCGACCCATGCTGGGGTTGGACCAGGATCAAAAACCGCGACGCAAGCGGAAGTCGTCCTTGCAATTAGACGAAGTCGTCTAATAGAAAACGTTTCGATATACCGCTGATGCGGAGTTTATCCTCATGCCAAATCCAGTCTCTCTCCGCCGGCTGCACTACGCCTGGGTGGTTTTTGCCATCACTTTTCTCACCCTTATCGTGACGGCCGCCGTGCGGTCCGCTCCCGGCGTTTTGATCGTTCCCCTGGAAAAAGAATTTGGCTGGACGCGTTCCACGATCTCGGCCGCGATCTCGATTAACCTGTTGTTGTACGGGCTCATTGGGCCTTTTGCCGCAGGGTTGATGAACCGCTTTGGGGTACGCAAAGTTATGCTCGTTTCCCTGACGCTCCTATCCGGCGGAGTCATTCTGACGACCGCCGTGCGTGCGCCGTGGCAATTGAATCTCCTTTGGGGCATCCTGGTCGGCGCCGGCACAGGAATGCTTGCTATCGTGTTAGGGACCACCGTTGTGCATCGCTGGTTTCGGATACACCAAGGTCTGGCGGTTGGTATTTTGACCGCAAGCACGGCTACGGGTCAGCTATTGTTCCTGCCGCTGCTGGCCCATTTCGTGGAACAGGATGGCTGGCGAGTGGCGGTTTCGGTCCTAGTCGGCGCATTGTTCCTGGTCTTGGTAGTGGTTGCCGTGGGGATGCGTAGTGCTCCGGCAGACATCGGTGCAAGGGCATTTGGACAGGCTGACGACGAGCCCGATTCCGAACCGGACAGAGAAGCCAACCCTTTTCGGGAAGCCTTGGCAGCCCTTGCGCTCGGCATGCGGTCCAAGGATTTCTGGCTGCTGGCAGGAAGTTTCTTTATCTGCGGCGCAAGCACAAATGGGCTAATCGGCACTCACTTGATTCCGGCCTGCATAGATCATGGGATATCCGAGGTGGGAGCGGCCGGTCTCCTCGCGATGATGGGCATCTTTGACCTGATAGGAACGACGGCTTCGGGATGGCTGTCTGACCGCTTCAGCAATCGCTGGCTGTTGTTCGCTTATTACGGTCTCCGGGGCATCTCGCTTCTGTTCTTACCACAGGCGTTCGATCCGACCTTCACCAGGCTGCCAATTTTCGCCGTCTTTTATGGTCTCGACTGGATTGCCACCGTTCCACCGACTGTTGCATTGACGGCGAGGATATTCGGTCGAGCAAAGGTTGGCTTAATGTTTGGCTGGATCGTCGCTGCCCATCAAATCGGCGCCGGGGCGATCGCTTATCTCGCTGGTTTCATTCGGACTAATCAGGGCAGCTACGACCAAGCTTTCTTGCTCTCGGGTGCGGCTTGCATCCTTACGGCGGCAGCGGTTTTGTGGATCGGGAATTCACCCGCTGACCTTGCTGACAAAGGCAACACCATTGAAGCGCCTGGCGCTTATGCGAAGATTCGCCAATGACGAATCTGCGATCGAATTCCAATCGGCGTTCAGGCTAATTGTTCGGCGATGGTCGACATTCATTAACGGCATGAGCGGAGAACGCTCAACGCTCATCCCTGGAGCGTAGGCGCCGCGTGCAGCCAGGAAGCCCGAAAGCGCGAACCAAAGGAGGCTTGTGGAATGGGTAGCTTCAAGGCTCTTAGAACGTAGGGGTCAATCAGTCCGGTCACAGGTACCCTTCAGCCTCCTGGAACCCTCGAATCGCCTGGCGACTGCCAGAGCCGATCACTCCATCTATCGCCCCGCGGTAGTAGCCGAGCCGGGCAAGCTCGGACTGTACTTTCATGGCCAGATCTTGCCAAAATCGGTAATCGTAAACCGGTCCGTAGTCAGACCACAAATAAGGGAAGCGAAACCCGACGAAGCCGGTGGAAAATCGGGGGTGTTGGTGAAAGAAGCGGTCGCCGTGAACAAAACGCATGTCACCGGTTTCTTGCGAAGACCGGTGTGTGAAAAGGGCTTGATGTCCGCCTTTCGCGTGTCCGGTCGCGGCTGCATGCCCGGTCCCCGTTCCATGCCCGCTACTGGTTCCGGACCCGCTACTGCTTCCGTGCCCGCTGCCGGTTCCATGCCCGCTGCCGGCTCCGGACCCGCTACTGCTTCCGTGCCCACCGCCGGTTCCGTGACCAGCTGCCGTTTGGGCTGTGAGCAGCATTAGGGCTCCGAGAGTCGCTGCACAAAGCCAACGAAACGCATCGAGCTTTTTCATCCTGCGATCGCTTACAAGAGAACAAAGGCCGTTTTCCTGATTTTTCAACGATAGAGGTTATCGGCGGCTACGGTCGCGATCACGTTGAATGCGTCAAGGTCTTCCTGAGATGACGGATTGACTATAAGAATTGGTTTGCCTGTTGACACGCCGTCCACCGCCGTCATAGAGTCTGCCTTCCCGAGTCCGCTATCAAAGGCAGCAAGGCGCCGTGAATACCCCCGTCAAGATCCGCGTCAACGGAACCCTGCAGGAGCGCGAGGTCGAGCCACGCGTTCTACTTGTGCAGTTTTTGCGCGAGGCGTGCGGTCTTACCGGCACGCACGTCGGCTGCGAGACCGGCGTCTGTGGCGCTTGCACTGTTCTTGTCGACGGGAAGGCAGTCAAGTCCTGCACCATGCTGGCTGTCCAGGCGGACGGCTCCGAGGTCACGACTGTCGAGGGCCTTTCGCACGACGGAAAGCTGCACGCCGTCCAGGAGGGATTCTGGGAGTGCCACGGTCTCCAGTGCGGCTACTGTACGCCGGGCATGATTATGACTGCCGTCCAGCTCCTCGATCGAAACAGCGCGCCTTCGCGCGACGAGATCCGCCACGCTCTCGATGGCAATCTTTGTCGCTGCACCGGCTATTCGCACATTATCGACGCGGTCGAGTTCGCCGCGAAAGCCCGGAAGGGCACACCCGCCAAAGCGCGTCAGTCGGGTGCGAAGGCGCGTAGGAAGTAGCTATGGCCGAGACGAAACAGAAATCACCCAAACGCTACGTCGGCCGCTCGATGAAGCGGGTGGAGGACCCACGCCTCATCAAGGGCATCGCGACCTACGTCGACGACGTGAAACTCCCGAACCTGCTCCATGCGGAGTTCGTTCGGAGCCCGCACGCCCACGCGAAGATCAGGGAGATCAAGACCGATGCGGCAAAGAAGCTCCCGGGCGTTCTAGGCGTCTTATGCTTATCCGGTTGTTTCAGCACTTCGCCTCTGACGTCCACATATTGTGTCGGTTATCGACCACGAGCGGATACGTGGGGCCTTGCTGAAACAACCGGATAAGCAAAAGGCGTCTTTACCGGTGCGGACTTGGATGCCAAGGTGGGGACGATCCCTTGCGCCTCGCCGCTCCCGGGCGGGAAGTCACCCGACCACACGGTCCTCGCGGGCGCGCGCGCCTATTTCGTCGGCCACCCGGTCGCCGTCGTAGTTGCCGAGACCCGGACGATGGCGCGGGACGCGGTCGATCTCGTCGAAGTGGACTACGAGCCGCTCCCCGCGGTAACCGATCCCGAGAAGGCGCTCGAAAAAGGATCGCCCCTGACGCATCCCGAGCACGGCACGAACGTTGCCTTCACCTGGAATCTCCCGGCTGGTGACATCGACGGCGCATTCAAGAAAGCCGACAAGGTCCTCAAGCTCCATATTGTCCACCCGCGCCTGACTCCTATGGCGATCGAGCCCCGCGGCTGCGCGGCGTCATGGAACGCGGGCGAGGGGTCGCTCACGCTCTGGACGTCGACGCAAATCCCGCACCTCGTCCGCACGCTTCTCCCGGGGATGATCCGGATCCCGGAAAACAAGCTCCGTGTCGTGGCGCCCGAGGTCGGCGGCGGGTTCGGTTCGAAGCTAAACCTGTACCCCGAGGAAGCCGTGGTCAGCTATCTCGCGATGCGGCTCAACCGCCCGGTCAAGTGGATCGAGGGGCGACGCGAGAACGCGGCGGCCACGATCCACGGGCGCGATCAGATCGCGGACTGTGAGATTGCGATCAAGAAGGACGGCACGGTGCTTGCAATCCGCTCGAAGACGATCGTCGATATCGGATCGTATCGACAGCTCCTCACGCCGGCGATCCCGACGTTGACGGGGCTCATGCTCTGTGGCTGCTACAAGCTCAAGGCCGTCCGGATGGACGTTACAGGCGTTCACACGAACAAGATGTCGACCGACGCGTATCGCGGTGCAGGTCGACCCGAAGCGACATACGCGATCGAGCGGGTGATGGATTTCGTGGCTGCCGAACTCGGCCTCGATCCGGTTGCGGTGCGACTCAAGAACATGCCCAAGCCTTCGGAGTTTCCGTTCAAGACTGTGACGGGCCAGGTATACGACAGTGGGAACTATCAAGCGGCGCTGAAGAAAGCACAGGAGTTGGCCGCTTGGCCGAAGCTCCTCAAGGAACGCGATACCGCTCGGAAGGCGGGCCGCCTCTTTGGCATCGGGCTATCGACCTACGTCGAGATTTGCGCGCTCGGGCCGTCGAAGACCATGGCCGCTGGCGGCTGGGAATGGGGCTGCGTCCGGATCGAGATGTCCGGCAAAGTGACGGTGATCACCGGTGCCACGCCGCACGGCCAGGGACAGGAGACGAGCTTCGCCCAGATCGCGGCCGATCGCTTGGGCATCCCAATAGACGATATCGTCGTGCTTCGCGGCGACACGGCGACGGCCCATTACGGCCGCGACACGTACGGCAGCCGCGCGACCGCGCTCGGCGGGACGGCAATCGTGATGTCGATCGACAAGATCATGGAGAAGGCGAAGACACTAGCCGCGGCGCTTCTCAAGTCGACGCCGAAGAAGGTCGAGTTTATGGACGGAAAGTTCTTCGTGAAAGGTAAGCCGAAAAACGCGATCGGTTGGGGCCAGCTCGCTAGCGAGGCGTATGTCGCGAAAAATCTGCCGCCCGGATTCGAGCCGGGCCTCGAGGCCTCGAGCTTCTTCGAGCCGCCCAACTGCACATTCCCGTTCGGGACGCACATCGTCGCGGTCGAGGTGGACCGCGAGACGGGTCAGGTGAAGATCCGGAAATATGTGGCCGTCGACGACTGCGGGAAACAGATAAACCCGCTTCTAGTCGAGGGGCAGGTGCAGGGTGGCATTGCTCACTCGATCGGCGCAGCGCTCATGGAGAGGACCGTGTACGACGAGAACGGCCAGCTGCTCACCGGCGAATTTATGGACTACGCAATCCCCCGTGCGGCGGACATCCCGGACTACGTTCTCGGAAGCACTGAGACGCCGTCGCCCTCGAACCCTCTGGGGGTAAAAGGGGTGGGCGAGGCGGGAACGATTGGCGGGACGCCCGCGATTGCCAACGCCGTCGTTGACGCGCTTTCGCCACTGGGGATTCGCCACCTCGACCTGCCGTTCACACCGGAGCGGGTGTGGCGCGCGATCCAGGAGAAGGGGGGCGGGTCATGATCTCCGCCGCGTTCGACTACGTCCGACCCGCGACGCTCGACGAGGCGCTTGGGCTTCTCGCAAAGCACGGTGACGACGCGAAGGTGCTCGCCGGTGGCCACAGTCTGATTCCGGCTATGAAGCTCCGGCTTTCGCAGCCGAAACTCGTAGTCGATATCGGCCGGCTCGGCGACCTCCAATCGGTCAGTGAGCGGAATGGGAAGATCGCGATCGGCGCACTCACAACCCATTACGAGATAGAGTCGTCCGATCTCCTCCGTCGTTCGTGTCCGCTACTTCCCGAGGTCGCCGGGAAAATCGGCGACGTCCAGGTGAGGAACAAAGGGACGATCGGCGGCAGCTGCGTTCACGCCGACCCCGCGGGCGACTGGCCCGCGGCGGTGCTGGCGCTGGATGCCGAGTTCGAAATCGCAGGTCCGCGCGGAAGCCGTACCGTGCCCGCGAAAGACTTCTTCGTGGACATGCTAACCTCGGCGGTCGGGGTCGGGGAGATCTTGAAGGCGATCCACATGCCGGTTACAGCGAAGACGGCCGCATACGTCAAGTTCGCGCAAAAGGCGAGCGGGTTTGCGATCGCGGGCGTCGCGGTCGTGATCGATCGCACGCGCAAGAGCGTCGCGGTCGCCGTCACGGGCGTGGCGGCGAAGGCGTACCGCGCGTCGGGCGTTGAATCATCGCTCCGGGGATCAGAGCTTTCACCCGCGACGATCGCCACAGCGGCCCGGAAGACGGCGGACGGGGTCGACCCGCTTTCGGACATCCACGCTTCGGCGGAGTTCCGGGCGCACCTCGCGTGCGTCCAGGCGAAGCGTGCGCTGGAGCTTGCTGCAAGTCGGGGATAGATGAAGCTCTCGGCAACTTACGCGTTCAAGGGGCCGCAGGAAAAGGTTTTCGCAGCGCTCCTCGATCCTGCAGTCCTGCAGAAGTGCATCGACGGATGCGAGAAGATGGAGAAAACGGGGGAAGACAGCTACGACGTGCACCTCAAGATTGGAGTCGCCGGCATTAAGGGGAGCTACGTCGGTAAGATCCGGATCGAGGAGAAAAAGCCGCCGGAGTCTTTTACGCTTGCAGCAGAAGGAAAAGGCTCTCCGGGTTGGGTGAAAGGAGCGGCGAAGATCCAGATTTCACCCAAAGAGGCGGGAAGCGAGCTCCGCTGCGAGGCGGACGGCCAGGTGGGCGGCGTGATCGCGGCCGTGGGTTCACGGCTCGTCGACGCGGCGGCCAAAAAAATGCTCAACGAATTCTTCCGCAAGCTCGGCGAGCAAATCGGCGGCTAAGGCTTTCAGTTGTAACGTCCGATCCGCAGCCTTGGTCACCTTTTGCTTCTCTGGGCTTCGTGGACACGAAGACGAATCGAGGCTTTTACACCTATCCAGCGCCGGCGTACGCTCAGGCGGATTTTCTGCAAAGAAGGCGGAATGCTCTCAAATGAAGCGCAACAAGGTTGTCGTCCGCACCCTGAGACAGGCTCGAACTTTTATCCTACAGGTCGGAATATGCGGGATTTTTTCCGACGCAGGGGTTGGTATGCCGAACTTATGGGATGTGGTCGATTTGCCGGACCGGCAAGCGGGAGAAAAGGGCTGGGGTGAGAAAGTGATTGCGATTTGGCGGTGGAAGAATGAACTGCCAGCCATTTTTTCCGAAGAGATCTTCTATGGAAAGATTCCGACCGGTCACGCTGCATTGATGAGTATGGATTACCTGCGGATGGAGCACTATCCGAAACATCATCGGCCACTGAAGGCATGCAGTTCCTTGGCACAGAGGATAGAGGTTGAGGCTGGATCCCCTGACGACCGGCCTGTTGCGGGAGGAATTGAACATGACGCGCCGGCCAGAGCGGAATCGATTTGATCGGGCACTGCAGGAACTTCAGGTCACATTAAACATCGCACGCCGCAATAGTCTGGACGATGAAAACGATACCTGGGTTCTTTTCAGCGATCAGTATCTCGATGTGGTGCACGGAGTCGGGCCATGAGAACAAGGCGCTTTAGCGGTTTGTCAGGGCTCGCCGTCGGCTTGGTCTGGCTGACAGCACCGTTGCGGCCCCAATTGGCAGACGCGATAAACGTCGGCGGCGACGACGTTTGGGCTTACCGTGTCGGCGCCAATGGCGCTTTGACGCCCATCGCAGGCTCGCCATTCACCGCGGGGAGCAAGCCCGATTCAGTGGCGGTGGACTCCGGGGCAAAGTTCGCCTACGTGGCAAACGGTGGCGGCAGCAACAACGTCTCGGCGTACATCATCGCTCCCAACGGAGCGCTGACGCTCGTCCCAGGTTCACCGTTCGCCGCGGGAAGTTTGCCTTCCTCCGTAACAGTAGACCCCTCGGCCAATTTCGTTTACGTGGTGAATGAGGGCGGCAGCAACATCTCGGCGTACAAAATCGGTTCCGACGGGGCCCTGACGCCCATCCCAGGCTCGCCGTTCCCAACGGGGACCGATCCCCATGAAATGGCAATCGACCCCATGGCCAGGTTCGCCTACGTGGCAAACGAGGTGGACAACAACGTCTCGGCGTACACCATCAGTTCCGACGGAACCCTGATACCTATCGCAGGTTCACCGTTCGCCACAGGAGGTTTTCCGCTTTCAGTGGCAGTCGACGCCACCGCTAAATTCGTCTACGTGGCAAACCAAGCCAGCAACAACGTCTCGGCGTACAGAATCCGTTCCAACGGAGCGCTGACGCCCGTCCCGGGTTCGCCGTTCGCTGCGGGGATAGGGCCTTTTTCACTAACTGTAGATCCCACGGCTAAGTTCGTTTATGTGGTCAATGAGGGCGGCAACAACGTCTCGGCATACCGGATCCGTTCTGATGGGGCCCTAACGCCGGTCCCGGGTTCGCCGTTCGCCACCGGGAGCGACCCCCATAAGATGGCAGTCGACCCCATGGCTAGGTTCGCCTATGTAGCAAACGAAGTCAGCAAGAACATCTCTGGGTACAGGATCGCTCCTAACGGAGCCCTGACACCGCTCCCGGGCTCGCCGTTCGTGGCCGGGGTCGGCCCCTACTCAGTGACAGTGGCTCCAACGGGCAAATTCGTTTATGTGGCAAACAAGGGATGGCCTCACTAAACCTGACTTACGAAATTACCTTTGGAGGGCGGCGCTCCCGACTTCGCAAGGCCTACGTCGCGGCCGGAGTTGGATGGCGCGTGCACTACTGCGCGCTTTCCCGGTCCAGAAGGGCGCGCCGTAGCTCAGGCGGAGGCGGCCGTCGCCGCCGCATCTCGGGATCCGCTCCGTGAAAGCTGAGATCTTGAGGTCGTCGGGTCCGACGACGAAGGAGAAATCCGAGCACCGGAGCTGAGAGATCATCCCTTCTTCGTTGGCACATTGTTTGTACCACATATGCGTCCCCGGGCCGGAGAGCCGCACCTTCTGGTGCACGGCTTTCTCAGGGTGATTTCCCAGACAGCGTTGGCGCAGTTCCGAGCCGCAACGCGAGGGGAAGCCACTGCCTTAATTGAGTCTGGAAGGCAGGCTTCAGTCAGCCGTTTGACCGCTTTCCAAAATTCGGCGGCGACGGCCGCCTCCGCCGAGCTACGGCGCGCCCTTCTGGACCGGGAAAGCGCGCAGTAGTGCACGCGCCATCCAACTCCGGCCGCGACGTAGGCCTTGCGAAGTCGGGTGCGCCGCCCTCCAAGGTCGTTTCGGAATTCTTGGTTAAAATATCACACTTTCTTCTTGTTACGTTATCCAGAAAAGAGATATGTCCTTAAGGACATCACAACAAGTATATTTTATGTACTTGGTTCGGCTACTGAACAAAGACAGAAACCACCGCAGAGAAAATAAACCTATGAACATCAATCGAATCCTTTTCACCGGAAACCTGACCGCTGATCCCCAGCTTGTGCAGGCGGGGAAAGGCAAGCTCGTCAATGCGTCCCTTGCGAACAACCAGTTCTACACCGATGGAGATGAAGAACGGCAGCAGATCACCACGTTCGTTGATCTGAAAATCTGGGGAAACGCCGCGGAGAATTTCTCGAAGTTCGCTCGGCAAGGCCAGGAAATCTTTGTCGAAGGGGAGCTCCGGCAGGACCGGTGGGAAGATGATCGGGGCAACAAGCGCTCAAAAATGTTCGTCAAAGTGCTGTCCTGGCAGTTTACGCAGCGTAAGGCGGAGGAACCAGCTAAGGCGAATAGTAAGAGGTGACGACCGCCTGGACGGTCGACATTCCCGAAAAAGATCAGCAGGAGTGTCTAGGATCTGCCGGCTCGTTCGTCATGTATTCGAAATGAAAAGAAACTGCCAGGTTGACCATGACATGAGCAGGTTGGCTGGAATCTTGGAGGTCATCAAAGAGCTCCCGCCGGACGAGCGCGCAGCACTTCGCGACTGGCTCAACGGTTATGACGGAAATGTTCTGATTTTCTCGAACCCGTTGGATTCGTCCCACTTGGGTTTCGCAAAGTGGTGAACCAGAAAAGGAGCGCGTGTGAGGCACGCTTCGGCCAAAATCGGTAATCGCATTGATCTGCCTCTGGCTTTCCAAGGTCAATTCCCCCTGGACGAGATCGCGTCTCGTCAAACGCTCAGATGATTTAGCACCTCGGCGGATGGCATTAGTAGCTGCTGGTTGCATTGGTGGTGCAGGAGTATTGGAAGCGGAGATGAGCGAAGCGCCGGGAGTCCAAAAAGGGGGGGAATGGACCGAAGGATGAGTGGGGCTACCGCAGCGGCTACTGTGTGAGCGACGCATCTTCCTCAGTAATCGGACGGATCTAGTGCAACCGGCGATGTGCAGATAGGCGTTGTGTTTGAATGACTTGATTGCTACAGGCTTAGTGAACACAGAAGATGCGAAGCGCACACGGCGAAGTTTTTAGTCATGACGATGAGGCCGACGGCTATGACGCGGAAGTACGGAACGAGAAAGACCCGATCCGGGCAGCCTATAGTAACGTTCTTGAGTGGGTAGTTAAGGAAGCGCGCATCATTTCTACGTCCCGAGTGCTTGAGCTCGGCTCTGGGACCGGTAATCTTTCCTCCCGCATCCCTCGATGCAGCGAACTCGTCTGCGTCGACCTGTCCGAGCGCATGGAGGCTATCGCGCGCAAGAAATTAGCCCACATTCCAAATAGACGCTTCATTAAAGCCGATATTCTTGAAGTGTTCGAACATGAGAATAGGCCTTTTGATTCGGTCATTAGCACCTATACCCTTCATCATCTGGCTGATGACGAGAAACGGATTTTATTCGCGAAAGTGTTTGCCAGCTTGGTTCCCGGCGGCCGCGCCGTTTTTGGCGATTTAATGGTGCAGAACAAGGAGGAAGAGGCTCTAAAGATTCAGCAATACCTCGCTAACGGCGACGCGAAAACGGCTGGAGATCTCAGAGAGGAGTTTTTCTGGTCGATTGATGCTGCGGTAATCGCTCTCTGCGAGCTCGGCTTTCGGATTAAAATCAGACGGTTCTCAGACCTTTCATGCGGAATTGTCGCCGAAAAGGCGAATTAGTTCTCGAGCGATGCCACCCGCCCGGCCGCGCGCTGCCCTTTCAAGGTCAGGACCGCTAGTGCGACCAACCCGGCGTGGAAGAGAAGCCCTATGGCTAGCACGACCTCGCCAGGAAGCGGTCCGATCGACGCATGCTCCCACAGCTCGCCGAGCGATCTGATCGGCCTTGGGTGAATGCATATTTTGGCCACGTAGCTAATCGCTTGAACCACAAACAGGAACGAGTAGTTGCGGCGTAGCCGGCGTCCCGCCGCTTCCCAAAAGCTTATGTGAAAACGAAGTTGCTCATAGTCGCGAGCCAGCTTCTCGTTCCAGCCGTTATGAACGCGCACACCTTCGAGTCGCAGAAGCGGAACGTACATCGAAACCTCCATCAATCGCACGCGCGTGCGCCAGATGTCGAAGTAGCGATATCGACGGGCTTCGATCGCAAGGAATACCAGAGCCATCAGTGCCACCAGAACCAGAGGAAGGGGCGAGTTCTCGGGATTGCTAAACGCGACCGAGAGCGCAATGCCGGTGGTTGCTACAGCCCAGTTGGTTGTGGCATCAAGTCGCGTGCGCCAGACTTTGCTACGATACATTTCGCCTCGATACAGATGGGCGAGCATGCCCAGTTCGGCCGCGCTATACGGACTCTCCGGCGCCGGACCTGAACTTGTACTTATGGTTTTTCCTCCGGTGAATTATTGCTTTTCGTTCTTGGGCCCGGGGGAGCCATTTGAAGCGTCGGGCAGCGGCGCGGCGACGAACCCGGTGAAACCCGGTAAGGCGAGGAGAGTTCGCACAACTCGCTTTTATCGAAGCCTTCAGGGGAACGCAATAATGTTCCTGCTTGAAGCCGTGCCGGGCGCTCGGATAGGAAAACAAAGAATTACTCGACGCTCAGTTGAGGCTTTACGCTTTGTCCACCGATATTGGCTTTGATCGCTACAAACGTCGTTTACCAGGAATGATGAAAAACGGCAGTCTCCTAGCCGAAACGCGGCTGGCCGGGAGGCTCGCCCTACCAATCACCTGCCAGCGAAACGTCACTCGGTAGAGCGAAGCTCCCGCTGAGCCGTCCGACTCGATGAATTACTTTCGAGAAGCAAAAATCGGCAATCTGATCAACGAGGCCCAATCCGCACCGCCATCGGCTCCAAAAACTGATCGACAGCTCCCTTCCTTGACGCGTTCTTTGGAAACTACAAATGATCGAATATAATCTGAACGGGAAGGTTGCCGTCATCACCGGGGCCAGTAAAGGACTAGGCAAAGCCATGGCCTTGGCCCTCAGTTCCGCTGGCGTGAACGTTGCGCTGGTGTCGCGGGACATCAAGCAGCTGAACGGAGTGAAAGAAGCGGTGGAGCTTGGAGGCGGCAAGGCGCAAGTCTTTCAAGCCAATGTCTCGGACGAGGAGCAGGTCCGCAATCTCGAACGCGACGTGCTGAAAGCTTTCAACGGCGTTCACATCTTGATCAACAACGCAGGTATCAATCTCCGGAAGGAGCTGGTCGAATTCACCCTGGAAGAGTGGCGCCGCGTTCTCGATACGAACCTGACGAGCGTGTTTCTTATGTGCCGATCGTTCGTACCGCATATGAAAGGCAGAGGTTACGGACGTATTATCAATATGACATCGACCATGAGCCACGTGTCCTTGGCCGGTCGTTCGGCCTACTCATCAAGCAAGACCGCACTGCTGGGCTTGACGCGCGCTCTGGCGCTGGAACTCGCCACCGAGGGCATTACGGTAAACGGCATCAGCCCGGGCCCCTTCGCGACGGAGATGAATACCGCGTTGATCCAGAATACGGAGCTCAACCAGCAATTCATTTCGAAAATCCCGCTCGGCCGGTGGGGGCGAGTGGAGGAAATTGGTCAGCTTGCTCTTTATCTGTGCTCCGAAGCTGCAGCTTTCATCACCGGGACGGATATTGTCATCGATGGCGGCTGGACGGCACAGTGACCCTTCCGAAAGAGCTTGGATCAGTCTGCAACGCGTGCGCCAATGGCTGTCGCCAGAAGCAGGAAATGTCCTTGATTGCGCGAATGCAATCGGCGTCTGAAATGTCGCGACCCGTTTGCGCGGCAGCAAGACATCGGCGACAATTTAGAAGGCAAATAATCCCTTCCTAGGTGCTTCTCAGAGCCCGGAAGGGGAAAACGCGACCACAAAAAAAAGATCGGAAAATCTATGAGCCAGAACCTCAACCTGCTCCGGCAGAACCATTGCCGGCCTGCCACTGTGGCTGGCAAGAGAACCCCTTATCTCTTTCCCTTAGAGAAAGAGTGCGAACAGGGGAAAGCCCTGCTTGCGAAAGCACCGACATCACTCCTTCACCTGCAAAAGTTCAGTCCTTACGGTCTTCAACAGACCTATCGAGATGAAGCTACCGGCGGGGAACTACCCGTCTTCGCAGTCTTCGATCTGGAAGGCGATCACCAAACCACTTTCGAAATCACTACAGACTCGATTCCAACGATCGCTCAGTCCGGCAGCCTTCCCGGCTACATTCCATTTCAGAAAACCCAAGATTTCGTAAGGAAGATTAACGAGCCTCGGATGAAGGCCGAACGGACTATGACTCGAATCTCCCTAATCCTGGGAAGCTTCCCTGCGTTGGCTTATCTCTTCTCCCACATTGCGGTCATGACCGGCACCACCGCCCTGGGCGTCTTCATGGTATGGGGTCTAGGTGTATTTCTCGCCTACATAGGAGGGTTGCTCGTACTCGATCGGCTTTGCCCGTGGCAGAAATTAGCCATCACCGCGGAATTCAATGGTATCCTTCCGAAAGAGGCCCGGGAAAATGCGCGCGCAGCCAAAGACCACTTCGACAATCTCTACCTGATCGTCGATCAGCAACACCGCTGGAAAAGCACATTCTTACCGGATGCAAGGCCGCGTGCCCTAGACCCGCTTTTGATTGGCGAGCTCAAGCACGGTCGTCGACACCAATTTTTCCTGATCGATCAATTCGATCTCACCGAAG
>JBAUZZ010000094.1:0-2945 GCA_049585495.1 Chthoniobacterales bacterium | reverse complement strand
CTTTGAGGCGATCGGCTTCCTGTTCGAGAGCATCCTTCGCGGTCACTGATAGGCCGACCTCCTGCTCAAAGCTCTGGTTGACGAACTCCTTGATCACGGAGTTGGCAAGCTGCTGTGCCTGTTTCGGATCGCGGCTTCCCACAGTGACATCGATCAGCCGCGTTCCGCGGCGGACCTTGACGACCACTTTCGACTTGAACTTGTTGACGAGCTCGGTGTCCACATAGGCCGAGCCGTCTTTCTTTGGCGGAGCGAATAAGGGGTCGTGGTCCAGCCCATTGGCTTTGACGACGTGCAAGAGCAATGTGTCACTCATCAACGCTTGCTCGACCGTCTTAAGAAGACTGTCGTTTACATTGGCCCCGTTATCGGTGTTAAAGTCTTGGACGTTGCTGACCTTCGGGGTCTCCTGCCCGACCTCGATGACCGCCGTTGATTCGTAGATTTTCGGAGCCCACAGTATGTATCCAATTGCCGCACCCAGACTGAAAATAACAAACAGAATGATCACCCATGCTTTAGACAGGAGCAGGTGATAGAAATGTGCGAGATCGACATGCGATGCGGTAGCATCGCTTAAAGACGTAGGTCGAGCTTTTGTGTTCACGCAATTGGGATGGAGCTCAGTATACGTATTGCAAGATATGTGTTGACGACTGCGAAGTGCTTTTTCAGTGGGTAGCCGAAGAAATCCCTCACGCCTTGTAATATGCTATTATCGGTAATCCGCAGCATTTCGTCGCTGACGGAGCCCGCGTGGATTACTGAACAGCATGTTGGCTTTGATGGTTCCACTTTGAGAATTATTCGATAAACTTTTTTAAAATTCGCGCGTGACAGTTACGTTCCGTTGATGCTGACCGTCAAACCGCTGATGATTTGTGACAGCATCGTGGTAAAAGAAACGATAGTTAATTCGTCAGCGTTGCGAAGGATGCACGCAAGGTAGGATAGCCTGTTGCGGTGAGCGACTTGCATATTCGGTTACGATCCCTGTAATCCGACTACACTTCGGTTTACACTCCCTGTAATCCGACTCCACCATCGATGGAATCTCAACTGGTTTGGCCGCATGAATACGGCTCCGGTTCCTTCCCATCTCCTTTTTCCGTGGACAGATTTCGTCAAATAGCACAATTCTAGCCAAAATCCAATGGAATCAATCGGCCTTGAATATTTTTTTAGCTCAAATAGCCCAGATTGGAGATGGCACACGAGAGGTGCAGTTGCTGGCAGCTCCCATGCCAAAGCGCCGTGGAGTCCACGTTTGCCGCGTGTCGAAGCTCCCTTGGTAAGAATAAGAAACAACCAATGCTGGCACCTCCTTGATCTTCGCGGAACGATTGACATGCTTCCTCGACCTGTCAAGCGTGGTAACGTTACGAATCGTTCATATTCCAGTCCGACTCGCCTTCGAATGACCTTCTCGAAGCGGAGCTAACAAGCCCAGTAAAAATATAAATTCGGCGCATTTTGTCCCCAGTTCCCTGTTGGTTATTTCGAGTTGGTGGTCGCCTTACCGATCTGGTCCGGCTGACGAGAGCATCGCTTGTCTTACCAGCAGAATGTATGCCGCATCGCCATCGCTCATTCGGGGGAGAATATCTCATCGGGGGTGAAAGCGCGGCCAGGGCTCAGCAGCGATCAAAGGCCGTTCGCTAGCCCGCCCCTTTTAATCAGCTACCTGCCTATATTTGTTCGGACTGAACGCAATAAGTCAGGCTTTGCTGTTTTTTCAATTCCCATCGGATGGTCGTCAGGCTGAGGGTAACGCCTGGGAGCTAACACAACTTTTGAGCGTTAGCCATTGAGCTTCAGCCTTGCCGATCTTCAGCGCGAAGTTAGCCCCACGGCCCGAGCCGCCTCAAACTAATTGGAAAATCATCGGCATTGCAGTCGAAGATAAATCGGTTTCCCGTATCGATATGGACAATTTTCTCGAACTCCCGAGCGACTTGCCGACCCCAACTGATGACAGTGGCTGTGCGCATCTCCCTGGTCAGCAACTGCCGCCTCTCCCCCTGCTCGCAACCGACGGGCACAGCATTGATCTCTCGAGCTTGCCCGGTAGAACAGTAGTGTATTGCTACCCTAAAACCGGTAAACCTGATCAACCACCGCCGGAGGGATGGGATAGCATCCCTGGGGCTCGGGGATGTACTCCGCAAGCGTGCTCATTTCGCGATCATTACCAGGAATTGACGGAGGCAGGAGCGAACCGCGTCTTTGGGTTGAGCACCCAAGACTCGGAATATCAGCGGGAGGCGGTGGACCGGCTGCATCTTCCGTTTCCTCTGCTCTCCGATGCGAACCTCGCCTTTGCCGGCGCGTTGAACTTGCCAACGTTTGAATTTGAGGGTGAGACCCTCCTCAAGCGACTCACCCTCGTGATCGATAGCGGACGCGTCAGCAAAGTCTTTTATCCCGTGTTTCCACCGAACAAGAGCGCGGAAGAAACACTCCATTGGCTTCTGGAAAATCCGAGCGTTTAGACATTTTCTGGAGTCCGCTTGCGGAGGGAAGTCGGCAAAATCGGCTCTCCGCCCAAAGGCGAATCGCCCTACCGTCATTCCTTCTCCTACGCCGACACTCCAACTGCCTCTACCAATCACCTCTCACCTTTCGCTTCTCACCAATTGCGTTTTGACTTCGGCAACGCTGCACTAGGAGAAGCTCGAGCTAGCCGGCAAAAATCACACGGTGGGAGAATCGACGAGCGAATTGCGGGCTAGAAAGACTTTCTATTGGTCTTCAAGTAGAAAAGTAGTGGTTACGATGCTTTGAGCTGGAAGATCCAGGAGCCGTGTTTGAGTTGGTTGCGGTGATGGGAGCTCAGGGTCATAGGGGGTTCGATCGAGCCACATTTTGTGGATGATTTTAAGCCAGCGGTGACTGAGTCGGCGCAACGCGTTGGCGTGACTCTGATCCTTTTAGCGGTGATGGTG
>JBAUZZ010000093.1:0-12439 GCA_049585495.1 Chthoniobacterales bacterium | reverse complement strand
GGCAACGGATTCCCTATCCTGGCACCACGCTCTCCAATGTTGTCACAACAACAACGACCACTCCGAACACAGCCGCCGTCGCCGCGACCGTTGAGTTTGTGGATGTCTCCCTGCGACTGGAGGTGATTCCGCTGATCAATTCCAATAATGAGGTGACGCTAAAAGTCGCCCAAACCAATGACACTCAGGCTGGGAACCAACTTATCTCAGGTAACGAAGTACCGATCATCAACAGCCAGCGCCTGACTACTACCGTCACGATTCCAAGCGGAGCCACGATCGTACTCGGCGGCCTGATCCAGGACAACTTGGATAAATCCGACAACGGCATTCCCTACCTGAGCCGAATCCCTTATTTGGGGAACCTTTTTAAGTATCACACACAAACGCACAAAAGAACGGAGCTACTAATTTTCATCCAGCCAACCATTGTCAACACGGATTGGCAAACGGTAGCGCAAAGCATTAAAGAAGAACGTCGTACTCAACTCGGCCCTCCGACGCTGCCACTAGCCCGACCGGAGGCCGTACCGTCGCCCGCTCCTGCCGTAAACGCGAGGAAGAAGAAGGGCTATACCAAAGACTAGCCTGGATCGCTCCTAGTGCGGCGCAGCCGCAAATGAACGTGATTCGTGAGAAGTGAGAAGTGAGAAGTGATTGGGGCCGGCGTAATTAGGAATGCCGGTAGGGCGAATCCGCCGCGGCGGACGAGCCTAAACCCCAAATGCTGCTAGCCCCTTGAGGCTCATTTGTCCCCGCTTTCGCGGGACGAATTCGCCCTACCACCTTGCAGCGGCAAAATCCTCGCGAAAAGTAAGATTCATCAGTCCTCGAGGAAATCCAACGACCGATTGCACGTTTCGTCCAGTTGACTTAGGGCCACGGCGGCGATAACCAGCGCGACGAAGCCGGTCAACGCCGCGCTTCCGACCATTCCGATCACGGGTTTGCACATTTGAAAGAAGATCGTCACCGGTATCAAAGTCCCGCGGATGAAGTTTGGAACAGTAGTCGCAACCGTCGCCCGGAGATTGGTTCCGAATTGTTCAGCGGACATCATGAGCAGGACGGCCCAGTAGCCACCTGTCGCACCGAGCAAGAAACAAACACCATAGAAGACCGCCTCGTCAGCTCCATGGAGGCCAAAGTAAAGCGCAAGAGTGATCCCCAGTGCGGCGAGGAAGCCCCATATTACGTTCTTGCGCGTTCCCAAGGCCTGGCTGACGAATCCGCTCAAGAAATCGCCGGCGGCGAATCCAAGGTAACAAAACATCACTGCCCGCCCTGCGCTGATCTCACCCCGAATTCCGAGCAGTTTGGCAAACTCTGGCGAGAATGTAATCAGAATGCCCACCACATACCACAGCGGTAATCCGACGAGAATACAGCTGATATAGCGAAGGAATCGCTCTCGTCGCGTGAACAAGCTGACAAAATTACCGCGGCTGATCCCAGGTTGACCGGACTTCAGGCTCTGGAAAAGCCCCGACTCGAGCGATCGGAAACGCAACACCAGCAACGCCAGCCCCATCGCACCGCCCACCAAATATGCCGACCTCCAATTCAACCGCTCAGCCACAAGATTGGCCGCCACCGCTCCGAGCACACCGAACCCTGCCACGATCGCTGCGCCCTGGCCTCGCCGCGAGGTCGCTAGACGTTCCGCTACGAGCGTGATTCCTGCACCCAACTCACCAGCGAGTCCGACCCCGGCGATGAACCGCCAGATTAGAAACTCGGCTAACGAGTTTGAGAACGCATTTGCAACATTGGCGAAAGAATAAAGGATAATCGACCCGAACAGGATTGATAATCGTCCCCGTTTATCGCCAAGGATTCCCCAGGCCACTCCGCCCAAGAGCATGCCAAACATCTGGACATTTAAAAGTAGGGTCCCTTGATCGACCAGAGCCTGCCCGCTAACGCCGATCGATTGCAGGCTAGAAACGCGCACAACGCTAAAAAGAACCAGGTCGTAGATATCAACAAAGTAACCCAATGCTGCGATGATGACACCCAGGGACAGGATCGACGAACTCCTTCCCTCACCTGAGATTGGTCTTGCCCTTTGCGAACTTCTCAGGACGCTGGAATCCAAATCGAGAATCTTCACCTACTGTTAACGATTAGAACTTCGTTCTTTATAGTTATATTCACCGGTGTCGCTCTTCGAACAGATGAATCACCAAGGTTTGTCAGTCCTTTGTAACCAAAGATAATACTGAGACAGCGCGCGCCCGGCGCGGGAGACAAACCTCATGAACCGGACACTCTTTTTCAGGCGATACGCTGACCTCCTACCTTGGCAAACATCTTCCCCAGCCTCGACCTTGGCTAAAACGCTCTCGCGCGTGAAAGACGGACTAGCAATTGGGGTCATGGCAGCCAGCCTCCAACGCGCAGGTTTAATACAGTTACCTTTTTCATATTTTGTTGATTATCGGTTTGTCTTTTCGCTGAGTGCTGCTTCGGCGGCGAGTGGCCGTCCAAAAGCATGGTTTTCTTGCTGGTTATCAGTCTATTGATAACTAGCTGCCGCTGCTATTAGCCAAACGAGCATTTTTTACTTACCCTAAGGGATAGTGAACGAGTCACCTCCCGCCGCTTCCAACAGGCTAGAGAGAAGAGCGGGCTAGACGTAAGACCATCCTTTTAGGCGATAGACGATCGCTAGCATACGGGTAAAAAATGCTCCGACGATCGTGATGATCACCCCGAGCAAAATTTCTTCCGGCTGCAGCCGATCGGCTTCCCACTGGAGGAACAACGACAGGGCAAGGCCCCAGATGACTGCTATTTCCGGAAAGAGTTCGCCTCGGAGACTGGGGATCAGATGGTCGTGGCGAAATAAGTCCCGCAGCAGACCGCCGAACGAGGTAGTTATGCCGGCGGAAATGGCTCCCCATAACCAGAGCGGCTGGGCCGATGTATCGAGGACCGCAACCACGCCGATGACAAGAAAGGCGGCGAGACCTAAGGCGTCGAAAGCCTTGATTAGGTGCGTTCCCAGATGCCCGCGCGACTCCAAGGATTCGGCGAAGCGCTTCCCGCCCGCCAGAGACATGATTTTGATGACCAGCATCCCTGCCAGGACCGTGCCGAGTATCGTGAGCAGGATCAGCGGATCTCGAACAATTCCCAGCGGATCGCGGTTCAACAGGAGATCGCGAACCACGCCGCCACCGACCGCAGGGAGGCTGGCGAGAACCACCGCTCCGAACAGGGTAGAGCGGCCGGCATAAGCCAGGACCACGCCAGAAAGGGCGAAGGAAATCGTACCGAGGACTTCGAGGACCCGAAACCAATCGCTGTCCAGAGTCTGGTGGATCAGTATTGGTAAGGCATACGCATTGGCAATACGCTGGAATTCGCCGTTTCGCTTGATTTGGTCGATGGCGGTATCGAGTCGGGCCCGCATAGCCATGGGCTGGGACACCCGGCTCAGCATTAAGCTGATATCGGTGGAAAAACGGAACGGATGTTCTTCGATCAAACGGCTCTTGTGCTCACGCCAGGCGGTGGTGGCCGCGACGATTCGATCAGCGAGGAAGCCATCAATGGTTCCACCAAGAAGATTCTCCAGGTTCTGACGGTCATCGGGAACCCTGAATATGAGATCGCTATTCGCCGGATCGGCAATAAACTCGTTCACCCGCCGATCGGCATAGACGTAACCAGTAATAACACCCAGCCGGAAATGTTGCTTAGTGAATACGTCGAGCATCTGCTCGATAGTTTGAAATGAATATCGAGGTGCGGCGCCCTTCCGCAGGATAAGCACGTCAGTCTCGTGTCGATAGGGCTTGGAAAAGTACGCATAGCGATCGCGTTCGGGACTATAGGTAGCCCCTGCTGCAATGTCGACGGTTCCAGCGTCGAGCCCAGCCAGATGCTGATCCCAGGGGATGTCGGTGAGGATCAGGTCAACGCCCATAGCCCGTGCGACAGCGCGTTCGATCTCCACATCGAAGCCGGTCAGAATCTGAACGCCATGACGGGCCTCGCGGTACTGGTACGGATCCCACGGATACCAGCCGCCTTGGAGGATTTTTCTTTCGGGTCCAGGCGTGCGTTCTCCGAGATGGGTCGAAGGCAAGGCTCCGGCGGGAGTCGCAGCGACGACACCAGTAACCCAAGCAAGATTCGCCGACACCAGAGCGCAGAGCGAAACCGCCAAGTGCTTGACTAACAGCGGTCGTTTATCGGTAGGCCAGCGCAGAGAACTCCTCGACATATAATCTTGGAAGGAGGCAAGCAGTGGGTCGGGCTAAATCCGGCGCCGTCAGTTCCGCTCGGCTTCTTTGATCGGAACGTCATAAATCCTGACGATTCGCTGCCGCCGCCGCCCATCAGCGTCAAACTCCCAAAATTCGTTTCCGGAAGACCTGTACCACTGTCCGGATTGATCACACCATTGATACTCGAAGGAAACGCCAATCTGGTCGTCGGCGACGCACCAGAGGTTCTTTTTTACGCGAGAGTGTGGACCCCTGCCGTTCCAACCATCGTCTGCAGCCTCGACCTTGGCCAAGGCACTCTCATGGGTGAAAGGCGGCTTAGTCATTGGTGGCATCGCAGCCGTCCTCTGGCGCATAAGCTCAGTTTCTTTTTTCATATTTCGCCGATTGTGAATTTCTCTTTCCTTTACGGTTAGTTCGCTGTCACTTCGCCGGCACTGGACCTACAAAGCAGGTTTTTTTGCTGATATGATTCTATTGATAACCGGACGCGCTGCTATTAGCTAAACGAGCATTTCTTACTTACCCGAAAGGGTAGTGAAGGGTCACCTCCCGGCGGTTCGCTTGAATTTAACAAGGCCGCCTCGCCCAACCAGCGCTACTCCTGAGACGACCTAGTAGGCTTACATCCCGCTGGTCTGAAGGGCGGAGTCCGAGGACAGATTTGCGGCTAAATATGGGCTACGCAAGCTCGATCAGCCCCCGTTTGATCGCGATGGCGATGGCTTCGGTCCTTCCCATCGCGTCCATCTTTGCCAGGATCGACTTGACGTGAGCTTTCACGGTGTTTTCGCTGACGTAAATAACTTGGGCAATCTCTTTGTTGCTCTTGCCGGCAGCCATGTGCTTCAGAACCTGTAGTTCACGTTCGGATAGCTCAGGACGCGTCAGAGAATCCGCCAGTTTCGTGGCGACTTCCGGCGACAACGAAGGTTGTCCCTCAAATACTTTCCGGACTGTTTCCAAGATCTGATCTCGTTTCGTTCCCTTCAGCACATATCCCTTCGCTCCCGCACTCAGGGCACGACGGACGTCTTCCTCGCCCTCGTAGGTCGTCATGACAATGATGCGCGGCTTCGGTCTTCGCGTCATGAGTTCAGTCACGACCTGCAGTCCGTCTTTTTTAGGCATTCGAAGGTCGAGGATGAGAATATCGGGGGAGAGTTGATCGTAAAGCCTGCAGGCTTCCTCTCCGTCGCTTGCTGCCCCGATCACTTTGACATCCTTGGCTTTTAAAATACTCACCAACCCTTCGCGGACTACTGGGTGATCGTCGGCCAGGAGAATGCGAATGACCTTTCCAGCGGCTTTCGAGGATGACTTCATCTCAAGAACAGCTTACGAGGGGATCTCCACGCTGACAATGATGCTCGTTCCGCGCCCTGCGCCGGTCTCGATTTGCCACCTCCCTCCAAGCTTCTCAACCCGCGCACGCATATTGGCCATGCCAAAGCCGGCGTTTTGTTCGAGACGATTCTCCCCGATCCCGGATCCATTGTCTGTGACCTGGAGGGTTAGATTCGGTGTGTTCCAACGCAGGCTGGTGGTGATGACGGTTGGTCTGGCATGACGAACAGCGTTGCTCATCGCTTCCTGACAGATTCTAACAAGCTCATGCTGGACCTGGGGAGGTATGCTTTCCTCAGGGATATGCTCCAATTGCAACTCGCAACGCAAAATGCCGGGCACGTTCGAACGTTCAACGAGCTGTTGAATGGCTTTAGCCAGTCCTCCCGGTTGAACCCCGGCTCGCAAACTGAGCACCGAGCGGCGCGCTTCAGCCAGACCAAATTGAGCAAGTTCGTTTGCCCTTTGGATATGGGGGAGACCCTTTGCCTTCGAACTGGCGACCTCGGCAGCGTCCAGCTGCATGGAAATTCCCACAAAACTTTGAGCCAGAGAATCATGAATCTCCCCAGCCATTCGATTACGCTCTCCCAGAATTGCGGCTTGTTTCGCTCCTTTGGCCAGCCGGGTAAGGTGGATCGCGAGTCCGGCCTGGCTTGCTAAGGCTCGAGCTATTTCGAGCTCTTCCGGACGAAATTCCCGGTCCTCGGTGAACCGAAATGTTACGCTGCCGACCAACTGGTTGGCTAAGATCAGAGGAATGACTAGCGATGTCTTTACGCCCAGCCCAAGGAGGTAAGACCGGAATGCATCAGGGAGTGGGGTAGCCGCGTCCAGAAGATGTAAGACAGCGGCCGGTTCTTTTAATAGGTTGAGCTGTCGCTCATCAAGCGGAATCATTTGCAAGTCTGCCGGATACTTCGCTTCCGCAGGAGTCATCACTCGACCGTCTTGATAAACAAGGTCCAAGGTCAAAACGTTCTGTTCGAAATTGCGCAATCGCAAAACAGACGACGCCGCACCCAGTTGTCGCGTCATAGCGGCCATCACTTGCCCGAGGAATTCATCCAGTTCCGGCACAGAGGCTAGAGCATCCAGACACGCGCGCAACGCCTCATTCGCCCTGCCCAATTCTGCTGCCTTCTGGCGTGCGAACTGCGCCTGCTCCTTGGCAATCGCAATTTGTTTTGACTGCTCGGCCATTTTGGTCAGCTGCAGCGCCAAGGTTGCTTGCAGGCCAAAGTTCTGCGCAAGTTCGACCGCCTCTTGTTCAATGTTCCGCTGATCACAAAACTGTAGCGCAAGAGTCCCAACCACTTCGCCACTGAAGATGAGCGGCACATTGAGAATTCCCGTAATCCCTTTTTTGGTGTAGTAGGCGCGGTGAGCTTCCGTCCAACCTAAGGTGGTATCCAATTGGGGATTGCGGCGAATGATCGGTTCATTGCGGCAAAACGCGAGCCAGACTGGGTCATCCTCCGCAAACACGCGAGGATTCTTTACGGTCGGGTGGTCGGAATCCTCCCCCCGAATCAGGCGGCCATTTTCGTAGATAAGGTGTGGAAACAATCTTCGTTTCGGGCGTTCTATGATAAAGACCGCCGATGCATTCGTCTGAAATTGGTGAGCCATTTCGACGAGTAGGTGGCCAAGAAAACTGTTTAGATCAGGATCTTGCGCCAACGCCTGGAGGCTTTGCTTAAGAGCCGCGTTTGTCTTGGAAAGTTTAGAAGCTTGTTCGTTGGCCAGCCTCTCCCGTTCATTGGCAATAGCAGCCTGTTTGGCTTGCTCGGCCAGCCTGGTTAGCTCAAGGGCAACGGTCACCTGTTGCGCCAATGCGTGAGCGAGCTCGAGTGCCTCGTCGTCCACCGGGCGCTCTTCCGACATCCGAACAGCCAGTACTCCGATAAGGTCGTCGCCGAAAACCAGTGGCAACCAAACCAAGGCCCGGACGCCCAGCTTGGCGAAGAGCGCTCGCTGGACCGGCGGAAAATAGCCCGCGTCGCTAGCCGGGTCGTATTGAACGAAGGGACGTTTCGCTTGTATCGCGCTCCAGGTCGGGCCGGCCTTTGATATTTGATACGGCTTTTGAGCGAACGGATGTCCGGATTCCTCGGCTGCTACCACCCGTCCGCCCTCGCAGATCGAATGCAAACAGAAGTGGCGCTTATCGCCGTCCAGGAGCCAGAGGCTCGACGTCAGTCCTCCGAGTTGTTCCGTGAGGACGGCCAAGATATGATCGAGAAAGGTGCCCAGCTCCTGATCGCCGGCTAGTGCCTTTAGGCTCTGCTTTAGAACCTCACTGGCCTTGCGTCCACTGTCCTCGCGCAGCGACGCGTCGTCCGTTGGGGAAAATTCTGCCCGGCGATTCTTCAAGCTGACCCTCGGCAGTAAACCGCCCAGTCTCGCACAGATTGTTTCTTTCCAAAAGCAAGATTTGATTACCCTTTCGAGTAACCCAGAATTACTCGTCTGGAGAGTAGCGCGAGACGCATACGCCATTAGTCTTGTCGAGGAATCTGGGCGAACGGGTGCGTGCTGTTTTTGAGAGTCGGTCTTCTCAGTCTGGTTGGATTGTGAAATCCGCCGAGTGGTCGGATAGGAACTCCGGCCTGGCTTCTACTCGGAAACTGGCTTCGAAGACGAGCAATCTGCGTATGTATGCGACACGAAAACTAATCCGCTTCAATCAGACCGGGGGGCCAGGCGTATTGAGGACCGATGAAGTCCCGCTGTCCGAACCGAAAGGAAACGAGGTCGTGGTCAAGGTAAGGGCAATCGGTTTGAGCCGGACAGATGTTCTCTGGCGAGAAGGCGGATATGTCGAAGATCCGATATTCCCCGCCAAGATTGGATATGATGCAGCGGGCACTATCGAAGCCGTTGGGCCAAAGGCTGTCGGGTTAAAGGTCGGCGATGGGGTCTCAACTTTTCCGGCAGTCTCATTGCTGGACTATGGCGCGCACGGCGAGGCGATCCTCTACCCCGACCGCGCCCTCTTACTTTATCCCAAGAATCTGAGTCCGATCGAAGCGGCGGCGGTCAACACGGGCCTCTTTACCGCCTACTTTGCCTTGGTGGAGCTAGCTGAGCTGCAGCGGGGTCAATTTGTGGTTGTTACCGCGGCCAGCTCATCCACCGGAATTGCGGCCCTTCAGCTGGTCAAGAAAATTGGCGCCAGAGGCATCGCGTTGACAAGATCCGTGGCAAAAGTGCCCGGGCTGATTGCCGCAGGCGCCGAGCATGTCCTCGTGCTAGGCGATTGCGATGTGCGGAAAACAATCGTCGAGATCACCGATGGCCTCGGAGCGGACCTGGTTTACGATGCCGTTGCAGGCCCTGGTCTCGAAGAGTTAGTTTGGGCGACGAAACGGCTTGGTCAGGTCATTGTTTACGGAGCACTCGGCGGCAAGGCTGGCGCAACGTCGTTGCCTTTCGGCGCTTGCTTCTTGCGCGGAGTCAAACTCCATGCCGGATTCAAGGTCTTCGATTTCACAGGAAATTCAAGGTTGGGTCTACCCGTCAACCTGCAGGCAACGGCAAGGGCAAAGAAGTTTATTAGCAGAGGGCTTGCCTCAAAGTCGTTTAGCGCAAAGATCGATCGCGTGTTTCACGGCTTGGAGGAATATATACCGGCCCATCAATATATCGAAACAGGCGCTCAAGTTGGAAAGGTCGTCGTTTCCCTGACTTAGCCGGCGTCAAAAAAGGAAGCCTCAAGCTGGGATAGGGTCAGCTCTCCGAGCGGACCGGCACGCTTCGCGGAAAATTCCCAAACTCCAAGTATCGCTCCTCGCCGAGGCGGATGAGCGACGCCGGCTAAGAATTCGTAATTACTCCTTGCCGAAGAGCGACTTCTCGATCCGCAAATCGCAAGTCCACATTCCTGGCGCAGGCGGTTCACACGGCTCGGCGGGATGGAACGGCTCTTTCTGTTCTGGCGCGAATGTGGATTCGCCGGCTCGCAAACAGAGCTGATTGGTAATTTTGTCAGTGCTTCTGTGGATCACAGTCACCCAGAGTGGCAGCTGTATTTCCAACTGCGGATGCAGCGAGGGGTAAAGTGCAGAGCTGCGATAGCAAAGACCCGCCACCGATTCCTTTGGTGAAAGCGAACGGAAGGAGAGCTCCCGACTATTCACGAACACATTATGAATCTGTTGAAAATCGGCAGTGACCGCGAATTCAAGGCGTTCAACTGATGTATCTACGAAACGGCTGGTATTGCCGCCCACACTGGGCGTCTCGGCGAGAAGCGGCCAGGCTTCGAGTCCTCGGCGGACCGATAACCCGTCGATCTCCAGCAGCGCTGGGAAGCGCCACTCCCAGATGTCGCGAAACAGGGTTGGCTCGAAGCCGAACCCGAACTGAGCCAGGTCGCTCAGAACACTGGTCAGATCCATCCAAAGTGCGGTAGGCAGGAAACAGCGGTCATGCAACTCCGATCCCCAATCCAGAAGCGCCGTTCGAACCGGTTGTTTGAGCAAATACACAATTAGCGCCCGCCACAGCAGCGCGACCGCTGCCGACCATTCTACATGGGGAAAGCTCTCGATTGCGCGGAACTCAACCAGTCCAAGACATCCGTTCGGAGGAGTCCAAAATTTATCAAAACTGATTTCGCTCCGGTGCGTGTTTCCGGAAATATCGGTGTGGAGATGACGCAATGTTTCATGAATCTCCTGTCGAGAATCTCCCGGAGCCAGCGACTCGAGTTGGCGATAGGCCAGTTCAAGATCAAGCAGCGCATGTCCGCTTTCATCTGGCCGTGGCGCCTGCGAGGCAGTGCCGACGTACCGACCACTGAACAGGTAAGAGAGAGCAGGGTGTCGTTGCCAATAACGCGAGATTGAAGCGGGCCACCATGGTCGGTCGAAGAAAGGGGTTTGCTCAATTGTGGGGCCGCCGAACAGCAAGTGGCTGCCGCCGCCGGTCCCGAATTGCTGAGCTCCTTCCCGGTAGCTTCGCAGCCCAATCTCAACGGCGATCGAGTCAAGTTTCTCCAACCAGTCCTGGTATTCTGCCCATGTAGTGCAAGGCGGCAGATTTGCTTCCAAGACGCCTGGGTCCGCGGTGAATCCGATTCGTTCCCAAGTAGGCGGCAAATCCGGAGGGATGTAGCCCTGCCATCGGATGTCGCACTCCTCACCGGCTAGCTCCAGCATCAGACGAACCAGGTGTTCCAGCGGAGCGGTCAGTAAGGGCGGGAGGAAAACGTCCAGATGATCGGTTTGCGGCTCGAGCACCAGCGCGCGTTTGGTGCTGTCTGCCGGCAGGAATTGTAAGGGAAGGCGCAGCCCGGCTGGCCCTTCAGCCTGAATCAACTCCAGGCGGCGCAGGTTCCACTTTTCAGCACTCCATTTTTCCTCGTTGCAATCGAGCGGCAGTACCCAGGCTGGGCGCCGGGGCGTCCGCGAATCTACCGCACGTAGCCATCTGTTCTCGATGCTCAATCTCTCGACGAGACGGTCCCGGAGTGTGCGGGTCCACTTCTCGTTAATCCTTAGCCTGGTTGAACCAGGCGAGAGACCCAGAAAGGGTGCATTAGCCCGAAGCACGTTCAGCGCCCAGCGTGGGTTCATTTCCCCGGGATAGAGCTTCCCTGGGGTGTAGAGCACAATTGCTCCGGGCCAAATCTCCTTTGCTACCCGGTCGGCGAATTCGTAAGCATAGTGAATCTTTGTCGGACCGGTCGCGGCAAAGTTCCACTCCGCGCCCTCGGGATTTACCGGAATGTAGGTCGGTTCTCCTCCCATCGTGAGCGAGATCTTTTCAGCAGCGAGTGTCTGCTCAACGTGAGCAGCGATTTTAGAAAGATCCTTCTCGGTCATCAGACTTAGATCAAGGTGCGAGTCAAAGCGCCCGGGCACACGTTCGTCGCCAAAGTAGCTTCCCGTGACCGGTGCTATATCCAGCATCTTGGCGCCAACCGCGGCCGGAATGAAACGATGGTCGCAAAAAGTCCCGTTCGTTGGATCGAGACCGACCCATCCGCCTCCAGGCAAATAAACCTCAACCCAAGCATGCAGGCCGCTCTCAGCCCGCCGATCTTTTACATCGACGTGGAACTCGCAGAGGAACCCGCTGACGACTCGAGCCGCCAAACCGTTCCTCCGTAGAATCGTGGCGCAGAGCAGGGTCGTATCCCGGCAGGCGCCCGACCGGAGCTCCAGAACCCTGGCCGGGAGACGCGCTTCGCCCTCGATGCGAGTTTCGTACGCGATTTCACGGTGGAGCGTTGACACGAGATCAACCAATGCCTCTACCGTATTCTGTTTTCCCGGAAGGTGCCAAAGCTCCTCGGTGTCAGCATCCTCTTCCGGTGCAATGAACCGGAATGGAGCAAGGATATTATTCTCGTCGTCGCTATACTGGAATGGCATCTCGATTGCGTTCGGCGCCAGCAGGAAATGAAACGGGTTCCTGGGCCAAAGCTCCACCTCCAACTGAACCCGGACTTCGAGGGTCTCGGCCGGTTGTGGAAAAAAACAGTTCGCGGTTAGATTATCAAAAAGATCCCTCCGATACTGAATGTCACTCGGGATGTTTATCGTGGTCCGCAGCTTGTGCGTGACTACAGACTGATCGGTGCGCGGATAAAGGCGGATTAAATGCGGCGAGAATCCCACTGGCCTCGCGTAGGTGTACCTCATGCAATTCTCGATTTGCACGCGCATCCCTGGTTTACCCTTTTGTCTCGTCGCCTGCATCGGGCGCCTCGGTGGAACCCGCATTCCGCTCAATCGGGAATTTCTTGACGTTTGTGGCCTTCCGGAGCCGTCGCATTTTCACGTGGACCTTCATCGACTGGGACCCGGCGCCCTTAAAGGTGCCCCGAATTGGTGCGGCATCGC
>JBAUZZ010000092.1:0-4448 GCA_049585495.1 Chthoniobacterales bacterium | reverse complement strand
GATCTCGGGGCGGAGTCCTTTGAGAGCTCATTGTCACGCGCCTTCAGCGCTTGATCGTCTATTTATACCGATTCCTAGGGCTAGCGCTCTTTTGCTTATCCGGTTGTTTCAGCAAGGCCCCACGTATCCGCTCGTGGTCGATAACCGACACAATATGTGGACGTCAGAGGCGAAGTGCTGAAACAACCGGATAAGCATAAGAGCGCTAGCCCTAGGAATCGGTATAAATAATAAATAGACGATCAAGCGCTGAAGGCGCGTGACAATGAGCTCTCAAAGGACTCCGCCCCGAGATCAGCATCCTGGCCTTCCGCTGCCTGGGTCGTTTCGGAGAAACACAGCGCCTGCCGTCCACAAGGCACCCAGAATCGAAGCAAGAGGCGAGCTCAAAGTTATCATTGATAACAAAAACCGCTTGACACCCGTTTCCTCTTATATTATCAACGATAACAGATCAACGATTACTTATCAATGATTGTTACTAGCGGAGCGAACCATGAAATTCAGACAAGCCTCAATTCTTGCACTCTCGCCCGAGCTCGCCAGCATTCCCAGACGATCGCCCCAGACCTCAATCATTCTGGCCGAGGTGGCTTGCCGTCAACGGGAAGCAACAGAACAGAGACGGCACACCTGTCCGGTCCAGGCGTTCTTCGTCAGGTTGCTTGCGAACCGGCGTCTTGAAAAGCCAATCGTGAATGCAAACGTCTCGGTAGTGCTTACAGTGAACGGCCCTCTCGTTTATCAATGGTAGGCCCGGTATGAAAACAAGACCTCGCCCAAAAATGCGGCGCAAGCGAAAGGGCGAAGGGCCTGAACGACGCTCCGAAATTCTGCAAGTTGCCAAGCGCGTTTTCCTCGAAGAAGGCTACGCCAGGGCAACGATTCGTCGAATCGCTTCACAGATCGGTATTTCATCCACCGCTTTGTATGTCTACTTTCCAGACAAGAACTCAATTTTACGAGAGATCTGCGCGGAGACCTTCACCGGACTGATCCATGAGTTTGAAGCCATCAAAGCGCAAAAGCTCGCACCGCTCCAAGCTTTGCGCGCGGCCGCGCACGCCTATATCGCTTTCGGTTTAGGACATCCGCACGAGTACGAATTGACGTTCATTGTGCACCAAGGGCAGGTCTGTCCGCCAGGAAAGACCGATCCGGACGCTCCCGGAGAAAGAGCCTATCACTGCCTGCTCGATCTCGTCGCTGACGCGGTCGATGCCGGTGTCGTCGCGGAGCCGAACGTAGACCGTGTTGCCCAACAGCACTGGGCAGGTGTGCACGGCCTCGTTTCGCTTTTCTTGTCGCAGCCTGAATTCCCCTGGGAGGTGGACGCAGATGAATTGATTCGGGGGCACGTCGAAATGTTGGTGCGGGGGATTACGCGAGAGAAAAGTGTCAGTGGTCGGTAAGAAGAGAGTGTCAGTGGCAGCAAAAGAGAGTGTCAGTGCCAGCAGGGAAGAAAGTGTCAGTTGTCGGCTTCCGCAGAGGTGGGCTATTAACCCAAATTGCGAGATTGGCTTGTAGGGCGGCTGGGTCAGCCGCCGGAACTCCGGAATTTGGGATTAAATCGGACTAAAAAAATCGGACTAAAATCTGCGCTTGCGTGCGAGACCCTTAGTGCCACCGTCAACGAAATCATGCCACCACGTTCAGCTAGTTCCCTGGACATTTCTCGCTGCCACCCACGCCCCTTCTTTGGCGCCACTGACACTTTCTTGCTGACCACTGACACTCTCTATCTTGCTGTCACTCTTTCTGAATGGCATCGCGGCTGCAATCGATCAACAGTATCAGGAGTATGAGCGGACCTGACTATCAGTTGAGGGGTGGAAACTTGATCGATGGGGCTTGGATTCAGGGGGAGTCGACTTTCTCGGCGACCGATCCATCGTCTGGAAAATCCCTGCCAGGACTTTTCTACGCTGCCGGGGCAAAAGCTATCGCCGGCGCCGCCCGCGCGGCCGAGGCGGCGCTTTCGGATTATCGCGCTCTGCCGCTCCGACAGCGTGCTGAATTTCTGCGGAGCATCGCCCAAGGAATAGATGAAGCAGCCGATCAGATCGTTGGGCGCGCGCAGCAAGAGACGGCACTGCCAGAATCGCGACTACGCGGTGAAACCGCGCGAACGACGGGCCAGCTTCGGCTTTTTGCGAACTGGGTTGAAGAGGGCTCCTGGCTCGACGCCCGCATCGATCGGGCGGACCCAAGCCGCAAACCTGCTGCCAAGCCCGATCTCCGGCTCGCCAACGAGCCTATTGGCCCAGTGGCTGTCTTTGGCGCTAGCAATTTTCCTTTGGCATTTTCTGTTGCAGGCGGCGACACCGCCTCCGCGTTGAGTGCCGGTTGCCCGGTGATTGTGCGCGCCCACCCCCTTCATCCGGGAACGAGTGAACTCACCGCGGTATGCGTGCTTGAGGCGATCCAGCAATGTGGAATTCCCGCAGGCGCGTTCGGAATGCTTCAGGGGAAGGAATATCAGGTCGGACAGGGGCTCGTCCTTCATCCTGCAGTCAAGGCGGTTGCCTTTACTGGGTCCTATCGCGGCGGTAAAGCCTTGTTTGACCTGGCGGTCAGCCGTCCCGAACCGATTCCATTCTATGCCGAGATGGGCAGCATCAATCCGGTTTTTGTTCTGCCGGGGGCGCTTGTTGAACGGGCCGATGCCATCGCGCGGGGCTGGGTTGAGTCCCTGACTCTGGGTGTCGGCCAATTCTGTACGAATCCAGGAATCCTGGTAACACAGCGTGTGCCGTCGCTGGATCGATTCGTGCAAGCAGCTGGGCAAAGGATCCAGGAAGTGCCGAGCGGAACAATGCTGAGCACCGCGATCCTGGACGCCTGGCAACAGGGTACGGAGCGATTACGGCGCAATAAAGCCGGTTCGGAGCCGGTCGGCCAGCCGCCCGCAGAGACGGAGCGAAAACCGCGCGCAACATTCTTCCTTGTTAACGGCGCTTCCTTTCTGAAGGATCAGGGGCTTCAGGAAGAGATTTTTGGCCCGACCGGAATCGTTGTGGTGTGTAGTGACCCAGACGAGCTCCTTGGAGTAGCTGCATGCCTTCACGGCCAGCTGACGGCGACGATTCACGGAGCAGAAGGTGATACGGCCTTGATTCACCAACTGTTACCGCTTCTGCGGGAGCGGGCCGGGCGCATTTTGTTCTCCGGGTTCCCGACTGGCGTAGAGGTTTGTCACGCCATGCAGCATGGGGGACCTTTCCCGGCTACTACGGACACGCGAACCACCTCGGTCGGTACCTTGGCTATCCGCAGATTTCTCCGACCGGTGTCGTATCAGAACGTTTCGGATCAATTTCTACCGGAGGCACTCCAGAACGCCAATCCGCTGGGAATTCTGCGGTTGGTGGATGGGGTCTGGACGCGAGACGCGATTTGAGTTTGCGTTTTAGGTTTCGTTAGTAACCATGAACACTGCACGCTTGGCCAAGGAACAAGAAGCAAAACCAGCACCGGTTGATAGCAGATTTGGGCGACGGGTTTTCTCGCACCGCACTTTTATTGGGCTGTTGGCCGCGGTGATAGGCAGCCTCCTGGTTCAACCGGGCCATTACTACGGGCGTTTCGATTTCGCGGTGAGGTTTTTTTCGATTGCGCTGGTATTGGCGGGACTGGCCCTCCGCGCGTGGGGTGCAGCAAGCGCGGGCAGGCATACCCGAACCGCGACGATTGAAGCGGCTGAGTTGGCTACCGGAGGAGCTTATGCCTATCTGCGCAATCCGATTTACCTCGGGAGTATGATTTTGGGGTTGGGCTTTGTGGGCTTTTTGGGCGATCCCTGGATGCTCCTGCTGTATGGGTTAACTTTCGCTGTGCTCTATGTTTCGATCATCCCGGCTGAAGAAGAGTTTTTGCGGCAAAAGTTCCCCGAGCAGTATGCTTGTTATTCAGCAGCTGTCCGTCGTCTGGTGCCACGGCTCCGGCCGTGGTCAAGCGCGCGACAACGGCCGCTCGATTGGCGTGCTGCCAGCGGCGAAATCCGCGTTGCTCTGCTTTTAGTGATAGTTTCGGGCTTAATTTGGGTGGGTCTTCGGATCCGTGGTTTTTAATTAAATCCAAATCATGAAATTCGGCGGCTGACCCAGCCGCCCTACAAGCCGATTTGAAATTTGAGCCCGATCCTTTGGAGGGTGGCGCTCCGTCGCCGCCAAATTACGCGCCTTGCAAAAAATTTTGCAAAAGTGGTTGCGACGCCTATTCGGGCAGGGCGCGCGGAGCCGAGACTTCTCTAAGACCCTCTGGAGTAAATTCGCGATCGGCATAGGCCACATCGTGCTTGATCCGCGAGCCATCGAGATCGGTCACAGAATCGTCCCGCGGACCGCGCACGGTCAGATTGCCGGGGATGGAACGACCTTTGTCGTCTGTGACTACACGAGTGGTCTCAATGCGGCGTGCCAGCTGGCCCGAGGGCAGGTATTTTTCCA
>JBAUZZ010000091.1:0-3549 GCA_049585495.1 Chthoniobacterales bacterium | reverse complement strand
GGCTCGGAGGTGATCTTCTGAACGTCGTTCGTCTCGGTATTTTGGACATAGATCACATCCTTTCCAGCGTCCTCAAGCCAGCTGACCAGCACAAGGTTACCAAAGGTCCCGGTCTGCGCTTGTGGCGTTGTCTGAGTGCCTTTTGCAGCCGTTTGAGTCGGTTGCGGGACCGCCGGAGGAACGAAGGTCCTTGGATCGGCTCGCGGTCCGATTTTCTCGTTCGGATCCTGCATAACTATTCTTTGTTGCCCTGCTGCGTCGGTCGAACTGTAGCCGCTACTGATGTACGCAGTATTGGCCCTTGAATCCATGGGCCGGGAGTTGCCTGTGTTGATCCTGACGACAACCGGGCCATGGTCGACGGCGGTTCCGAAGGATTCCGGTTGCACAGACGAGGCTGAATTGTCCCCATATTGATAGTCGTTATCCGGTCCGTAATCCAAATAGGAGTAATCGTAAGGATCGTAGGGATACCAAGAAACAGGCCAGGCAAACTGTTGAAAAAAGGCACGATGGTCGCGATCGCGTCCGCGGAAGCCACGGTCACCAAAGCGGCCGTGATCTCCGCGACCAGAAAATCGACTAGTAGAAAACCCTCGCGTCCCGCTGAACCCCGGACTAAAGCCACGGCCAGTGAATCCGCCAAATGCGTGACCGCCACCACCGACAAAAGCGTGTCCTCCATCTCCCCCGCCATGACCGCCGGCCCCGTGAGCAAATGCAGCCGCGGGCATCATCGCTAGAATGCCGGCCAAGACCGGACCGGCAAGTGAACCCTTGATTAATCTCATAAACAATCTTTGTAGAAAGACTATGGTCTCGGACACCATTAAGGGGTAATCGGATGTTCTGATCCCATATCAGCCAGCACGATAGATGGCCGGAATCGTTCTGGAGGACAATTGTCATCTCTTACCCAGGATCCCCGTTTCGGTTTAGGCAGCCTCTTTTAACCTAAAATCCGAAGTTCGGCTGAGGGAAGGAAGTCTCGTTCTGTTCCAGGCGTTTATGAGAGAATAAGTTGTGCAAAAAGACTCCTTCTCACGCTCCGGACTTCATTCTGCCCGACGCACAGGACCACTGCGTCCGCCTGCAATCGTAGGCTACCCGGCAAACGACTGCGCTTCACGAGCCTCGCACGAATTTGCTCTTTCTCTAACCAGGCCTTTTCCAGCATTTTGCGACCCGATTCGAAGTCAATGATCTTCTGAGGCATCTCGTCAGTGCCCTTTCCTGGGTCAGGTCGCCTGGGGTTCCCAAGCTTGTTTCTGTTTGTTTCTTCGATGCTAACCATAAAACCTCGTTTGCTAAGCTCCGTCTGCGGTCGGGGGCCGTGCTGCTCAGCTCCCGGCCAACCAAGTCCGACGCGGCGTTCATCGAACCCTCGATGGAGGGATGGATCGCAAGCCAGAAAATCCGCTTAGCTTCGACTTCGCACCCTTAAAAATTCTGCAGAGATGTACCCCGCAGAGTCTTATCGAATTAGACAGCTTATGCTTATCCGGTTGTTTCAGCGGACCCCAATATATAGCGCTCAGTCTTTGTTGGACGGCGTTGAGAGGTCCGCGCCGCCCCGTATCTCGTTATATGACGTGGGCTTACGTCCGGTCGCGAGGCCGAGCAAGGTTTGGAACGCCGCCATGGGCTGCCTGCGTCGATTGTGGCGAAAGACGAATTCATCAAGGTAAACCTGGAGCTGATCGCGGCTCACGCCGTGATAGGTCCCGATCAGCCATTGCTGGAGATTGCCGATGGCGCGGTCTGCCAAAGGCAGCACGGACTTGACACCTTTCCGCAGTTCGATTCGTAAGGGTTGGGTACGAGTCACATGCTCAAAGCCGGCTTCCTGCAGCCCCGCAAAGGTTTTGAGGCCGTCAGTGTATACGGTGGAACCCGGCATCACATTTTGTTTCAGGAAAGCGAGAAGCGTTGTGTTTTTGAAATCCGGGATCAGAGCCATCCGAGCACGCCCTGTTACCCGGCCACGTTTCTCCACGGCCACCAGGACCAGCGCGGCTTTCCGCCCCTTCAGTTGCCGGCTTCCCCGCAATCCGGCTTGAGTACCGCCAATCCAAGTCTCGTCGACTTCCACTTTGCCGCGCAGCGACTCGCGTTCTAAGTTGACCATAGCCCGGCGGAACTTGTGAAGCAGCATCCATGCTGTCTCGTATCGTCGCAGACCAAGCTGGCGCTGCAACAGCAACGCCGAGATCCCGTGTTTATCGGTGGTCATCAGGTAGGCAGCCCAAAACCAGACCGTCAGCGGCATCTTTGTGTTATGAAGGATGGTCTGTGCGGTCACCGAAATTTGGTGCCGGCAACCGGCACATTGCCAGCGTCTCAGCTTCACCAATTCATAAGCACTCCGGTTCCCGCATCGAGGACACACAAAACCATCCGGCCAGCGGCTGGCGGCCAAGTACTTTTGACAAGCCTCTTCGGTGGCGAACTGCGACTGAAATTCGCGCAAGGTTTTGGGAAACGTCGGGCGAGCCACCCGATTACACTACCCCTTGGGGTTTGCTGAAACAACCGGATAAGCATCAGACAGCTAAGCAATCAATTCTGTGCAGCTAACTCATCTGCAGCGCTTTCAATGTTGCGTTGTCGATCCGACCGGTAACCGGTATTTTATCGACGGATTGGAACCAGCGGATCGCTCTCTGTGTTTCGGGACCGATCATGCCGTCAACCGGGCCTTTGTAGTAGCCTAGCTCGGTTAACTCTTCCTGAACCGCACGCTCGATGTTTAAATACTCATTGTTGTCGTAGTACGAATAGGGGTAGACGTCGTAGTAATCTGGATATCCAAAGCCGCTAGCGCCGAAACCGAAAAAGCCCCCGTCAAAATCGCGAAAGCGACGATTGTGAAAGTCGCGATCGCGTCCACGGAAGCCACGGTCACCAAAGCGGCCGTGATCTCCGCGACCAGAAAATCGACTGATAGAAAATCCCCGCGTCCCGCTGATTACCGGACTAAAGCCACGGCCGTTGAACCCGCTAAATGCGTGACCACCACCGAATCCGTGACCGCCCCCACCGACAAAAGCGTGTCCTCCTCCTCCCCCGCCAAATCCGTGACCGCCTCCCCCACCATGGCCGCCACCTCCCCCGCCATGGCCGCCGCCTCCACCACCTGCGCCCCCATGAGCAAATGCAGCCGCGGGCATCATCGTTAGAATGCCGGCCAGGACCAGACCGGCAACTGAACCCTTGATTAATCTCATAAACAACCTTTTTAGAAAGACTATGGTCTCAGGCACCCTTAAGGGGTAATCGGATGTTCTGATCCCATATCAGGCAGCACGATAGATGGCCGGAATCGTTCTGGAGGACAATTGCCAACTCTTACCCAAGATCACCGTTTCGGTTCTTAGGCAGCCTCTTTTAAGGGGCGGACACTCACTGCGGATAGCTCGCTTCGGATCGAATTGGCGAACTGATAGAACTCATCAGGGAGTCCTCCAAGCTCGCCGCTGGGCAGGGCCCAAGAAAACATCCGCTGAATTCGAAGACCCGGAATGTTAATCTGTCGGACCAGGCCCATCG
>JBAUZZ010000090.1:0-2794 GCA_049585495.1 Chthoniobacterales bacterium | reverse complement strand
ACTATGAAGTTGTGCAACTGAAAGCTGAGATGAGTTGTAGGGCGCCTGGCTCAGGCGCCGCGGCGGCTTAGGCGCCGGGAAGGAGCCATTGCCCGGCGGCTGACCCAGCCGCCCTACAAAGCTGCTCCGGGCGGTTTCTCCATTCCGGCGCCTCAATCTAGCCTTGCGCCTTGTCGTTTTTCCGGTTAACGCAAATTTTGCATCAGATGGAAGGAAATCGTCCATCGCTCACGCAACGCTGGCACGAGGTGCTAGATTCCCGCGGACGCCCACGGCCTGCCTATCATCCTCTATTGTACCGGCTGGGCCAGTCGAGCGCGGCCGATATCAGAGAACTGGAGGAACGCCTCGACGCAACCCTCCGCGAACTCGGTATCACCTTTGAATTGCCCACGGAGGAACGACGGAACACCTGGTTTTGCGACTTGCTGCCTCAAATTTTTCTAAGCGAGGAATGGGATCTGATCGTCCGCGGCTTTCAGCAACGGGTTAAGGCCTTCGAACTACTCCTGAAGGATGTCTACGCCAAGCGGGAAATCCTCAAGGAGGGTACCCTGCCCATTCCACTGATTCTCGGAAGTCCGCACTTTCAACGAAGCGCAGTTGGACTGCGACCGTCCAACGATCAGTATCTCCACCTCAGCGGTCTCTGCCTCTCGCGAGACGTTGAAGGGAGACTGGCGATCAAGAACCACTATTTCAGCCATGCGTCGGGGTTATCCTACATGATACAAAATCGGCGTCTTCTGGCGCGGGTCCTGCCAGAAATATTTCAGAACCGGCCGGTCGAGTCGATCGCCGATGTTCCCACCGAGATTTTGATCCGGCTCCGTAGCGTCGCTTCCCGCAGGGATCCAGCCGCTGTCCTACTTACTCCCGGGCTCAGTAGCGCGGTCTATTCGGAACACAGCTTTCTAGCCCGGCGCATGGGAATACCGTTGGTCCAGGGAGGAGATCTGGTGGTTTTAGATGACGCCCTGTTTCTGAAAACCGTGTCCGGCCTGGAACGGGTCGACGTCGTTTATACGCGGGTTGCGGATGCCTGGTTAGATCCGTTGGTCTTTATGCGGGACAGCCGCTTTGGCGTACCCGGGTTGATTCATTGCGTAAGAAAAGGTACGGCGGCTCTGGTCAACAGCGTAGGTGCGCAATTGGCCGACGACCGAAGCCTGCTCCATTTTTCGAACACTATCGTGCGCTTCTACCTGGGCGAATGGCCGATCTTGCCGACGATCCAGACCTATTGGCTGGGTGATCTCGATCAGCGAGAGATGGTGCTCGAAAATCTCGACCGCTTCCAAATCCGAAGCCTGACCGGAGAACGATTTCTCACCGTGACTGATAACGACAGTTCGATTGTCGAGCTACGGAGTGAGATTCGCCGCTCACCGCACATGTTCGTTGCCCAACCGGCCAATGACACCGTTGGCACGCTTTGCGTCGTGGACGGCCGAAGGGCCCAGCGTCTAGAGGACTTTATCGTTTACGGCATGCGCGCCGACCATACCTTCGACGTTTTCCCCGGGGCCCTTACGCGGGTCTCTTCGTTGGAGAACGGCCGCACGGAATCCGAGCACGGCGGAGGTGGCAAGGATACCTGGGTGATCCGGGAATTTTCAGTTTCGCAAGCCGTCGAATCAAGCTTTCGCCGCCCTGCGCTGCTTCCGAGTCGCCAGGTTACAAGCCGGGTGGCCGAGGCGTTTTATTGGCTTGGCCGGTATCTTGAGCGCGGACTTAACGTCTCGAAGATGATTCAGGTGGTTGAGACAATCGAGATGGAGGAATTAAATTCGGCCGAGCGCAAGCTTTATCGGCCAGTTTGGAATCAGCTGCTCCCACCCCTTGAAAATCCGGGTAAACCGGGGCGGCGAAGCATGACAAACGTGAACGAGCGCTACCGCCTGATGCTGGATCCGGCCGACGCAGGCTCCGTCGGTTCAATGGTGAAGATGGCGCTTAGCAATGCCAACTCGTTAAGAGAAACAATCAGCCCGGAAGCGTGGGCTCCGCTCGCAAGTCTTCGGGGTCACTTCCTGCGTAATCGGCTTCGCGAGGAACCCAATGAGTCGGATGCCCGCCGAGTGACGAGACGGCTGGCGGAAGCAGTGGTGGCGCTCGTCCCACAATTTTTTGCCACGGCCCAGTTATCGATGTTGGCAGATGACGGCTGGCGGTTCTGTGAGCTAGGACAGTTCCTTGAACGGGCCATCGATACGGCAAATGCGACCCGTACAATCGTTTTATCACTGACCCAAAGGATCCGGGGTTCGCATCCCCTGGAAACCAAGTTGTCGGCATTCCTACGCCTTGTCGGATCCCGCGATGCTTATCGCCGGATCTATCAGACTCGTTCCGAGGCGGCCCCAGTGTTGGAATTCTTATGGCAAAACCGGGAATTTCCTCGGTCGGTAACCCATTGCCTCCAACGATGCACTGAGCTGTTGAACGCTTCTCTGTCGGTTAGTTCACCAAACGCACAGGGTGCGCTGAATTTTCTCTACGATCTGTTACGTAAAATCAGGCGGCTCGATTGGTATGCGTTCTTTGCGAATGTAGTAAATGTTGAAGAAGCCGAAACCCGGGTTTTACAAGAAGAGGAACTGCTCGCGCTGGTGAAAACACTGTCTGCCGCCACGCACGACGTGCATCACGTGATAACCGACAATTTTCTTAATCATCAAAATATTATCTCCGATCCGGAACCGACCCTATTCTAGCGTCAGTTGTAGGGCGGCTGGCCCAGCCGCTGCGACGCTGTGAGCGGATTGCCCCGGCGCCTGAGCCAGGCGCCCTA
>JBAUZZ010000089.1:0-2651 GCA_049585495.1 Chthoniobacterales bacterium | reverse complement strand
GGTATGACGTGCCTCGAGACGATCGCCAATCCATATGCTACGGTGCTCGGGGCACCCGAAACCGGGGCGACGCGCATCAATATCGCACAGACATTTAACGGTGTTGGCTGGATCCTCGGACCTATTGTCGGTGGCTATTTTGTTTTCTCGGTGGAAGCACGCGGCAACTCCGGAATTTCTACACCATACCTGGGCATCGGAATATTCGTGGTTCTGTTGGTCATCATTTTCGCGGTATCAAGCGTCCCGGATTTGCATGTTGAGGATGAAAGCCGCACGCCATCAAAGGCCGCGAGTCGTATCAAGCCTTCGGGTACCCAATTGGCGGGCATCGGTGTTGTCTTAGCGGCGATTTGCGCCCTGCTGTACTTTTTTATCGCGCCGATTCTCGGGATGGTCTGGACCTTGCTTCAAATGAATGAAGCCTTGCTCCTGCCAGTGAAATACGGCCTGCTGATCGTCGCTTATGTTGCAGCGTTTCTTCTTGTCTCAAGAAACTGGGATTTGTTTCGGCGTCGGCATTTCACTTTAGGCGTTGTGACACAGGCGTTCTACGTAGCGGCCCAAACTGGCATTTTCAGTTTCTTTGTCAATTACGTGCTTGAGAATGATCCAGGAGTGACACGGTTGCAGGCCTCAAAATGGCTGGGAGCGATCGGCTTTGGTCTGTTCATGGTTGGTCGCCTCTGTGGCAGCGCAGTGATTAGCCAGTTCAGGCCGGACTTCGTGCTCGCGGTCTACTCGAGCTTTAACGTCGCGCTCGTCGCAATCACCATGGGCGGCGGTAAGGCGGGAATGTACGCGATGTTCGCCACGTTCTTCTTTATGTCCGTCGGGTTCCCCACGATCTTTGCACTTGGCATACGGGGCCTGGGTGAACACACGAAGCTAGGGTCGTCGCTGATCGTCATGTCCATTGTCGGAGGAGCGATTGCTCCGCCGTTTATGGGGCGCATCGCTGACCAGCACTCGATGCGTGTCGGATTTATCGTTCCTTTGGTCTGCTTTCTGTTCGTCGCTCTGTATGGCTTGACCTGGGCAAAACTCAGCACGCTTGATTCATTACCTCGTGCACCGGGGCCGGAATGACTCTGTTACGTTTATTTGTTCAAAGGCTTGGGTCCATTGCGATCATTTTGGTCGCGGCCTCTCTCCTGCGTGCTCAGACCTCGACGGCTCCGTCCGCCTCGGAGGACCCGAAAAGAATTGATCAGATATGGCAGAAGGCGAGCAGCAAATATGACGACGCGCGTGGCGCGCTTCTAAACGAGATCGATCAGGCTGACCATCAAGGCCCGTTCCGGCCTGACTGGGAATCGCTTCAGACCTACGAAGCCCCCGCTTGGTACAGGGATGCGAAGTTTGGCATTTTCATTCATTGGGGAGCCTATTCCGTTCCGGCTTTCGGCAGTGAATGGTATCCACGATTGATGTATGTCAACGGGTCCCCCGAATACAAGCATCACCTAGAGAAATACGGTTCGCAGGACAAATTTGGTTACAAAGATTTCATACCCATGTTTAAGGCCGAGCACTTCGATCCGGCAGCCTGGGCCGAGTTATTCAAGAAAGCCGGCGCAAAATATGTCGTGCCCGTAGCGGAGCATCACGATGGCTTTGCTATGTATGACAGCGGCCTGAGCGACTGGACCGTCGTCAAAATGGGCCCTCATCGCGATACGACTGGCGAGCTCGCCAAAGCCGTGAGAGCACTGGGATTGCATTTCGGAGTGTCCTCGCATCGAGTGGAACATAATTTCTTCATGGGGCCCGGCCGCACTATTGTTTCGGATGTAAATGATCCGCAATATGGCATGCTCTACGGCCCTGCCCATAACTGGCTGATGAATCCGTCGGGCAGTCCCCTCAATAACGATTTCACTTACGTTTCCTCCGAGTGGACCAACGATTGGATGGCGAGGTCTGCGGAACTGGTCAAGAAATATGAGCCTGACATCGTCTACTTCGATTGGTGGATCGGGCAGCCCTCAATCCGGGCGAACCTTACGCGCTTTGCCGCTTTTTATTACAACAGTTCGTTGAAATGGGGCGATCACATCGGCGTGATCAATTACAAAGACTACGCTATGCAAGACCACTCCGCGGTGCTGGACCTGGAACGTGGCCAACTGGGCGATATTCGGCCATTGCCTTGGCAGACCGATACTTCCGTGAGCAACAAATCCTGGGGTTACATCAATGACGACACGTTCAAATCGCCTGAATTCATTGTTCATCAGCTCATTGATATCGTGAGCAAGAATGGAAACCTACTGCTGAATATTGGCCCGCGCTCAGACGGCACCATACCGGATGAGGTTCAGCGCGTGCTCTTGGAAGTTGGTGCGTGGCTGAACGTGAATGGCGAGGCGGTGTATGGTACTCGTCCGTGGAGAGTATATGGCGAAGGTCCTACAAAAGTAGCGGCTGGATCCTTCCACGATACCGAAACCACCAACTACAAACCCGAGGATTTTAGGTTTACCACCAAAGGCGATGTGCTCTACGCGATAGGACTCGCTTGGCCGTCTAACGGAGAGGCCGCAATCCATTCACTCGCTTTGACTGCAGGCAGTTCACGCGTGCGATCCGTCACTTTGTTGGGGAATGACTCGGAATTGAAGTTCGACCAGCGCGTTGATGGGTTGCAC